>VGYT01000213.1 GCA_016872895.1 Planctomycetota bacterium
TACGTCATCAAAGGCGCCCGCGCTTATGCTCTGGACCCTGAGCATCGGTTCAACTGGTTCGGCGGCCAGCAACGAGCCGGTCACTGCATGATGACGCCCGTCTCGGCCGGCGACTTCTCCGTCCGAGCAGCGAAGGTTGCCCCCATTGACGGAACCGGCTACCCCGTTCCGCGAGAACCCGGGGGCGCAGATGCATTCATGTCGTCACTTGCCCGTTATCCGGCCGGCTCGCACTATATCGTCTTTTTCGTTTACAACGACAGCGAGTCCTTCGCCGCCTTTCAGACGCTGAAGGATGCCGTCGCGGCCACCAGCTATCGCTACGTGGCTGATCCCGTCGTTCCCGAGGGCGGAGCGTTTACGGTTGTGCCGACCGCGGGGCATCAACCGGAGTAATTGCCATGACCGCTCATCCCGCCCCTCCGCGCCCTCGGAAAGCCGTTTTCGGATGGTGCGCCCGGTTCCAAGCAGATGCCATCAGGGATGGTAAGGCAATTCTTGCCGCGTGCCTGCTTTCTTTGCTAGGGCTTATTGGCACGGCTTGTGAGCGGCCTGCCGGACGCCTTGTTTCGTTTGAGGAAGAAGCCAGGATTCGGGAACTGTACCGGCAGATTGCAAAGGCGTCTGCCGATGCGTCGGCACAGGCCGGTCGCGCCGAAGCCTGCGCCGAGGAGGCCGAGCGCGCCGCTAGGAACGCCCAAGCGGCAGCGGCTTCCGGCAACCGCCAGGAAGCATCGCGGTCTTCAGGCCAGGCTGCGGACGCCGCGAGGCGCGCGCAGGCTGCCTCTGCGGAGGCGGCCGCCCGAGCCAATGCGGCGAAGGATCTTGCGCAGGCAGCAACCGCTGCGGCCCGCAAGGCCGCGTGTGAAACGGACGACGCCGTCAGGGAAGCGCTTCGCGGAGCCGGGACCGTTGCCAAACACGCACTGGAAGCCGCGCAGAGAGCCGAGAGCGCAAGCCGAGCAGCCTCGGAACATGCCGCCCGAGCTCAGTCGGCCGTCGCCCAGATGCGTGATGCGCAAGGCCCGGTTGCTCAAACACCCCAGCCTCAGTCGCCAGCAACGGAGAAACGCACGGACAACGTTGCCGACGCGGTCGCAAGAGGAACACCTCGCGCCGATGCCTCGCGGATTGCAGACCTGGCTGCCAAGGCAGGCCAGGCGGCTGATGAAGCAGAGAAAGCCGCCGCGAGTACCGAGGCGAGCGCTGTTGCGGCTGGCCAGCACGCCCAGGCAACATGCGATGCCGCCGCGTCGGGCGATGCCCAAGCGGCTAAGCAGTCTGCTGGACGGGCGCGAAACGCTTCGCAAAGCGCCGCGCAATCGACCGCGGCTGCCGCCGCCCAGGCCGCAGTGGCATCTCAATCAGCGGACGAGGCTGCCAAGATGGCGGCCCAGACGGCAAGTGGCGACGGCACTGCCCAGAGCCTGGTGCAAGATGCGCAAGTGGCCGCCGAGCGGGCAAAGCAGGCGGCCCAGAGAGCCAGTGCTGCTCGACAGATGGCCGAACAGCGTGCCTCGCTCGCGGCAGTTGTATCTGGCGTGGCGGGCCTATCGTCAAAGGCCGCTCAGGCAGCCACTGCGGCGGATGGGCAGGCTGGGAAGGCTGAGGCCTGTGCCGCTGAGGCGGGCCAGGCTGCCCAGGCGGCGAATGACGCTGCGGTAGCCGGGGATGCCCAGGGCGCTATGCAGGCGGCGCAGCAGGCAAGCGGCGCGGCAGTGCGAGCAGGCGAGGCGGCGTCGGCTGCGGCAGCGGAGGCCGAAGCGGCAGCGCGGTCTGCAAGCGATGCCGCCGGGGCGGCTGAGGAAGCGGGGATTGCTGACAACCAAGCCGTTCGCAGTGTCGTGCAGGGGGCCCAGACAGCGGCTGAACGCGCGAAACAGGCGGCCCAGAGAGCCGAAGCAGCCCGCGAAACGGCGGCGCAGCACGTGGCGTCCGCGCTGGCGGTCTCCCAGTTGGGCGAACTTGCGGACAAGACGGCCCAAGCCGCGGACCTCGCGGAACAGGAAGCAGATAAGGCCGAAGTATGCGCCGCCGAGGCCGGCCAATCGGCGCAATCGGCAGAAGCCGCTGCGGCATCGGGAGACATGCAGGGCGCGGCTCGGGCGGCCGAACAAGTGAACGATGCCGCACAGCGGGCTGGCGCCGCGGCATCTGCAGCTGGCGCTGCCGCGGGCCAAGCGGCACAGTGTGCCGGGCAGTTCGCTCAGGCGGCAGCCAAGGCTAGCCTCCGTGGGAGCGGGCCGGCCTCGGGCTTGGCAAAGCAGGCTCAAGCAGCAGCGGACCGGGCCAAGCAGGCCGCCCAGCGTGCTGAAGCCGCTCGGCAGGCCGCCGCCAAGCACGCGACCACCGCGGGGGGGGCAGTGTCGAAAGGACCCCCTCAGAAGGCGGCTCCGGGAGAGAAATCCCCAACCGCTCCTGGGGCCAGCACCAAGACCGCTTCCGGAAGCGGCACGCCGCTGGGCGGGGGTGCCCCCAGCCCTCCCACCGTGGGCACCCGTCGGCCTAGCAAGGTGGCCCCAGGACAGATTCCTAATGTTCCGCCCCCGCCTCCGCCGACAACCCGTGCCAAGCCCGAGGGAATCGTGCGGCCGCCGGCTGAGCCTCCTCCCCCTGTAGAAGTCCGGGGGCGTTGGCGCCAGGTCGAAGGAGGCGCTGGTCCGGATTTCCTGCCGGGCGGGTACGTGAGTAGCGTGTGGGTGTTTCGCTACGACGGTCTGGTTGAAGTCCGGCGAACCTTCGGCAAGGACGAGGCCTTTCAGCAGACATGGCGCGTGGGGTACGAGTGGGATAAGGACAAGAGCATCCTCACGCTTGGCAGTGAGCCGAAGCGTCGCCCGCCGCCGGAGTCGCTGAAGGGCTTTACGCTTGGAGATGCGGACGTGACCGTCCAGGCCGCGAGCCAGCCATTGCCCATGGCTCTGCCTTGCGTGCGACTTGAGAAAGGTCGCCTTCGCATTGGGGATAAGGTGTACGAGCCTACGCCCGACCAACCTGCTCCAAGTGCTGCCGGCAAGTGACGGCCCTGCGGGGTGGCGGGCCAACGCGGTGCTGCGTGGCGGACCCAAGACCGCCTTGGGGTGGAAGGTGTGACATGATTATCCATATCCGGTGCCCGCACTGTGGTCACAAGTTCCGAGAGAAACAGTCTGTTCTCGGCCAAGCGGTTTCTTGCCCCCGATGCGGCCAGAGCCTCAAGGTTGAATCGGGACCGGCAATCTCCAACGAGGCGATGTTCGCGCGAACGTCGCCGGTAGAAACGCCCCTTCCTGCCAAGAAGCTGTCTCAGGAGGAGGAGATAGACCGAGAGCCGTCGCCTTGGCGTAACCCGGCGGTCTGGTTGGCCTTTGCGACAGTGCTGGCCCTGGTTGTGATCTTCGTGGTGGTCACCTATCGACCTTCGTCAGCCCCTGTTTCCACCGCGGGTTCGGCAACGGTGCCCCCTAAACCACTGGCCGCGGCGCCGACAACGGTTCCCGGCCCCGAGTCTCAGGCGAGTGCGCCACCCGCCGGAAGCACGGCGCCTGTGCCTTCCCAAGCCGCGCAGTCTGAGCGGCAGCCCGCGCCCGCCAGTGCACCTGCCGCCTCAAGCGCGCCTGCGTCGCCCTCAGTTTTGCCATCCGCGCCCAAGACACCCGCGCCCCTGCCAATGGATGCTCGCGCGGCCCTCTCTGCAGAAGAACTCTTCAAGCGCGCCTCGCCGGCGGTCGTCCGCATCGTTGTGCGCGACGAGAAATTCAAGGAAATCGGGCTGGGGTCGGGCTTCTTTGTCTCCTCGGATGGCATCCTGGTGACGAACTACCATGTGGTGGCCAAGGCCCGGTTTGCGACCGTCGTGCTCCCTTCCGAAGCCACACTGTTCGTTGAAGGCGTCCTGGCCTTGGACGAGCAGTCGGACCTCGCTGTGCTCAAGGTTAACGGCAAGGACCTTCCGACCCTGAATCTCCTTGGCAAAGGCGAAGCACCCGCCGTCGGTGCCCGCATCTATGCAATCGGCAATCCCGTAGGCCTCTCCAATACCCTGTCCGACGGCCTTGTGAGCGGCTTGCGCTCGCTTGAACCCGGGCTGGCAGTGCTACAGATGACGGCGCCCATCAGTCCTGGCTCAAGCGGCGGGCCTGTCCTGGACACGAGCGCTCGCGTCGTGGGCGTGGCAACTTTGGGTTCGCGCGAGGGCATTCAGAACCTCAACTTTGCTGTCCCAACCGAAAAGGTGCATGAAATCCTCGCCAAGGCTAAGGAGAGCAAGCCCGTCCCGCTGAAAAGTGCCGGTGGGCGGCCCCTGAGCGGCCAGGCGGGGCGGGACATCCAGGAAGCTATGCAGGCCATCGGCGAGGAACGGTGGAGCGACGCTGTCCGCATCCTCCAGGCCCTCCGCCGGACGGAACCCGCGAACCCGCAGGTCTGGTGCGTACTCGGTCTGTTGCATACGGAACTGGGCAATTACGATCTCGCGCTCGAAGCCTTCCGCGAGGCAGTGCAATTGACACCCGATTCAGCCGTCGGGCATTTCGGCATGGGATACGCCTATCAGAGCCAGAAACGATACGCCGAGTCCGTTGCCGCCTTCCAGACGGCTATCCGGCTGTCGCCAGACTTCTGGCCCGCCCACACGGGGCTGGCTATAAGCCTTTACGAAATGCAGCGCTACGCGGAATCGGCGGCGGCCTGCACGAGCGCGATCCGACTCAAGCCCGACGAGGCGCAAGCCTATCACACCCTCGCTCTGAATCACTTGGCAATGGGCGACCGAATCAAGGCTCTTGACATATATCAGACGCTTCTGCGGCTAAACCCGACTCTTGCCGCTGATTTGCGGAGTCGCATTTACCGAAGGTAATGTATCTGGTTTTGCTGCTTGGCCGCTGGCGGCGTCTGGATTGGCGCCTGGGGTAAATCGAATGGCACGGCCACTTACATGCCCCAAGTGTGGCGCAAGCATTGGCTTACCCGACGGCGGCGCCGTGCACGTATGTGGTTGCCCCCAATGCGGGGAGATCATTGTCATCCCCAAAGCCCCTGTAGCGGACGACGAGAGGCACATCGGCCCCTTATCTTCCCGCATGGCTACTAAGAAGTTGCCCAAGACTGCTCCTCACGGGCCTCGCGAGGAAGCGGAAGGGTACCCGTGGCACGTCAAAGTCGTGGGCGCGCTGGCGGCCGCGTTTGTTGTCGGTTTGCCTCTCTATGTTTTCTGGCCACGAGACACGTGGGAACAGGATAACCGTGGCCGAATCCTCGGCTTGTGCTCACAGGCGGATTCGCTCGCCTCCCAAGGCAACGCCGCTGCTGCCCAGCAGAAGTACGAAGAGGTGGTAGCCACAATTGGCGACCGCCAACTCGCCGATGAGCAACTTCGGAAAACCGTTGCTAAGACTGCTCTTGTGCAAGGCCAGGCCAAGGCCGCGGCATGCCTGCGCTCCGGCGACTGGGCAGGAGCAGAATGCGAGTACAAGAGGCTGCTCGACTTCCTCAAGGCGTCGCCGACCGATGACTCCGACACGAATGCCGCGAGGCATCGCGCAACGCGGGGTGCTCGGGAGGCCAGGATCCGTATCCTGGAGGCCGAAGCTGCCCAGGCGGCTCAGGGCCTGGATGAGCAGAAGCCGTCCTCGGGCAGAAGCCTTCTGCAGACCGTCCTTGACGAAGCGGCACGGGAGCAGGGCCTTCCGAAGGCAATTGCCCAGTATGATCAACTCCTGGACTACCTCCACAAGCAGCCCCCAGACGACCCGGTGGTTGTCCAATCGCTCTCCAAGGCTAGCGCCACCAAGCAGAACCTTGAGGCGTCAATGGCGCGGGTTCGCGCCGAGCAGGAGCGACGGCGCCAGGCAGAAGAGCAACGCCGTGTGGCCGAACAGCGGAGGCGGGAGGAGGAGGCGCAACGCGCCCTGGCGGAAGCCCGGAAGCGTGCAGTGCGAGAGCAGTTTTTCCGATCCCCTGCCTACGCCCAGATGAAGTTGCAGGCGGACTCGCTGGTGCAGTCGCTCGAACTCGACCTGGTGGCGGAAGACTCCGCCTGGCGGGCGATCAGCAAGAGTTCAGACGCCGGGGCAGGCCTCCTAGCCATTCTGATTCAGATGGAGGCTGCCATGACAGGGCAGGACGTTTCGGCCGATGTCGCCCGTGTGCAGACTGAACTGGATACTGACATGATCGGAGAGACGTCAGCCCTCCGGGCGGTCTTTAAGAAAGACCGGGCGTTTCTCGGTCTGTTGGGTATCTGGTGCAAAGTGTTGGAGAAAGACCACCCGGGCCTGTGCGCGTCGTTCGGCAAGGCTCAGCAGGATCTGTTGCTTGCGATGATCACGGAGGACTCTGCCTATCGTGCGCAGAGCGCCCACCTGAGGGCGTGCATGATAGTCCTTCAAGACATTCTGGCGGCCCAGGGATTCAAGTCGCAGGCCGATAAGATTGTCTCTGAGGCCCGCTTGGCTAACATCGCTGAGACATCTGCCATACGATCCGCCATGAACAACGCGGAAGCATGCATGAACCTTGTCCTCCTCCTTGTGGAGCAAAGAGACAAGACAAGAGCAGCAGGCTTGCACCGGGACGTTGCGCTCAATACCGTGGGAGACGATTCCGCGGTCCGAGCGCACTATGCATACAAGAAGACTCTGGCGCGCGGCTTGCACATCTTGATTGCCTCGCCCGGCAGCTCGTAGAAACAATACAAGGCGACATGCCACCATGTGTCGCACATAGGCAGCATGACGGCCACTCCGGACGCGGCCCGTAATCAGACATTGCCGGCAGACAGTTCGTGCGGTGAGAGAGACGCCGATGTGGCCCTGACCGGAGGGGATGAGCACGAGTTCGGTGCGGCGGCCGATGACGCCGCCCTGCGGCAACAGTCGGCGTTACGACCCCTGCCTGACGCTAATCAGGTGGCCGCGAGAGTCGTAGTTGACGAGCATGCACGAGAACGGGCCGTGACCGTATTGGAACAGGCCGAGGTGCTGTGCAGGGACTGCGCGGCGTAGCCGAGGGCGGTTGTCTAAAGACCTGTGGCGTAAGAACTTACGGGGGCTCTGCTTTTTTCCGATTTTTTGCGGAAGATGCTTGACCCGCCCTTGGCGCAACATTAACATGCCGCCCGTCTGGTAGCGGCCCGCCTGGGTCGCGGGCCGGCCGGACTGGAAACGCGGGGTCTACCCGTGGCGCGCTGGCTGACTTTGACGCTCCTCCCGGACATCGGTCCGGTTTTCGGCTCTCTCCAGAGGGTCCTTTCGTCTTCCGCCGACCGTACTGGCTCCCTGACGCGCACCTACAGCGGCAACGAGCGGTTCCTGTGCTGCGAGGGCGAGATTCTGCCCGCAGTCGGAATTTCAGGAGCACCACGCACCCTGGACAAGCCCCGCCTCGTGAGAAATCTCCGGGGGTACGATCATGAGGCGGCACATTGCACTGGCCATTCACAGCGATCCCAAGATCGCCCGTAACCTGAAGGACGCCTTCGCATCATTGGACCACGAGTACGTCTGGGTCCGCAGCCAGCAAGCGGCCCGCGCCCTGCTCGCGGAGAACGACTACTGCTGCATCTTCATCGACCTTGAAATCCCCGCCCGCTCGAGAGGCGGTATCCCGTCCATCGACAACGGGCTCAACCTGCTCGAACAAATCCGCGCCATCGAGCGGCTGCGTAACGTGCCTATCGTCGCCACGGTGCGGCTCTGCGAAGCCAAGCCGCGGCTGGTGGCACGTGCCATGCGGTACGGCGCGACGGATTTCATCGAGAAGCCTTTTGCGATCACGGGCGACACGCTGTGCAGGGTGTTGAAGAAGGCGCTGGATCAGGCGCACGCCCTCTGGCGCCAGACCCCTGCGGTCAACCCGACGCCTTCGCCTGAACCCGTGCCGTTCAAGGGCGGCGAGATGCTTTTCTATCCCAGCCGGGTGGAACTCTGCGGCGTGAAAATTGTCGGCGACACGGGCGCTGGCTACTCGCGGATGATTCTTGACCTGCTTAAGCACACACGTAATGATGACAGATGCGCCCATATCAGCGGCGAGGCGATGGCCGCGCGGATCGGGGCCGACGGCGGCGTCGGGACCGTAACGGGGTGCGTCCGCACCCTCCGGCAGAACATCACGGCCCGACTGCGCGAGCACCTCAACGTCATCTGCGGCCGCGACGACGTCATCGCCAACGACGGCCTTCACGGGTACCGCCTGCGCGAGTGGATCATCGTCCTGGACGCGACGGATGACTTTACTGGCTCAACATCCGGCGCAGGGCCCGCGGCTCGACGGGACGCGCGTGAGCCAGTAAGTGGTCCAGTAGGTGCGCGAGTAACTGATCCAGTTGGTGAGCGAGTAAGTGGTCCAGTAAGTGAACCAGTAACTGAGCGGCAGCGGCAGGTTCTGGACGTTCTCGCCAGCGGCGACGGGCTGCGCGTGCCGGCGATTGCTGCCAAGATGAAGGCCGCGCCCGGCACGGTGAAGCGCGAGTTGACGCATCTGAAGGGCCGCGGCCTGGTTGCGTTCGAGGGGCCGCCCCGCAGCGGCCGGTACAGGCTCACCGGTGCGAAGCAGCGCTGACCATCGCCAGGATGCCGGCCCTGATGGCTTCGGGCAGGTGCTGCCAGGTGGCGGCGAGTTGGGCCAGGTCTTGCGGCATTTCGGCCGTGTTCTTGGCCTCTTGGCCCGCGCGCTGAAAGGGCGCTGAAAGGGGAGGGGCGGATTTCGTAACTTGCGAGTTATCAAAGGCTTGCGGCGGGGAGGCCGGTGACTTAAAATCCCCTGGGACAAAATCCCGTGCGGGTTCAAATCCCGCCTCGCCCACGAGGAGAGGCATCGGC
>VGYT01000214.1 GCA_016872895.1 Planctomycetota bacterium
CGCCCCTGGCCCAAAAAAGCCGGCCCCGCGACTCACAGCCGTTTCAGCAGGGCGCTGTCCTGGTGCAGCCGCTCGCGAAGCGCGTCGGAGACGCACGAGAGGAACCCCAGGATGCAGGGCGTCTTCAGGGAATACATTACGCGGAGGCCCTGCTTGCGGCAGTCCACGATGCCGGCCTTGAGCATCACCGAGAGGTGCCGCGACACGTTTGACCGCTCGGAGTCGGCGTGCGCGGCGATGTCGCAGACGCACCGCTCGCCGTCCTTGAGGTAATCTATGATGGCCAGGCGGATGGGGTGCCCCGCGGCCGCCACGAGGTCGGCCTTGAGCCTGTACAGGCGCTTCGTCTGCTTGTCCATCGCCTCGGACCTCCGGGACCGGCGAGCCGGCTCTGTGTTTGAGTGATTGAATAGTAACATACTGCCTGGCCCGTGTCAAGGGCCGGAAGTTCGATTTTTTCTCCCGTCTTCGCGCGGCTGAGCGGCCCGACACGGGCCTTGCGCGGCCGGTCTCCTTCGGCTGCTGCGAATCCGTTTCGCGCGAGGTGCAGGCCGCGGCTTTTGCTTGCCGCCGGCCGGCAATCTGGCAAAATGTCGCCGAGGGCTTCGCGGAGGGCGGCAGCATGGAACCTTCTCCTGGCGGAATCCGGCGACGAACGGTGCTCAAGGCGGCGGTGGGCGGACTCGCCGGCGCGCCTGTCGGCGTGCTTTCGCAACTGCGCGAAAGCACGGCGGCCGGGGCGGGCGCCCTGCAACGCGGCGCCGATGCCGGCTCGCGCGGCGCCGAGCGGCCGCACGCCGCCGTCGCTCCGGCCGCAGACCGCATCCTGGCCTACGTCGCAGGCCTCCGCCGCCCCGACGGCGGCTTCGGATGGCCCGACCAGCCCGACTCGTACCTGGCGGCCGCGTTCGCGTGTGCGGGCGTGTACCGGGCGCTCGGGCGGCCGGTGCCCGACGCCCGTGCCGCGGCCGCGATGGTGCGGGCCGGCCATCCCATCCGCGGACCCGGGGCGGAGACGCGCCTCCACGCGGCCGACCTGCGAACGTTCGTGTACCAGCAGGCGCAGGCGCTTCTGTGGCTGGGCGAAAGCGCGGACGAATTCGCCGCCGAGGTCCGCCGCTGGCGCGAGCCGTCGGCTTATCCCACGACGTACGAGCGCCGCGGATACCCCGTGTTCGAGCAGGAGATGATGGCCTTCGTCTGCCGCACGGTGCTCGGCCTGCCGATGACGGACCTCGCCCCGACCCTCGTGCAGTACCTGGACTCGCGGCGCCGGCCGGACGGCAGTTTCAACAACACCCCGGCGGCCGACGGAAGCGGCGGCAACGTCCTGAACGCTTACTGGGGCCTGCTGGCCCTGGCGGCGCTCGGGCGCGCCGGCGAGCGGGCCGCCGAGACAGCCGCGTGGCTCCGCGGCTGCCAGTTGCCGTGCGGCGGGTTCACGCATCAGCCGCAGGCCGCCCTCGGCGGGCTGGACTGTGCGGCCTACACGTGGGCGGCCGTCAAGGCGCTTGCCTTGCTGAAGGCGCGGCCGGCGGACGCGGACGGCTGCGTCGCGTACGTGCGGTCGCTCCAGAACGCCGACGGCGGCTTCGGCCACCGGCCAGGCTGGCCGTCGGACCCCGTGGCCACCTGCTACGCGGTGGAGTCGCTGGCGGCGCTCGGGGCGATGGACGCGCTGGATGTGCGCGTGCCGCGGCCGGACAGGCCGGCCGTGGAAAACGTCGGCGGCGCTCTGCCGCGGCCGGACAGGCCGGCCGTGGCGCCTGCTGCGGCGATACCGGCCGCCGTGCGCCCCTTCACCATCCAGATCGAGGCGCCGGGCAAGGGCAGCCCGGCGGACGCCGTGGAACTGGCGCGGGCGCTGCGCATCGACTTGTGGGGCGGCAAGAACGCCGACCCGGCCTGGCTCGCGCGGGCACAGGCGCTGGCCGACCGGCGGGGCGCGGCCGTCCGCTTCTTCTCCTCCAACGAGGAGTACGGCACGTACGTATCGCTGCCCGGACACGGCACGTACAGCCACCTGAGCGACGTGATGGCCCCGGCCGGGTCGGACTTCGGCCCGTCGATGGCCGGGGCGGGCGACGTTCCGTGGCCGGAGTTCCGCGACCGGCGCATCGGCGCGCTCGGGCGGGCCGGCGGCCGCATGCTCTGGCAAATCTGCGACAACGAGCCTGCGGCCCGCGTCATCCTGGACGACGGCCTGCTGAAGCGCCCGGGCTACTCCGCCATCAGCACCTTCCACTTCGGCTGCACCAACATGGCGTACACGCTGCCGTTCGTTTTCAGTTATCAGCACGTGATTCCGCTGGCGGCGCTCCAGGACGCACACTGCGAGGAGCCGTGGTGGTGGGCCGACGACCTGGCCGGCTACCGCACCCTCTTCCTGGCCGAGAGGCCCACGTGGGAAGGGTGGCTGGCGGCCCTGGAGCGCAACTGGGTGGTTGCCGTCCGCCACGACGCCGTCACGCGGTTCCGCACGCGGATTCTCGGCGGGGCGCCCGGCGTCCAGGACTGCGTCCGCCGCTTCATGGACCAGTGGAAATGGTGGGATGAAGGCAACACGGACCTGCGTCGGCCGATGGCCAGCCTTGCGGCCGTCGGGCCGGAAGAGCCGTTCGAGCGCGACCGGCCGGCCCGCGGCATACGCCTGCGGCTGCGGGTCGCACAGGCGAACACCAAGCAGGGTCGCCCCGGCCAGCCGTACGCCGAACCGGCCGGCATGAAGGTCGACGGCCGGCCGGTCGAGGCCCGCGAGGTCGTCCGCCGCGAGCAGGCCAAGGGCAAGCCCGCCCTGCTCGACCGGTGCTTCGTGTTCGACGTGGAGAATCCCGGCCCCGGCCCGCACCGCGCCGAGGCGGCCGTGCGGCGGCTGTCGACGGGCGAACTGGCGACCGTAAGGACGGAGTTCTGACGGCCCCGGCGCGCGGGCCCCGCGTTTCGCGCGGCGGCTGTGCCGCTTTGCCCGGCGGGTTTCCTCGTTTGCGCGGCGGGTCTCCTGACCCGCCGCGCGGCGCGCCCGCCCCGCCGGGGCCGCCTTCTCCGCGCGGCGGGCGTGCGCCGTTGCCGCGTATCAGAGCCGCGACCGTAAGGGAGCGGCGCCGTTGCGGGCGAAGGCCAACAACACCGCTCCCTTACGGTCGCGGCTCTGTCTTGCCCAACTGATTCACGGCAAGCGGCTGGAAGCACCCGTAACGGCGGAATTGCTCAACCGGACAAGATGCTATTGCCTTCCGGCTGCATTTTGGATAAAGTAACGCTTCAGAAGCGACCGCTAAGAAGGGTAGGCGGGTTCGTACGGCGCGCGGCAAGGGCGTGAAGGCCCTCGGCCGCGCAGCGGTGAAACGACGGAAACAGTCAAACGTTCGGGCAGGGGCGGGAATGGTCGCGTCCCGCCACCCAAGTGCCGGAAGGAGCAGAGCGATGGCGGCGAAGAAGCAGGCGATTATCGAGTCGTATCGTGTGCACGAGAGCGATACGGGGTCACCGGAAGTCCAAGTCGCCCTTCTGACGGAGCGGATCAACCACCTGACGGAGCACCTGAAGAGCAACAACAAGGACCACTCGTCGCGCCGGGGCCTCCTGAAGATGGTCGGCCGCAGGGCCAGCCTGCTTAAGTACCTTGCCCGGGAGGACCGCCAGCGATACCAGGCGGTCATCGAGCGGCTGGGAATCAGGAAGTAAGGCAGTAAGCCACAAGCGGCAAGCCTCAAGCCGCAGGCGCCTCGCCAAGCCGGAGGGCGGGCGGCGTGCAGCCTGCGTGTTGCGGCTGGTCGTCGCGGCGGCGGGGAGTGAACAGGTCAGGATCCATCAACCAGGGACACGAGGAGAGACAATGGCAGCGGTACGAGTGGAACGAGAGATCGGAGGCCGCACCCTCAGCATCGAAACGGGACGCATAGCCAAGCAAGCCCACGGCAGCGCGCTGGTGCGGTACGCCGACACGGTCGTGATCGCGGCGGCCGTGCGGGCCCAGCCGCGGGAAGGCATCAATTTCTTCCCGCTGACGGTTGAATACCGCGAAATGACGTATGCCGCCGGGAAGATACCCGGGGGGTTCTTCAAGCGCGAGGGCCGGCCCTCCGCCAAGGAAGTCCTCACCTGCCGCATGGTCGACAGGCCCCTTCGCCCGCTCTTCCCCGAGGGGTACATGGACGAGGTGCAGGTGATCGTGCAGGTGCTGTCGGCCGACCAGGAGAACGACCCTGACCTGCTGGCGGTCATCGGGGCCTCGACGGCGCTGTCGCTCTCGCCCATTCCGTGGGAAGGGCCGCTGGGGGCCGTGCGCATCGGCCTGGCCGCGGGCGAGTTGATCGTCAACCCGACGCACGCGCAGCGCGACGCGGGCGACATGGAGATGTTCGTCGCCGGCCTCGACGGCATGATAAACATGATGCAGGTCGGCGCCCGCGAGGTGCCCGAAGAGAAGGTCGTCGAGGCCCTCGCCCTGGCCCAGGAGCACATCCACACCGCCATCGAGATGCAGCGCGAACTGGTCCAGCGCGCCGGGGCGCCCAAGATACCCTTCGCCGGACCCAAGGACGTATCGCCCCTGGAGCAACTCATCGAGAAGCAATTCCTGGCGGAACTGGCAGCCGCCAAGCACATCCACGGCAAGATCGAACGCAACCGCACGTGCGACGACATCGAGGCCCGCGCCTGCGAGGCCATCCTCGTCGGCCAGGGCAAGGCCACCGAGTGGACCGAGCAGGACTTCGGCCGCGCGTGGTACAACGTCGAGGACCGCATCATCCGCAAGATGCTCCTGGCGGGCGAGCGCACCGACGGACGTCGGCCCGACGAGTTGCGCCCCATAACCTGCGAAGTCGGCGTCCTGCCGCGAACCCACGGGTCGGCCATCTTCACGCGCGGCGAAACGCAGGCCCTCGCCGTCACGACGCTCGGCACGGGCGAGGACCAGCAGATCATCGACGGCCTCATCGAGGAGTACCGCAAGCCGTTCATGCTGCACTACAACTTCCCGCCCTTCTCGGTGGGCGAGGTCAAGCCCATCCGCGGCCCGTCGCGCCGCGACATCGGCCACGGGGCACTGGCCGAAAAGAGCCTCCAGGGCGTCATGCCGTCGGAGGAGGAGTTCCCGTACACCATCCGCATCGTCTCGGACATCATGGAGTCGAACGGCTCATCCAGCATGGCCACCGTGTGCGGGGCGACCCTGAGCCTGATGGACGCGGGCGTCCCCATAAAGGACCCCGTGGCGGGCGTCTCCATCGGCCGCATCAGCGACGGCGACAAGGAGATCCTCCTCACCGACATCCAGGGCGAAGAAGACAACGTCGGCGACATGGACTTCAAGGTGGCCGGCACGCAGCGCGGCGTGACGGGCATCCAGTTGGACCTGAAGGTCCGGGGCCTGACGCTGGAGGCGTGCAAGCGGGCCCTGGAGCGCGCCCGCGAGGTGCGCATGGACATCCTTAAGGCCATGCTTCAGACCATCCCCTCGCCGCGAGCCGAGATCAGCCGCCACGCGCCCAGGCTCATCCAGATTAAGATCAACCCGGACAAAATCGGCAAGGTCATCGGCCCGGGGGGCAAGACGATCAAGGCCCTGGAGGCCGACACGGGGGCACGCATCGAGGTCGAGGACGACGGCACGGTCACCCTTTCGAGCGTCGACGTGACGGCCGTCGAGAAGGCCCGCGACGCCATCGAGGCCCTCACGGCCGAGGCGCAGATCGGCAAGATCTACACCGGCACTGTCGTCTCCATCAAGGAGTTCGGGGCGTTCATCGAAATCTTCCCCGGCCAGGACGGCATGTGCCACGTGTCGGAACTCTCCGACAAGTACGTCAAGAACGTGACGGACGTCCTGAAGATGGGCGACACGGTGCGCGTCAAGGTCATCAGCATCGACGACACGGGGCGCATCAAACTCTCGCGCAAGGCCGCCCTGAAGGAAGAGGCCGCCGCCGCGGGCAGGCCCGCCGGCGACAGGAAGGGCAAGGAGTAGCCCGGCCGCGACCCGCCTGGCGGCGGGCATCCCCGCCCGCCGCGCGCCCCAGGTCTGCACGGCCCCGCTCGGGAGGCCCGCTTGTTCACGCCGATCGCGTTCATCCTGGGCCTGGCGGCCGGGGCAATTGCCGTGCTCCTGACGCGAGCCTCCGCCCGCCGCGCTCGCGACTCCGAACGCCGCGCTCGCCAGGCCGAGCACCTGGCCGAGGTCGGCACGCTGACGGGGGGCCTCGCGCACGAAATCCGCAACCCGCTCTCCACGCTGAACCTGAACCTGCAACTGCTGCGCGAAGACCTTGCCCGCCCCGGCCGGGCGGCCGAGCCGCGCACCCTGGCCCGCCTCGACGCCCTTGAGCAGGAAGTCCGCCGCCTTCAGGGCATCCTCGACGACTTCCTCCGCTTCGCCGGCAAGTACGAACTGAAGGCCCAGGTGCTCCCCGTCAACCCGGTGCTGGAAGAGGCCGTGGCGTTCTACAGCGAGCGCCTCGCGCGGGCGGGCATACAGGTGCGCACCCGCTTCGCCGACGGCCTGCCGCTCGTGGCCGTCGATGCCGCGCGCCTCGGCCAGGCCCTCGCCAACCTCGTCCTGAACGCCGAGGCGGCCATGCCCAACGGCGGCGAACTCATCATCTCCACCCGGCCCGAACGCCGCGGCGTCTGCATCAACGTTACCGACACCGGCACGGGCATCCCCCCGGAGCATCTGGACAAGATATTCAAACCGTATTATTCTACCCGTCCCGGCGGAACGGGCCTCGGGCTGCCCACCGTCCGCCGCATCATACAGGAACATGGCGGCACGCTGGAGGTGCACAGCGAGGTGGGTCGCGGCACGCAGTTCACGCTGCACCTGCCGGCCCCTGACTAGCCCCCGGCGTAAGCCGGGGGTCGGGCCGGGCGGGCGCCCGGCGGGCCGCGCAGCGCCGCCCCCCCGCCGCCGGCCGGGGCCAGTCAAGGCGCGCACCGGGCTGGGCGAGGCGGCGCCGGCACGCCGCCGGTTACGTGCATGGCCATGAGCGAAGCAGCGCCAACCGAAAGCAAACGCCGCGTCCTCATCGTCGACGACGACCGCCCGCAGGCCGACGCCGTCGCCGAGGCGCTCCAGCGCGCCGGCTGCTCGTGCGTCGTGGTCACCGAGCCCCGCCGCGCGCTACAGGTCCTGGAAGACGACAACTTCGACCTGGTCGTCACCGACCTGGTGATGCACGACGTTGACGGCATGGAAATCCTGCGGGCCGCACGCCGCGCCGACCCCTCGGCCGAGGTCATCCTCATCACCGGCCACGGCACGATCGAGACCGCCGTCCAGGCCATGCGCGAAGGGGCCTACGACTACATCACCAAGCCGCTGAACGTGAGCGAACTGAGGGACCGCGTGGCCAAGGCCCTCGAACACCGCCGCCTGGTCCGCCGCACCGAGCAACTCTCCGAGCAACTCCAGGAGCGCTTCGGCTTCGAGGGCATCCTCGGCCGGTCGCCCGCCGTCCGCCGCGTCATCGACACCTGCCGCCTCATCGCCCCCACCGACACCACCGTGCTCATCGAGGGCGAAAGCGGCACGGGCAAGGAACTCATCGCCAAGGCCCTCCACAACAACTCCCCGCGCCGCGACCACAACTTCGTGGCCCTCAACTGCGCCGCCCTCAGCGAGGGCATCCTGGAGAGCGAACTTTTCGGCCACGAAAAGGGCGCGTTCACCGGCGCCCTTGCCGGCCGCAAGGGACGCTTCGAGCACGCCGACGGCGGCACGCTCTTCCTCGACGAAGTGGGCGACATGCCCGTCGCCACCCAGATTAAACTCCTCCGCGTAATAGAGAACCGCGAGATCATACGCGTCGGCTCGAACGAGCCGCGCAAGGTCGACGTGCGGCTGCTGAGCGCCACGAACCGGAAACTGGACGAACTCGTGCGGGCGGGAACGTTCCGCGAGGACCTGTACTTCCGCCTCAAGGTCGTGCGCGTAGTCATTCCGCCCCTGCGCGACCGGCGGGAAGACATCCCCCTGCTGACCGACCACTACGTCCGCCGCCTCGCGGCCGAGCATTCAAGGAACGTCACGGGCATAACGCCCGAGGCCCAGCACATCCTCGCCGCCTACGCCTGGCCGGGCAACGTCCGCGAACTCATCAACACACTTGAGACGATGGTGGTGCTGGCGCAGAAGCCGGTGCTCGACGCGGCCGACATTCCGCCGGAGATCCGCCTCGCTGCGGCCGCCGCCGTCCCGGCGGGCGGTTCCGCCGCCCCGGGAACCCCCGCCGGCCTCGCCTCCGGCATGAGCCTCCAGGACGCCGAACGCACGCTCATCGACCAGACCCTGCGGGCCACCGGCGGCAACCGCCAGCAGGCCGCCGCCATCCTCGGCATCGGCCAACGCACCCTCTACCGCAAGATCAAGGACTTCGGCCTCGCACGCCAGGGCGAACCCCAACCGGACAAGCCGCCGCCGTAGGTCCCCCCGCCCCGACGTTTGGCGCGAACCGGCGCGGACTCGCCGCGTCTAAAGCCGGGGAAGAATCGCTCTGCGCAGTTGACTTCCGCGCCGGCGCGGTTACGATGGGCACTTATTACAGCGGCAACGGTTTATTATTCTGCGCGGCGGGTCTCCCGACCCGCCGCGACGGCGGCGGCAAGGGCCGCGGCACCGGGCCCCAGGTGAGGCAGTGGCGAAGGTCGTACCGGCACTGACGCTTGCACTTCTGACGCTGCTCGTGGCGGCGCCGGTTGATGCTGCGCCCGCCGATTCCGCACTCCCCCCACCCGCCGCACCCGCACCCGCACCCGCACCCGCGCCCGCGC
>VGYT01000215.1 GCA_016872895.1 Planctomycetota bacterium
GGACTACCCCCGAGCCGACCGCCAAATGTAGTGGAAACTTCTGCCCCGAAACGGCCCTGGCACCCCCGCCAAGGCGCTTTTTGAGGCGCAACTGCGTAAGTTGGGGTAGCGCGCCGCCCGCCACTTCGGCGCCACACACGACTTCGGGGCATAAAACCGGCCGGCATTCACTGAAGTGCGCAACTCGGCCTGGGCCCTACAATCTTGCCCGGACGCCGTAACAGAAAAGCGTGCCGTGGAACCGCAGATACAGCCTCCCGTCCAAAAGGACGGGGTGCGCCCAAGCGTCGTTCTTCTGGGCGTCGGCAAGGGTAAATCGGCCGACCGTCTCAAGTCCGCCTGGCGCCGGCTTCAGAAGGGCCATGACGCCGTCCTCCGCCAGGGCGTAAAGGCGGCCGTCGGCCCAGATGCACGACCCTTTGACGAACTCGCGCGTCGTGTAAAGAATCTCGCCCGTCTGCGCATCGGCGCAGCCCCAGCCGGCAGGGTTGCCGCACGCCGAGCCGTAGAGCCTGCCTTTCCACTGGACAACCCCGCCGTGGTAGTTGCCCACGCGGCCGGTCCACACCTCCTGAACGCGGACGTCGGCGCCCTGCGCAAGGATGCTCAGGAGCGTGCCGGCCGGACTGCCGGCGCGTATCACGAAGACCCGCCCGCCGCCCAGGTAAATCGGCGTTGAGGCGATGATCTCGTTCTTCGTCGGCTGCGGGAAGGTCCACAGGAGCCGACCCGTCTCGGCGTCAACGCCGAAGGCGTGGCGCGACGAGCCGCTGACCAGATGCCGCCGCCCGCCCCATGAAAACATAAGGGGCGAGGCGTAGCCTGCCCGCTCGCCTTCAATGGACCCGCTGGCCCAGACTGTCCGACCGGTGTTTGCGTCCAGGGCGGCCATGAGTCCCTTCTCGCCGCCCGGACTGACGATGACGCGCCGCCCGTCCACCAGAAGGCACTCGCTCAGGCCCCACGTAATGTTGCTGCCCTGGAAACGCTCCAGGACGTCAACCATCCAGAGTTCGCGGCCCGTGGCGGCGTCCAGGCAGACCGCCCGGCCGTGGGCGTTCATGTGGTAAATCCGCCCGCCGGCATAGGTGCAACTGCTGCGCGACCCGGGGTGGTTCTTCGTCCAGGAGGCGCCGTTCTTCGCCCGCCACATAGGCTTGCCGTCAAGGTCAACCGCGAAAATGACCAGGTCTTCCCCGACGTCGCCGGTGATGTAAATCGCGCCGCGGGTGATGATGGGCGAGGAGTATCCGGCCCCGAGGCCGGAGACGGTCCACAGCAGGGGCGGCCCTCCCTCGGGCCAGGCCGGCAGGAGCCCGGTTTCAAGGGAGACCCCGTCGCGGCGGATTCCCCTCCACTGCGGCCAGCCCGGCTCGGGCGAGACAGCCACGCCGTCAGCCGGCTGCCCCGTCGCCGCACCGCCCGAGGCATCGCACGGAAATGGATGCAAGGCCGCCGCCAGGGCCGCCGCCAGAACGTAAACGGCGGATGCCTTGCCCCTGTGCGGGCCGGCAGGTCGGTCATCCCCCAGGGCGTCCTGCGTTTGGCACGGGGCCGCCGCGCCGACGCCGCAGGTCTCCTGCGCAAAGGACCTGCCTCCACGCTTCACCCCTTCCCGAACCGCCTGATTGCGCTTTTTCACGTGGCCGTAGCCTGGCAAATCGTCTTCACTTCGCATGGCGCTGCCCGCTGCGCGACAGGTTCTCCAGGTAGATGTGCAGGTCGCCGCGCCAGGGTTTTGTGCAGATATCAATATCTCCGTCGCCGTCCACGTCGGCGGCCACGGCCTCGTGGCCCTCTTCGCCCTCAAGCACCACGTGCTCGGCCCAGCGGCCGCCTTTGCCGTCAAGGTTCTCCCACACGTACCAGAGGCGCTTGCCTTCCGGCCCGGAGCCGCTAAGCGGCCCTTCGCACGAGAACACGTCCAGGTCGCCGTCGCCGTCAAAGTCGGCCACGCACAGGCTGTGCAGGTCGCCCTTCTTCTCGGCCAGAAGGTGCATCTTCCACTGGCCGCCCTTGCCGTCGGCGTTCTCAAACCACGCCGCCCGGCAGACCTTCGTGTCGCACTCCACGATAATGATGTCGTTGCGGCCGTCCTTGTTTACGTCCACCACGCGGGCGCGGGTCGTGAACGGCATGGAGCCCCCAGGCTGGCCGAAGTCGATGTTCTTATGCTCAACCCACTTGGCGCCCTTGCCGTCGGCGTTTTCAAACCACATGTTGGAGCGGACGACGTCGGCATCGCCGTCGCCGTCCAGGTCGCCCACGGCCACGCCGCCGTGCACGGCCGGGCCGATCTCGTGGCTTTCCCATCTTTGCGTCGGGTCCTTTGCGATGCGGAACCACCGCAGGCCCACCTTGTCGCTCATCATTACCAGGTCCAGCCGACCGTCGCCGTCAATGTCGGCGGCCACGGTGTCGTGCGTGGAGAAGCCGCCGAAATCGTGCTGCGTGAACGGCTCCTGGCGCGGCCGGCCGGTGTTGCGGAACCACGCGCCCCCCGCCACGTGGTCAACCCACCCGTCGCTGTCAACGTCAATGGCCGTGCCGCCGACCTCGGTGGGGCACTTCGCGGCCAAGACGTGGCGGACCCACTTATCGGGACCCTGGTACTCGTACCAGAAGATGCGGCCGCGGTTCTCGCCCGAAATAAAGTCCAGGTCGCCGTCCTTGTCAACGTCCACCAGCGACGTCTGGCCATACTGCTTGCCTCCGGGCCGGTCTATGTCGTGGCGGGCGGACTTTATCTCGGCCTGCGCGGCCGACGCCGGCGCGCCGGCCAGAAGCATCGCGGCCAACCAGAAGAAAGTGCGGCCCATGACACGCTCCTTCGCCCCTCTACGGTGCACCCGAAGCGTATCACGCGCCGCCTGCTGCGGCAACGGCAATTCGCGCTCGCGTTGCGCGGCGGCGCGCCGTTGTTTAGCCGTCGCCGGCACGGCGACGCCCCGGGCGCGCCGTTGTTTAGCCGTCGCCGGTACGGCGACGCCCGGCGCGCCGTTGTTTAGCCGTCGCCGGTACGGCGACGCGGCGGCGCGCCGTTGTTTAGCCGTCGCCGGTACGGCGACGCGGCGGCGCGCCAACCCCGCCTGGGCGGCAGGCCCCAGTTGCGCCCCGCCCATCGCAAGCCGGCCTGCCTACCTCTTCCGCCGCCGCAGGCCAAGCGCAGCCGCACCCAGGCCCATCAAGACCACCGTCGCCGGCTCCGGCACGATCAGGCTCTTATCCTTGCTGATGATGTAACTGCCGCCCGCGGGCAGGCTGAAGTCCCACTGGAACGACCACGTGGCGTCGCCCGTGACGGGGCCGGGCGCAAGGCCCAGGTTCGTGGGACCGCCGTCGCCGAGCGCATCGCGGATTTCAGGCGTAAGCGCCGCCGCGTACTGCGTGGGCGGCGGAGTGTCAACGGTCTCCGCCAGGTCCAGGCCGTCGCCCGTCTGCCGGGCAGTGTTGCCCCCGTGAATCCAGGCCGTGTCGGCCGCGCCGCCCGCGCTCAAGTCAAAGTCCACGTACTGGAAGAAGTGCGTAACAACGGGCACGGTGCGGCGGTTCGTAAAGCGTATGACCTCCGTCAGGTCGGCCCAGCCGCTGCCGTCCGTGCCGCCGACAAGCGTGTAGATGACCTCCACCGTCAGGCCGCCCTGGGCGTACTTGAGGCGCAGCATGTCGTCGAGGCCGTCGCCGGTGGTGTCCAGCGGCACGGCGCTTACGAGGCCGAGGTCGGCCAGGGGGGCCTCGCCGCCGGCGCCTTCGCCGTCCAGGCGGTACCAGAACCCCTGCTCGCGCAGGTAGTTTGTGCCGTCCACGTACCAGGCGAACTGTAGCGCCGCCGCCGTCGGGTCGAAGAGGGCCACGGTGTTGCCGTCTTCGAGGCGTATGACGCCGGCGTGCGCGCCGGCCGCCGCAGCAGCCAGAACGCCCGCCGCAACGAGGCCGATGAGTTTTCCGTACCGAGTCATTTCAGTGCCCTCCTGCCGGCGCCGCCGGCGCCGCTCTTACCGGTTGATCCGCTCCCGGGCGGGTCTGTTGCCTTGCCCCGCCCTCGCGGGCCTGAGCCGGACGCCGCCAGCACCCGGGCCGGCCCGCGACCGATTGCCCCGCCCGCCGGGGAAGGCCCGGCCCCGCTGAACGTGCGCCGGGCCATCCCCGCCCTCCACCGCGCCCACATCCCCGCTTCCCCGCACTACTTCCTGTTCCGGCGCAGCCGCCCGACCGCCACGCCCGCCAGGCCCGCGCCCAGCAGACACAGCGTGGCCGGCTCGGGAACCGCCTCAATCATCGCCCCGAAGTTGGCCACCGGGTAGCCGCCGAACCACCACGCGCCCCAGCCCGTCCCGTCGTTCATCCAGAAGTAGTCGTCGCTTGCGCCGACGACCGGCGGGTCGTACATCACCGGCCCGACGGTCCCGCTGCCGGTGTTGACGGTCCACGTCAACACGTCGGGAACGACGACCGAGGGAACGGCAAAGTCCACCGTCTGCGTGCCCGGCAAGACATCCAGGCCCCACAGCACGTCGGACCACAGAAGCGTGCCCGGCTCGTCGCCGGGGCCGTCGTTGGCGTAGAACCGGCTTTCCAGGTCAATCGTTACCAGGTCGGGGTCGGAAGAGTACAAGAGAACCTTGAAGGCGGTAACGATCCGGGCCGTGCCGTCCAGGTACACCGCGTCGCCCAGTTCGGCCAGCGGGGTATAAGCGTACCCCTGGCTATTGACCGTGTTGTCGTAAACGATCTCCGCCCGCGCGGCGGGGCCCAAGACGGCAGCCGCCGCGAGCGCCGCAACCAGTGCGGCAGTCTGCACTAACCTGTTCATACGTGGCGTCCTTTATCTGACCCTGCCCGCGCGCGTACGCGCGGCATTCCGGCCCTCTGCCTCTCGCTCCGAGTAATTGAAAGGCCCCCGCCCCGCAGCGGGGGCCTTTCGCCGTCCGTCACCTCCTACTTCCTGCGCATGCGGCGCGCAACGAGGCCCGCCAGGCCGGCGCCCAAGAGCGCCAGCGTCGCCGGCTCGGGCGTAATCACGAACGCCATGTCGCGCGAAATACCTTCAACATAGAGTTCGTGCCAGAAGTACGGCGGCACGGCCGGATCATACGTGTCGCCGAACACCGCGTCGTCGTTCCAGTGCTCCGGCGAGGTCTTCCAGCCGAAGACCTCAAGAGTGTCCGGCGGCAGGATGGCCGTCACGTCCAGCCAATAGACGCGCGGCTTGCCCGCGGCGTCCATGCCTTCCTGCATGAAGGGCTCACGAGGGAAGAAGTTGTACTGCCACACGGTGAAGTCCATCCCGATGAACTGCTGCGTGTTAGGCTCGTAGAACCTCTCCTGGGCCGTGGCCCACGGCTTCGCGATGTACTCGGTGGGCTGGAAGAACTCCTGCCACCGGAGTTCGCCCGGATGGCTCCACTGCATATCGGGGTTCACGCCGCCCGCCGGAACGTCGTCGTGGATGCTCAACTTGAAGATGGCGTTTGCATTCACCATGTCGTCCCACCACGAACCCCAGATATGGATGTCCGTGATGGGCCCCCGCTGGTAGCACGGGAAGTCGTCGGCCAGGACCTTGACGAACGGCCACTGCCCTTGTCCTCCCGCCGCGGTTTGCCGCCAGGTGGCGTTAACGTCCACGCCCATGGTCGTAAGGTCCGGCCACTGGACGTACTTGTAGGGCATGCTCCGGTCCCAGTCCGCCCGGGCGACCGGAACCAGCCCCAGGACCGCCGCGGCGGCGATCCCAATCAGGCATACATGTACGGATTTCATGACACGCCTCCTCACTTCCCCCGCTCGCTTGCCTGCCTTCGGGCCTGCGCCCAGTGCGCAAGCCGCAACTTACACCGACACGTTGGCACTTCTTGCTGCTACCGCCTTCCCCAGCGCTCAGACCAAACACTGCCATTCGCCATGCCTTCTTCCCGGCGGCTGAGCCTGCACATGGAACCGCAAGGCCCCCGCCCCGCAGCGGGGGCCTT
Source organism: Planctomycetota bacterium (assembly GCA_016872895.1). GTDB lineage: Bacteria > Planctomycetota > Phycisphaerae > FEN-1346 > FEN-1346 > VGYT01. The sequence goes on from VGYT01000215.1 coordinate 5,973, forward strand.
GCACCGTCCGTCGCCCGCTACTTCCTGCGCATGCGCCGCGCAACCAGGCCCGCCAGGCCGGCGCCCAGAAGGCACAGCGTGGCCGGCTCGGGCGTAATCACGAACGCCATGTCGCGCGAGTAGCCGTCAATGAACAATTCGCGCCAGTAGTACGGCGGCACGGCCGGATCATACGTGTCGCCGAACACCGCATCGTCGTTCCAGTGCTCCATAGAGGTCTTCCAGCCGAAGACCTCAGCGGTGTCTGGCGGCAGGATGCACGTTACGTCCAGCCAGTACACGCGCGGCTTGCCGGTGTCGTCCATGCCTTCCTGGACAAACGGCTCCAGCGGGAAGAAGTTGTACTGCCACACGGTGAAGTCAAACCCGATGAACTGCTGCGTGTTAGGCTCGTAGAACCGCTCCTCCAGCGTCGTGCCCCACGGCTTCGCGATGTACTGGGTCGGCTGGAAGAACTCCTGCCACCTGAGTTGGCCTGGATGGCTCCACAGCATGTTCGGGTCCACGCCCGCCGGAACGTCGTCGTGGATGCTCAACTTGAAGACGGCGTTCGGGTTCACCTGGTCATACAGCCACGAACCCCAGATGTGGATGTCCGTGATGGGGCCCCGCTGGTAGCACGGGAAGTCGTCGGCCAGGACCTTGACGAACGGCCACGCCTGGCCGTCCGGCAGGCCCATCCGGAACGTGGCGTTCACGTCAACGCCCATGGGCGAAAGGTCCGGCCACTGGACGTACTTGGGGGGCACGATCGGATCCCAGTCGGCCCGGGCGACCGGGACCAGCCCCAGGACCGCCGCGGCGGCGATCCCAATCAGGCATACATGTACGGATTTCATGACACGCCTCCTCACTTCCCCCGCTCGCTTGCCTGCCTTCGGGCCTGCGCCCAGTGCGCAGGCCGCAACTTGCCCGAACAACTGGCACTGCTGCACCCCGCGTTCCCCAGCGCTCAGTCAAGTTGAACGGCCGCCGTCCTCCATGCCTTCCTCCGGGCTGCTTAGCCTTCATGCGAGACCCAGGCGGCCCCGCCCCGCGCAGGGCCCCCGGCCCGCCTGTCCCCTCTTACCCTCTGCGCAATTTCCGCCGCGCCAGGCCCCCGCCCCGCAGCGGGGGCCCGGCGGCGTGCCTCACGCTCACTTGCGGCGCACGCGCCGTATCAGAAGGCCCGTCAGGCCCGCGCCCAGAAACGCCAGCGTGGCCGGCTCGGGCAGGATTACAAAGGCCATGTCCAGGTTCTGGCCCTCAAGGGGGTGGTACCGCGGGTACTTCATGTCGTACCACTCCCACGGGCCCATCGAGTCCTCGCGCCACACGGCCCTGTCGCCCCAGTGGTCCTGGGATGACTTCCAGCCGAACTCCCACTGAAACTGCCCGGCATCGGCCGCCGGCACCGAAGCGTCCACGTCGAGCCAGTAGGTGACCGGGTTCGCCGTGGAACCCGTCTGGACGAAGGCGTACTCCAGCGGGACCACAAAGTTGTATTGCCAGCACGTGTCGTCGGCGTTGCTCACGTACTGCCCCGTAACGGGGTCGTACCAGCCCTCCAGAATCTCCGGGCCGTAGGGCTGGACGGTGAACTCGGCCGGCTGGAAGTACCTCTGCCAGAGCAGCGGCCCCGGCCGGCTGTAATTCACCGACCGCCTGAGCGGGTCTTCCGGATGCGGCACGCCGGCCGGAACGTCGCTGTGGATGCTCAGCCGGAAAGCAATGTTGGTCGGAAGGTTGCCAGGCAGCACGTCGTACTTCCACGAACCCCAGATGTGGATTTCCGTGATGGGCCCCGTGGAGGTGCACAGGAAGTCGTCGGCCAGGACCCTGGCGGGCTGGCCCGACGGCCCGACGCCCGGGGGGTTGACGTCCGTGGCGTTCACGTCGATTCCCCACCCGTCCTGCCTCATGTCCGGCAGTTGGACCCACTTGAAGGGCATGCCCTCAATCCAATGGGCCGCGGCGGATCCCGCGAGAACGGCAACCGTCATCCCAGCCGCCAGCAGTTGAATTGTGCGACACTTCATGATGGCCTCCTCCCCGTCCGGTAGTGCTGCCTGTTCGATGGTTGTGACCGCCGGCGTCCGCCCCGCGCGGCCGCCGACTTATTGCGGTCTTATCGGCGTGCGGCCGCCGTCCCCGCGGGCGGCGGCCGCCGCCCTCATCCCCCGCCCTCCGGCGGGGGGTCGTCAACGCCCCTCTACCTGCGGCGCCTGCGAAGCGCCAGCCCGGCCAGGCCCGCGCCCAGGAGGGCAACGGTCGCCGGCTCCGGCGTTATCGCGAACGCCAGGTCGATGCTCTCGCCGTAGAGCGGATGCCCCAGCGGATACCACAGTTCGTTCCACGCCGGCGGCGGCATCATGTCCGTCCGCCACACGGCGTCGTCCTGCCAGTGACTGATGGACGTCTTCCACCCGAACTCGGCCTGCGGCGCCGTCCCGCCCAGGTCAGGCACAATCGCATCCACCGACAGCCAGTACGTCACCTCGTCCTCCGGCGTGCCCTGCTGGACGAACGCATCCGCCGCGTCGATAAGGAAGTTGTACTGCCAGCAGGTGAAGTCGGACTGCGGCTGGTACACCCCCGTAGCGGGGTCGTACCACCCCTCCATCGTGGAAGTGCCGTACGGCCTGACCGTGAACCGCGTGAGGTCGAAGTACTGTTCCCACAGCGGAATGCCCGGCCTGCTGTAATTCGTGATGGGCCCCAGGGGGTCCAGCGGATGCGGCATCCCCGGCGGCACATCGTCGTAAATGGCCAGGCGGAAGACGACGTTCCGAGCGTCGCCC
>VGYT01000216.1 GCA_016872895.1 Planctomycetota bacterium
GTGGCATAACGAGGGCGGGCGGTCGCCGGTCACGGCTGCGGGCAAGCGCGCGGCGGGTCAGCCCCGAAGGCGTCCCTTCGGGAAAGGCCCGCCGCGCACACTTTCCCGGCCGGGCGCGCCCGTCCAGGCGGGCGCCGGACGGGTGCCATGCTTTCGCGCCGTCGCGAAAGCATGGTCGTAGTAGAGCGGCAAGCATGCTCTTGCCCGCCAGGGGCGGCGACGCCCGCCCTCATGGCTTCAATGTTGACGTGGCACGAGAGCATCCTTCACAATAGCGCAAAGGCGCGGCGCCCCCTTCCGGGTCGGCCGCCGCGATTGCCGAAGAGTCGCCCCGGCCACCGCGGCGCTGATGGCAAGGCATCAAAATGCCTGATGAAGATGACTATTACGCCATCCTCGGCGTCGGCCGCGGCGCAGGCCAGGATGAAATCCGCGCCGCCTACCGCGACGCCGCCAAGAAGTATCACCCCGACCTGAACCCGGGCGACAAGCAGGCCGAGGAGAAGTTCAAGAAGTGCGCCGAGGCCTACGAGGTCCTCGGCGACCCCGAGAAGCGCGGCCTGTACGACCGCTACGGCAAGGCCGGCCTGCGCGGCGCGGGCGTCCACGACTGGGCGCGGACCGACGTCCACGACATCTTCTCGATCTTCGAGGATGTCTTCGGGTTCGGCGACCTCTTCGGCGGGCTGGGGCGCGGCCGACGGGGGCCCCTCCGCGGGGCGCACCTGCGGGCCGTCGTGGACCTGGCGATGGAGGAGGTCCTCCGTGGGGCCGCCAAGAGCGTCCGTATCACCCGCCGCGAGCCGTGCACCGCCTGCGGCGCCACGGGCTCCGCCTCCGGCCGGCGCGAGCGCTGCACGGCGTGCGGCGGGCACGGCCGCGTCCAGCAGGGCGGCGGCTTCTTCCGCATCGTGACCGACTGCCCGCGATGCCGCGGGGCGGGCACGGTCATACGCGACCCGTGCAAGGAATGCGGCGGCCACCGCTTCGTCGCCCGCGCGCGGACCATCGAGGTCCACGTGCCGCCGGGCGTCGAGGAGGGGCAGGGCATACGCGTGCCTGGCCAGGGCGACGCGGGCGAAATCGGGGCGCCGCCCGGCGACCTCTTCGTCGAGGTCCGCGTTGCGCAGCACGCCCTGTTCGAGCGCCACGGGCGCGAACTCCTGTGCCAGGTGCCCGTCAGTTTCACCCAGGCCGCCCTCGGGGCCGACGTCCAGGTGCCCACGCTGGAGGGCAAGGAAACGCTCTCCGTGGCTCGCGGCACGCAGAGCGGCGACCTGTATCGCCTGGCGGGCAGGGGCCTGCCCGACCTGGATGGCCGCGGCAGGGGCGACCTCCTGGTGCAGGTGGTCGTCGAGATACCGAAGAAACTCTCTCGCCGCCAGGAGGAACTCCTGCGAGAGTTCGCCGCTACCGAGAAGAAAGGCGTCCTGCCCCAGCGCGAGAGTTTCCTCGAAAAACTCGCCCACTACCTGCGCGAGGGCGAGGACCAGGGCGAAGGAAAGAAACCATGACGCCCGGCGACAGTCGCAAGCCGCACCCAGGCAAGACGCACGGCCCGGCAGGGTCCGCGCCGAAGCAACCGGCCGCCGGCCGGTCGGACGGCAAGGCGCCCCTGCCCGAAGAAGCGGCCGCCGGCGCCGCCGTCCCCCCGGACGGGCAGGAGTCGGCGCCCGACGAGACGTCCGCCGCCGTATCCCCGGCCGGCCAGGAACCGCTTCCCGAGGAGGCCGCCGCGATGGCCGACGCCCCGGCCCTCCTCGCCGCCAAGAGCGCCGAGTGCGCCAGCCTCCTGGACCAACTCAAGCGCCTCGCCGCAGAGTACTCCAACTTCCAGAAACGCATGGAACGCCATTTCCAGGAAGAGAAGCGCCTGGCCGTCCGCGGCCTGGTGCTTGACCTGCTGCCGGTGGTCGATAACCTGGAACGCGCCGTTGCCCACGCCGAGACCGAGCCGGCCCTGGAATCGCTCAAGGCCGGCGTCAAGGCCGTCCACGAGCAGTTCCTGGCGGCGCTCGGCAGGCACGGCGTCACGCCGTTCGAGGCGCACGGCCAGGCGTTCGACCCGGAGCACCACGAGGCCGTGGCCATGATGCCCAGCGACGAGCATGCCGAGGGCAAGGTCGCCCAGGTGGTGCAGAAGGGATACCGCCTGCACGGCCAGTTGATAAGACCCAGCCGCGTGGCCGTCTCCACCGGCGCGACGAAGGACGAGGGCGACAACGTCTAGCGGCGGCCGGTGCGGCTGCGGGACCGGGCTGGGGACGTTTAGCCGCGGCCGGTGCGGCCGCGGGACCGGGCTGGGGACGTTTAGCGGCGGCCGGTACGGCCGCGGGACCGGGCTGGGGACGTTTAGCGGCGGCCGGTACGGCCGCGGGACCGGGCTGGGGACGTTTAGCGGCGGCCGGTACGGCCGCGGGACCGGGCTGGGGACGTTTAGCCGCGGCCGGTACGGCCGCGGGGTGGGGCGCTTGTGCATGTTCGCGTCGCCGTACCGGCGGCGGCTGAACGCGTTGCGTCGCTGTGTGCGGCGGCTGAACGCCGGCGAAAGGATTGCCATGCCGACATACGAATACCGCTGCGACGCCTGCGGCCACGAGTTCGAGCGGGTCCAGCGCATCACGGCGCGACCTGTCCGCACGTGCCCCTCCTGCCGCAGGCGCAAGGTCCGCCGCCTGCTCGGCACGGGCGTTGCGCTCATCTTCAAGGGTCCGGGCTTCTACGCGACCGATTACCGCAGTTCGTCGTACAAGGAGGCCGCCAAGAAGGATGCGGCGCCCGCCCCTGCGCCGGCGTCAAAGGAGGCGTCCGGCGCGGCGGCGTGCGAGGCCTGCACGAAAGAGCCCAAGTCGTGTCCCCGGAAGAAAGGCAATTGAGGCGGTCACGGGCCGAGACGTGCCGTTACTGCGGCCGGCGCCTGGACGCCGCCGACCCCGAGCACCGGCGGTTCTGGCCCTTCTGCTGCGAGCGCTGCAAAATGGCCGAACTGGGCGCGTGGTTCGCAGGCGCATACCGCATCAGCCGCGCTGTGGGCGAAGTGGCCGACGACGCCGGCGCCCCGCCCGAAGGCGGCCCGAAGGGCAAGCCGAATAGTTCTTGACTCTTTCCGCCGCGCGGCTGAATATGCTGCAAGCGTTTGCGCGGCGGGTCGACAGGCCCAGTCTGCAATGAAACGAAGCACTTCGGGCTTCCCAAGCGTAAGGAGACCGCCATGGCCGAGGAAGTGAAGGAACTTCAAGGCATCGACTGGCGCCGCACGTTCGCGTTCCTGGAGATTCTGCGGACGTTCCGCATGGCGGCCGGCCCGATCCGCATCGGCCTGTGCTTCCTGGGCCTTGCGGCCAGCATCGGCGTGGGCGTGCTGGTGGACCAGGTTCCGGGCATCGGGCAGACCAACGTCCGCGTGCCGGCTGTGAACCCGCTGGAGTACCGCCTGGCGACGCTGGGCCTGGACGCTGGCGCCCGCACTGGTTTCTACGACAACGTCAGGTACGTCCTGACGAAAGGGCTGTGGGGCCAGTGGTCCATCCCTTACGTGGACGGCAAGACGTGGGGCGATTTCTCGGCCTTCGTGGCCGCCCCCGTGACGGCCGCCTGGGACGCCGTGGCGCTCGCCGTAGCGTACTGGCAGCAGGCGCGGTGGTTCGCGCTGGTAACGACGATCCTGGTGCTCGCCATCTGGGCCTTCGTCGGCACGGCGGTCGCGCGGATGACCGCCGTGCGCGTGGCCCGCGACGAGAGCGTGCCCCTGGGGCAGGCGCTGCGATTCTCCTGCCGCAAGTGGCCGAGCGCGGCCACTTGCGTGCTGATTCCGTTCGGCGTGCTGGTGCTGGTGGGCGTCCTGGCGTACGCGCCGGCGGGCGCGGTGCTGGCCATTCCGTACGCCGGCGAGTTCTTGATGGGCCTGGCGCTGCCGCTGTCGCTTGCGATGGGCCTGGTGCTGGCGATGGTGTTTGTGGGCGGGGTTTTCAGCGTGGGCCTTCAGTGGCCGACGATCGCCGCCGAGGGCACCGACACGTTCGACGCCATCAGCCGCAGCGTCTCCTACATCACCAGCCGCCCCTGGCGGTACATTTTCTACACGCTCTTCGCCGCCGCGTACGGATGCCTGACGTTCGTGCTCGTGAAGTTCCTCGTGTTCCTGACGCTGCGGATTACGCACGTGGGCATCTCGATCTTCTGGTCGGTCTTCACCCTCGGCAAGGGCGGCCCGGAGAACAAACTCGTGCGCCTGTGGGACACCCCGACGCTGGCCGATCCGTGGCGCATCGCCAGCGGCGCCGAGCAGTTCTACGCCGAGGCCACCGCGCAGCACCTTTATGCGTTCTGGATATGGATCGTCATGGGCCTGATGGCGGCGTTCCTCATCTCGTTCTTCTTCACGTCTCAGACGGTCATCTATTTCCTCCTCCGGAAGATCGTGGATGCGACCGACATGGAAGAGGTGTACACGGAGGAGTCGGAAGAGGAGGAACTGCCGCTGGAGCGCAAGGCCGAGACGCCCGAGATCATGAAGGTCGAGCCGCCACCGGCGCCGCCGAAGGCAGAGGACAAGCCGCCCACTCCGCCCACGGCGGGGCAGCCGCCCACGTCCGGGAGGAAGCCGTAGCGCGCCCAGGGGCGCTGCGCGGGCGCGTTCTTATCGTCTTTGGCGCCAATCGCAATGGCGGATGTGGCACGGCCGGCTTGTCCGGCCGCGGCGGATGACTGCTGATATCTGCCACGGCCGGACAAGCCGGCCGTGCCACATGGTGTGCGGCTCTAGGTCGTTCACTCCTCGTTCCGGACTGCGCGTTGCCGTTCTACACTCTCTCGAAGGGTTCATAGAGGCGCTGGTACTCGTCCTGCGCGTAGCGGTCGGTCATGCCGGCGATGTAGTCGCAGATGGCGCGATGGAGGCCCTCTTCGTCGGCCCGCGCGCGGTGCTCGGGGGGCAACTGGTCGGGATTCGCTTCGTAGGCCGCGAAGATCTGCGTGATGAACCGCCTTGCCTTGGTCGTTATGCGCGCGACGCGGTAGTGGCGGTACACGCGGCCGGAGAGGAACGTTGCGAGTTCGGCGACCTTCGGCGCCAGGCCCGCTGACATCCCGATCAGCCGCCCGGGCGCCGCACGCACGTCGGCCAGGCTCCGCACGCCGGCCTCCTGGATGGCGCGGTGACTGGTGGCGATGGCGTCGCCGGCCATGAGGTCGATAAGGAGCCTTGCGATGCGGCGGATGCGCTGGTCATCGGTCAGGTCGGCAAGGCTGGCCGCGAAGTCCGCCGCGGCCTGGTGGAAGATGGCCAGGTTCGCCAGGTCCCCGGCCGTCATGATGCCCATCGCCAGGGCGTCGTCCAGGTCGTGGCTGTCGTAGGCGATGGAGTCGGCCAGTTCAACCACCTGGCCTTCCAGGGGGGGCTGGCCGGGCAGGAAGCCGGCCATATCGGGCCGGTCGAATCGCGTGGCGTGCTTGGCCATGCACTCGCGGATTTCGTACGTCAGGTTCAGGCCGCGGAACTGCGGGTACGGGCGCTCCAGGTAGTCGATGATGCGTACGCCGTGTCGGTTGTGCTCGAAGCCGCCGTGGTCGCGCATGAGTTCGGCCAGGGCCTCTTCGCCGGAGTGGCCGAAGGGCGTGTGCCCCAGGTCGTGGGCCAGGGCGACGGCCTCCGTGAGGTCCTCGTTCAGGTTCAGGGCGCGGGCCAGGGTGCGGGCGATCTGGGCGACCTCAAGCGTATGAGTGAGGCGCGTGCGGAAGAAGTCGCCCTCGTGCGTCAGGAAGACCTGCGTCTTGTATTCCAGGCGGCGGAAGGCCGTGGAGTGCACGACGCGGTCGCGGTCGCGCTGGTAGGCCGTGCGGTAGCCGTGCTCCGGCTCGGGGTGGGCCCGGCCGCGAGTCTCGGCGCTCTTTGCGGCGTAGGGGGCGAGTTCCCTGAGTTCGCGGGCCTCGTAGTCGCGGCGGGTGAGCATCAGCGCTTTTCCCCGGCCAGGCCCGACCGCAGGCGGCCGTACAGGTCGTCCAGCGACTGCGGGATGACCTTCGTGTCGGCCAGGACGGGCATGAAGTTCGAGTCGCCGTTCCAGCGCGGAACAATGTGCATGTGCAGATGTTCAGGCAGGCCCGCGCCGGCCGCGCGCCCGAAGTTGAAGCCGATGTTGAACCCGTCCGGCCTCATGAGGCGCTTCACGAGGGCCACCACGTCGCGGGCGGCGGCCATCAGGTCCAGCATCTCGCCGTCCGCCAGGTCCTCGAGGTCCCCCTTGTGGGCCGACGGCACGACCAGCGTGTGCCCGTTGTTGTACGGAAAACGGTTCAGGACCGCGAAGGCGTGGGGGCGGCGCAGCAGCACCAGCGCCTGGCGGTCGTCGTCGGCATCGCGTGCGGCGCACAGGAAGCAGCCGCCCTCGCCGCCTGTGCCGCCGAGGACGCCGTCGATGTAAGCCATGCGCCAGGGCGCCCAGAGACGTTCCATGATGTTTCCTCGCGTTACCGGCCGCAGGTTGCGCAGGAGCCGCCGCTGCACGTTGCGCATCCGCCTCCGGCGCCTGCGTTTGCGCTTGCGCGGCTGCGGCTCGTGCCGCTCATGGCGAAGGTCGAGAAGCACTTGCGTACGCGCGGGCTGCGGCAGCGCGGGCACTTCGGCCGCCGCCGCTCGGTCATCGAGCGGATGAGTTCCTCGAACTGCTTTCCGCACGCCTCGCACTTGAATTCGTACAGCGGCATGCCGGCGCCCTTCCGTGTGTTCGGTCCGGCATATTCTATGGCGTCGGGGTGAGTTCCTCAAGAAAGAACAGGGCCAGCCCCGCAAGTGATTTGCATGTGGTTCGAGCCGCGGCTGTGAAGCCGCGGGTACGTCCGCGCGGCGGCGTGGGTGTTGAAATTCCTGCGCGCGGGCCGGCCCTTTTCGTATGAATAACAGACCCGCAGGCCTCTTGCCGGCCTTGACGTCGCGCCGCCCTGCGGCGAAGAATGGAGCAGCGCGGCGGCCGTCCTTTTTGCCGAATGTCCCGTGCCGTGCAGGCCGATGGTTAGGGGAGGCTTCTCGCTGCCGTGCGGCGGCCTGCGCCGGGCAGCGGCCCCCGTGAGCCGAGCAGGAGAGGGGTAAGCCTTGAGGCAGCGTCTGGCGTGCATCCTTGTGGCGGGGTGGCTTTGGGCGGCGGCCCCCGGCCAGATTCTGGCGCAGGTCGGCGGCCTGGGCCTTGCATCCCAGGAACTGCGGGCGCTTGCGGGCGGCCGCACGCGGGTCGTCTGGGTCCGCCACACCGGCGATGGGACGGACATCTTCGCCCGCGGAGAGAACCTGCTGCTCTTCGGTCTGGACTCCGACGACGGCCTCGGCGAGCGCCAACTCGTCGCCGGCGAGGCGAGTTTCTGCAAGCCCCTCATCACGCCCTCCGGCCGCCAGGTGGTTTTCACCAACTTCACCCGCCAGGTCGTGTACGTGGTGAACTGGGACGGCTCCGGCCTGCGTGAACTCTGCTCCGGCGCGGCCGCCGCCGTCTGGACGGACCCCGCCACGCGGCTGGAGTGGGTGTACGTCCAGGCGGGCAAGGAGACCGGCCAGGCCGCCCGCAACAACCCCATCTGGCGCGTGCGCCTGGACGATCCCGCGGTGGCGGAACTGGTCTGGAACAGGACGCCGGTGATGCCCGAGGGCTTCCAGGTTTCGGCCGACGGGCGGCGGGCGGTGTCGCTGTTTCCCTGGCCGCACTTCGGCGTGGCGGCCCTGCCGAACGAGTCGGTGACGGAACTGGGGGAGGGCTGCTGCGCGTCGTTCGCCCCCGACGCCGACACGGCGTTCCACCTCCTGGGCGATCATCGGCATATAATGATGTATTCTCTGCACGGCACGCAGCGCTGGAAGGTGCCGCTGAACCGGGCCCCCGGCGTGGACGGGTACGAGATATATCACCCCAAGTGGAGCAACTACAGCCGCATCCTGGCGATATGCGGCCCGTTCCGGGGGCAGGGCGGCATCACGGCTGAAATCCACCTAGGCCGGTTCAACGCCGACCTGACGGCCGTGGAAGCGTGGGTGCGGCTGACGCACAACGACAAAGGCGACTTCATGCCGGACGTCTGGGTGGAGCAGGCGGCCAGGCTGCTCCGCTACACCATGAGCGGCATGCCGGTGCTGGTGCCGGCGAACCTGAACTAGATGGGGTACGCACGCGGCCTTGACCGATATGCCCGCCCCGAGCGCGTGGAGATGGGCCCTGGCGAGGAATCTTCCTGCCTGCCGCGTCACCCTCCTGCCTGGTGGACTGCTTGTTCTGACAGCCGTTCTGGCCGCCTGCGCGGCGGGGGGCGAGCCGTGGCCCGGCAGCCGCGATGGGCTTGTCCTGGCTTGGCCCTGCGCGAACCGTCCGGCGGAAGTCCTCGAGCCGGAGGCCGGGACCTTCCGGCCGCTCCGCCTTCAGCCGCGAGGCACGGCCCGCTTCGGCCGGTTCTTCGAGATGGACATGCGCGGCGGCTGGTTTGCGGCGGAGGGCGCCGACGCCGCCGTCGCGGCCGCCTGCCGCAAGACCCGCCAGTTTGCCCTGGAGATGGTGATTACCCCTGCCGACGCGAAGGCGGCCGCCGCAGCCACCATCCTCGCGTGCGGCCCGGCGGGCGACGGGGCCAACTTCCGCCTTCTCCAGGACGGCGACCGCCTGGTGCTGGAACTGCGGGCGGCGGCCGGCCGGCCTGAGCCCGTCACGCTGGCGACGCTC
>VGYT01000217.1 GCA_016872895.1 Planctomycetota bacterium
TCGAAGACGCGCGTGCAGGCGGCGTTGTAGCCGCCATCGAGGAACTTCTGGAACCCGGCGAGCGACTCGTCGGACTTGTACTCGGCCGAGGCCGACACCAAACACACCTTGAGCGGCGAGGCGGGCTGCGGCGCGGGCTGCGGCGCGGGCGCAGCGGCCGTCGCCGCAAGAAGTGTCGCCAGCACGATGCACGGCAGGGGCGTCATGTGCACCTCTTCGCCGAGTCTGCGCGGCGGCTAAACCTGCGCCGCGCAAGCGCGGCGGCTGAACCTGCGCCGCGCAAGCGCGGCGGCTGAACGTGCTATCCGGCCAGGTACTCCTTCAGCCGCAGGACGTTTTCGGGCGGCGTCTCGTAGGGCAGTGCCCCGGTGCCGATGCACGCCTTTTCGCGGGTTTGAGCCAGGGCGACCACGCGGTCGGCCTCGCGGCGGATGGCGTCCCACGACGGCCCGGCCACGATGCGGTGGTCCATGTTCACGCGGACCATGACCTGCGGGTGCGGCGCCACGCGGGCCATGAAGGCCGGCTGGTTTGTCTCCATCGGGCAGACGACGTACCCGCAGCCCATTTCCAGTATGGCGTCGAGGATGTGGACCGTGTCGCCGCCTATGACAAACGCCACGCCGTGGCCCACGATTGCCGCCACGTCGTCCAGCAGGGGCCGGACGGCGGGCAGTTCAAGGTCGCGGAACTGGCGCGGCGCCAGGATGGGCGGCGTGGCGGCCGACTCGAAGAACGCCACGTCGAGGCCCGCCCCGGCAATCGCCCGCGCGAACGGCAACTGCCCGCGCGCAAGGTGCGCAAGGCCCCCGCGCACCCGGTCCGGCTCCATGGCGCAGGCCAGCAGCAGCGCGTCGAAGCCCGTCAGGTTGGCCGCGATGGAGAACGGGCCGCTCACGGGGATGCGCACGTCGGCCTGGGGGAACTCGCGCTTCAGGCGCCGGCCGACCTCGATGACCATGCCGGGGCGGCCTGCGCGCGGGTCCAGCGGCTCGAGGTCGGCCAGGGCGGCCACGTCGGCCAGCGGATGCGCGGCGATGGCCGGAATGCCCTCGCCCTCCGGCTGCGGCACGGCCGCGCCGTACGCCTCGGCCTCCAGGTTGTAGATGTCTATGCCGACGACGATGGGCCGGTGCTCGTACAGGCGGTACGCCGCCGCGTGGCCCTGGAAAAGCAACTCCGGGTCGCGCGAGACGTCCCACGGCGTGCGGTTTATCAGCCGCGCGGCGTGCTCGTAAACCGACGGCGAGAACTGGATGCCCATCGGTTTTCCTTACTCCGGAAGCGGCTTGCCTTTTGTCTCCGGTGCAAACGGCAGCACCAGCAGGCCCGCGACAAACACGCCGGCGACCGTGAACGCGGCATATCGGAACGGTGCATCGTCGCTGCCCAGGGACCCCAGGAGCGTGAAACCTGCGTCCTTGTACACGGTCGTCAGGAGGCCCAGCGTGAAGGGCGCCGTGGCCGCCAGGTACCTGGCCGTGTTGTAGCAGAAGCCGACGCCGGTTGCGCGCAGGCGCGTGGGAAAGAGTTCGGGGAAGTAGATGCTGTAGCCGCCGAAGATGGTCAGCGTGCCGATGCCCAGCAGGGGCGCCATCCACCAGACCTGGCTGGAATGTGTCATGAATCCGAAAATGCCGATGACCGAGGCCAGCGCCGCGACGAAGATCAGGGCGAACGAGGGGCGGCGCCCGATCCAGCCCATGAGTGCGGCAAAGCCGTAGGTGGCCACGGCTGCGCCGCCGTTGAACAGCAGCATCGCCAGGCTGACGTACCAACTCTGCGTGATTTTTTCTTCGTGGGTGACGGCCGGGATGACGCTCCGCACAAGTTCGGGCAGCCAGAAGCCGATGCCCCACAGGCCCATGACGCCGGCCAGGCCGAGTATGATGCCGACGATTACGTTGCGGCGCCAGCGCGGGTCGCCGAAGAGTTCCCTGAGGCTGCCCATGCCGCGGCCCTTGTGATGGGCCTCGCCGCGGCGCTCGGCCTCCTTCGCGCGGACCCAACTTTCGGGCTCTTTCAGGCGGCGCATGACCAGCAGGACCAGGATGGCCGGCAGGATGCCCACGACGAAAAGCAATCGCCACCCCGCCACGCCCCGGATTTCAATGTCGGGCGGCAGAAGGAGCAGACTGATGGTGGCTGCCGCCATGTTCCCGACGGCCCCCAGCGACTGGAGGAACCCCAGCGCGAAGGTCCGCGACCGGGCCGGCAGCACCTCCGCCACGAACGAGACGGCGGCGCCGAACGTGCCGCCCACCCCCAGGCCTGTAAGGAACCTGAACGCCGCAAAATCCATCCACGTCACCGAAAGGGCCGAGAGGCCCGTGAACACCGAGTAGAACATGACCGCCATGACGAGCGTCTTTGCGCGGCCCCAGCGGTCGCCCAGGATGCCGAACAGTATGCCGCCGGTCGCCCACCCCAGCATCATGATCATCGTTACGATGCCGCTGTAAAAGGTGATGCTCTCCTTGGTCGTCCCCTCGCGCATCAGGGCGGTCATCGCCGGCGAGCGGGCCAGGATGAACAGTTGCTGGTCCATCGTGTCGAAAAGCCACGCCATCCAGCAGACAGTCAGGATGAACCAGTGGTACCGCGAGAGGCCGCGATACCAGGGCAGTTTCGCCTCCGTGCCGGGCGCCGCGGGCGACTGATTGCTTGTGGTCATGATGTCGTCCTGAAAAGGTGCGTGTACGCGCCTCATTTGCGCGGGCGCCGCCGCAGGCGCCCGGTTGCCGTCCGGGAATGCATGCCGGGGCGTTGCCCCGGCCTGCACGTCAGAACGTGCGGACGGGCGCCTCGGCCCCGCCGCGCTCCGACGAAACGTACGCGCTGTAAATGGTCGAGATGGCGTTGGCCGCAAGCGTGCTGTCGCTCTCAACCGGGTCGCCGTGCGCCGCCGTCTGGTAGAAGGCCTCCATCTCCTGCTGGTATCCGCTGAACCAGTCTTCGTCGGGGGAGGTGAACGCCCAGCCCTGCTTTGTGCCGATTTTCTCGACCACGTAGATGTCCTTGAAGTTCGCCTCCACCGGGTTGTAGGTCTGCATGGCGGTGTTGGGGTTGAGGTTGCAGAAGGTGCGGTGATTGTTGGCGGCCACCTCGACCCAGTTGTGTATGCCGCCCAGGATGATGTCCGAGGCGAATATGTCGGCCACCGTGCCGTCCTCGAAGACGACGTGCATGAGGGAGAAATCGTCGATGTCGTGGTAGTCGCAGCGGATGTGCCCCTCGTCGCGGAACCCCGGAAGGCGCGTGATGGCGTGCGCGCGGGCCGAGACGGACGCCGGCCGGATGGGGCGGCCCGAGCGTGCCTTGCCCTCCACGGCCTTCAGGTACAGGGCCGCCGTCAGCGGGTGGCAGCCCTTGCCTATCATGACGCCGCCGCCGGAGAACTTCCAATACGCATATGTTTTTGCGTGCGAGCCGCTGTGCGCCTCCTCGCCGTGAATCCACAGCACCTGCGCGCCGGTCTTCTGGATGATCTCGCGCTCTTTCTGGATGGCCGGGGCATAGACCCAGTTCTCGGCGTACAGTATGCGGCCGTTGCTCTTCTTCTCGGCCTGGAGCATGCGCTGGATGCTCGCGAGGGCCTCCTCCAGGGCCACGGTCTTGGGGAACCGGTCGCCGTTAAAGGCGTCGGTTCCGTCGCCGAAGTAGCCGGTGAGGGGCTTTTCGACGACGGCGAACTTGCCGGCCGCGAGGGCCGCCACGGCCACCTCTTCGTGCGACGAGGCGGTGGTGCAGACGTGGAGCACGTCGGACATCTGGATGAGTTCCGCCAGGCTGCCGCAGACGCGCAGGCCGCGCGCGCGGGCGTACTCCTCCGCGCGGTCGAGCGCATAAACGCCCTGGACCTCGACGTTTGCGCAGTGGACCTTGCGGATGGCCTCGAAGTGAAGGGATGCGGCAAAGCCGGCCCCGACGATGCCCGTCCGGACGGTTTTTTTCGCGCTCATGCTCCATCCTCCCCATGTCATGTGGCACGGCCGGCTCGTCCGGCCGCGGCCGTTGCTTCGGGCCCGCTTTTCTGCGCGGCGGGTGCGGAGACCCGCCGCGCTTTGCCGATTCGCCACGGCCGGGCAAGCCGGCCGTGCCACGGCGAATTATTGAAGCGGCGTTATTTTTCGATGCGCACGGCGGGCGGGTCGCCGAAGTCGGCCCACAGGCGGTCGGCCTCGTCGGCCTTGATCGCGCCGTCGTGGATGCAGAAGCGGTAACGCCACACGTAGTCTTTGCCTGGCTCGATGGCCCAGTCGCCCTCCTGCGACGGGGCGAAACAGATTTGCGGCTGCTGCGGATTCAGCCGCAGCGGCTCCGGGTGACGGAAGTTCTGCGGATGCCCCATGACCAGGACGCCGGCCGCCTTGTCGCCCAGCGGGCCGGAGACGTCGCACCACCGGCCCTTCGTCTCGTTGCCGTCCTTGCGCGTCTTGCCCTCGGAGGTCAGCATGCTGACCTGCTTCAGCCACGGCGGCGGGCCGCGGTATCCCAGGCCGCCGTAGTGGTACTTCGGGAGTTTCAGGGGCGCGGCCGACGCGCAGCGCTGCGTGGAGGCAAGGTCCCACAGCCAGTACCCGCCTCCAGGGCCGCCCACCTGCCACACGCGCACCTGGCACGTCTCGTTCAGGATGACCTTCTCGCCGCCGGGCGCCGCGAGGTCGAGCCACTCGTGCCTGGCCACAAACCCGGCGAAGACGGGCCCCTGGATGAGCGACGGGGTCCCGGCCGCCCGTATGGCCCCCGTGGCGCCGCCGAGGTTCCAGAAATCCGGGTGGCGCCCGTCGAACTCCGTCTTCGTCCACGACATCCATATGCCGCGCTGGTGCAGGTGGTCCGGCGGGAAATCCTCCGTCACGATGAGGCCCGACGGCGTGCACGCCGGATGAATGTAGGCCCCGCGCGCAAACTTCTGGTCCACCCCGGCCGGCGGCGTGACCGGCGAGCCGTGGTAGCGCAGGATGAGCGCCTTGCCCGATACGATTTCCACGCCGTCCTTGGCGGCGCGGGCCTCGACGCCGGCGGCGCCCGCGAGGTCCGCCTGGACGTGCCAGACGTCATATACGCGCTTGCCGCCCGCCGGCGTCTTTCCGGCCAGTATCCAGCACAAGCGCGGCGGCGAGCCGGTCTCGACCTGGGCCGGCACGGGCACGGCGCCGCCGGCGGTGATCTCCTCCATGCGAGGCGGCGTCGTGACGCTGCCGAGGTCGGGCAGCGCCGCCGACACGGGCGTGTCGATGCGGTCGCGCTTGCCCGCCTGAACGGTGATCCTGGCGATGCGCTCGGCGGCCATCGTCGGGGCTCCTGCTGCAAGCGCGGCAAGCGCGCCAAGCGCCGCCATTGCAACAAGCGGCCACGGGCGGTGCGGCATGATGCGAATTCCTTTCGTGCTTGTGAAAACGCGCCCAACAAGTTGGGCGGCTAAACGAAGTTCATGTCCTCCACGGCGGCCGCATGGGGCGCCAGGTCATGGCCTGCGCGTCCGGGTCGCCCACGACCTGCTCCTTTACGGGGTCCCACTTGATTTTGCGGCCGACGAGCATGGCGATGTTGCCCAGGTGGCAGATGGTGGCGGAGCGGTGTCCGATCTCGACGGTGGCGGCGGTGGGGCGGCGCGAGAGGCAGCACTCCAGGAAGTTCGCCTGGTGTCCGCGGCTCTCGTAGAGGCGGATTTCGCCCGGCCCGACGGGCTGCGAGAGGATCGACTTCGGTTCGGCGTCGAGTTTGCCTCGGTTCACGTGCACCCAGCCGGCGTCGCCGATGAACCTTGTGCCGCCGCCCACGCCTTCTTCTCCGTCGGCCCTGGCGCCGCCGGTGGTCTTGCAGCGCAGCGTGACGCCGCCCGCGTAGGTGCACGTGAAGTCCACCCTGGTGGCGGTCGTAAAGAGGCCCGTGGTCGGAAACTCGCCGCTGCCCGTGACTTCGACCGGGCCGGTGTCGTCCGTACCGTTCCCCCACTGCGCGATGTCCAGGTGATGGGCGCCCCAGTTGGTCACCTGTCCGCCGGAGTAGTCCAGGACGAAGCGGAAGGTGTAGTGGCATCGCAGCGTGTTGTACGGCTCCCACGGCGCCTGGCCCAGCCAGAGGTCGTAATCGAAGCCGGGGGGCACGGGGTCGGCGCTCCACACCGGCGGGCACGCCCTGTTGTTGCCGGGGATGCCCACGTCAATGTGCTTGAGTTTGCCGATGCGTCCGTTGCGCACCAGTTCGCAGGCGGTGCGGAACTCGCGTCCGGACCGCTGCTGGCTGCCGCACTGAAACACCCGCCCGTAGCGGCGGACGGCGTCGGCCATGGCGCGGCCCTCGGCGATGGTCAGCGACATCGGCTTCTCGCAATACACGTCTTTGCCGGCCTTGGCCGCCTCGATGGTCGGGATGGCGTGCCAGTGGTCGGGCGCGGCGATGCAGACGGCGTCAATGTCCTTGCGGGCCAGGAGGTCGCGGAAATCGTTGTACGTTTCGCACGCGCCGCTTGAGCCGTAGCGCTGGTCCACCTTCTTCTTGAACGCCTCGCGGCGGGCGAGGTCGACGTCGCACACGGCCACGACCTGGACGATGGAGTTCGACAGAAACGCGCCCATGTCTCCGCTGCCCTGGCCGCCGAGGCCGATGCCGCCCATGACAATGCGGTTGCTCGGGGCGGGCCGGTCCTCGGCCCCCAGGGCCGACGCGCGGACGACGTACGGGGCGGCCAGCACGGCCGCGGCGCCGCGGAGGAACCTCCGGCGGGAAATCCTCGGCTTCGCACACATGGCGCGGGTCCTCATGGCGGCCCCCGGCGGCCGAGGCCGCATTGTAGCCGCATCGCCGCGGCGATGGCAAGGATTCTACGCAGCCATTTTGCGCCGACTTCTTGCACGCGGCCGGGCCGCGCGATTATCATGCAGGTGCGCAGTTCACGGTACAAGTTCGGGTGGGGCTTTTCTGACCGCGCCCGGATGCTGCGGGGCGGAACCGGCCGCGCCCGTGCGGCGTCTAATCAGGAAACGGCGGCGCAATCGCCGCATCAATTTGCCGCGCCGGGCGTTTAACAAGTAAAGGGAGCGGGTGCGCCGGCACTTTGTGCTGCGCGGGTGTTGCCGACGGACGGCTCCCTGGGGGAGCAATCATGCGGTACGCAATCGTGCTGGCGGCGGTCTTGGCGGCGGGGCCTGCCCTGGCTGGCGCCCCGTTCACTTGGGGGCCGTCGGAAACGAAGCCGGCCGTCCCTTCGGCCGGTGCAGCGGCCACGGCCGACGACCGCCAGAAGACGGCCGACGCCGAGGGTCTCTTCGATGCCGGCAAGTATGATGAGGCGATCGAGGCCGCCCGCGTCCTCCAGCGCGGCGCCAAGGACGAAGCCGCCCGCACCGACGCCACCCGCCTCGTGGCCGAGGCGCTCCGCAGGAAGGGCGACTGGAAAGCGGCATCGGCTGCATACCTGAAACTCCGCGACCGCTTCGAGAAGGGCTCCGACGACTACGCCAGGTACGACGCCGTGTCCGAAGTTCTGCGGGCCTCGCCGAGCGGCGTGTACGCCCCGACGGCCGCTGCGGCGGGCGGCAAGACGCTGGCCGACGACCAGGTCCTGGCCGATGCCCTCGTGCGCGTTGCCGAGGCCCGCATCGAGAAACTCAAGGGCCGCATTCCGGCCCTGAAGCGGGCCCGCACGCCGCAGGAGGTCGTTGCCCTCTTTACGGCGCTGGCGGAGGAGTTCCGCCAGGCCCGCGCCGTTGCGCCCATGGTGTCTCCGGAGGCCGAGCAGCAGGCCGCACAGGCCGCCGCCGAGCGGCTGGTCGAACTCAACAAGCCCATCCTCACCGGCCTCACGGCCAAGCAGACGGAGTTTCAGACGGCCATTACCACCCGCCGCCTCACGGCCAATCAGAGAAAAGAAATGGAGACGTGCAAGACCGCCTGCAACGAACTGGAGAAGAACGAGGATGCGTTCCTGGCGGCCCTCGACAACGTGGGGGGCGCGGCCGGTTGGGCCGCAGGTTCGCAGGCCCGCTCGGCCAGCACCGAGCGGAAGTCCGCGTACACGAGGATGGCCCCGACGTTCACCCCGCCCATGACCAGGCGCACGGGCGACAACATGGACTGGGGCTCAATCTGGGCGTGGTAGACGGGAAGAGGGAGGAACCATGAAACGCATGCTGACGATCCTGGCCGTCCTGGGAATTGCCGCCGGTGCGGCCTCAGCCGCGCCGGCCGGGGGCGTCACGATTACGCCGTCGAATCCGGCGCCCGCGGCGCCCGCCGGCGGGGGCGTCGTCATCACCCCCTCCGGCCCCGCGACGCCCGCCGCGCCGGGCGGCTCCGAGGAGGCCCAGAAGGTGGCCGCCATCCAGGCCCTCCTGACGGCGGGCGAGTTCGACAAGGCCGCCGAGCAGGCCGGCGCCTACCTGAGGACCGCCCGGGACGACGCCGCCAAGACCGAGGCCATGCGCATCCTGGCCGAGGCCCTGCGCAAGAAGGGCGATTTCCGGCTGGCCCCGGCCGCCTACCTGCGCCTGCGCGAACGCTTCGAGAAGGGCTCCGACGATTACGTCCGCTACGACGGCATCGCCGAAGTCCTGAAGGCCTCGCCGACGGGCGTCTATCAGCCGCCGGGCGCCCCGCCCGTGAAGCCCGCCCCCGGAGCGCCCGCGGTCACCCTGGCCGACGATGGCGCCCTGGCC
>VGYT01000218.1 GCA_016872895.1 Planctomycetota bacterium
GACCACGTAGAAGCCGTCGGCGGGCCGGCCGTCGCGGATGATCATCTGGCCTGCCGCCGCCTTGCGCTCCACGGCCAGTCGCGCAATCGCCTCGCGGGCCTTCGCGTCGAGGCCCGAAAAGAGCGTTACGTGCTTGAGCGATTCGGCCAGCGGCATAAGGGCGATTGTACGCTCAGGCTTACGGATGTCACAGAAAATGCTGAATGCAAGGGGGCCTCATTTGTCGACGCCAGGCGAGGCCCATGAAGTTTATCCGAAGCGCGGCGTCAGGCAGCCGGCCCACTTCGCGTCAGGGCCGCAGGCCCGATTGAACTGTAGCGACGGGCGCAAGCCCGTGGCAAAATGTCGGTGCTGCCTTGTGTTGTTTTGAGCCCCGTCAGGGGCGATTGAACCGTGGACCAGTCGCCCCTACGGGGCTGGGCCGGGGGAATAAAGGACCTGGCGCCCCCTTCGTCTCCACGGGCTGGCGCCCGTGGCTACATTCAGTCCGCCCCTGCCGGGGCGGGTCGTGCCGGCTGGCGCGGTTGCGGCGGTGCGCAAGGCGCATCTGCGGCACGAATTCGGAAAAAGGAACCAGGTATCACTCAGCCCCCGCCGTCAGGCGGGGGAGCGTGCGCCGGGTGCTTGGCGGCACCACGACTGCTGCTTGCGCAGGGGGCCGGTTGCTGCGCCGCCGCGCTGAAAGGCTCGCCGGGCGCGCAGTTTCTTCTATTCTGCATTCTGCATTCTTCATTCTGCATTCAGTTTGCCCTGGGATGGGCTGCCTCGTACACCTGCTTCAGGCGGCTGGCGGTGACGTGCGTGTAGATTTGCGTGGTGGAGAGGCTGCGGTGGCCCAGGAGTTCCTGAACGGCCCTGAGGTCCGCCCCGCGTTCAAGCATCGCTGTGGCGAACGAGTGGCGCAGGGTGTGCGGGCTTGCGCGGCCGTCCAGGCCGGCCAGGCGCAGGTACTTTGCCAGTTTCCGCCGCACGCTCCGTGCGTCCAGCCGGTCGCCGTGGCGGTTGATGAAGAGGGCCTCTGCGTCGCGCACCTGCGCGGCCGCGCGGACCTCCAGGTAGCGGTCCAGCGCCCGCATGGCATACGAGCCCAGCGGCGAGAGGCGCTCCCGCCGACCTTTGCCGCGCACGCGGGCCACCTCGCCCAGCGGGTCGATGTCGTCCATGTCCAGCCCCACCAGTTCGCTGACGCGCATGCCGGTGGAGTAGAGCACCTCGAGCATGGCGGCGTCGCGGAGCGACAGCAGGTCGTCGCCCTTCGGGGCGGCCAGCAGGCGCTCGACGTCGGCCGGGGCGAGGAACTTCGGCAGCCGCTTCTCCTGGCGCGGCGTACGGATGACCTTGACGGGGTTCCTTTCCACCTGTCCCTGGCGTGCGAGGAACTTGTAGAACGACCGCAGCGTGGCGATCTTGCGGGCGACTGTTGCGCGGCTGTAGTCGGCGCGCTTCAGGTCCGCCAGGTAGCCCCGCAGGTCCAGCGGCGTGACGCGGCGAAGGCGGTCGTCAAGGGCCGGCCCGGCGGGGTCCTCGGCCGCCGCCTGCGGCCCGGCAAGGAACGCCGCGAAGTGCTCAAGGTCGGCCGAGTAGCAGCGCACGGTGTGCGACGAGAAGTTCCGCTCGTGTTCCACGTAGGCGATGAACTTCTTGACGAGGGGGCTAGGCATCGGCGGTTTCACTGTCGGGCGTTTGTTCGCCCAGTGCGCGGCTGACGATGCGCTGGGTTATCTGGCGGGCCAGGACGGCGGCGTCGAACCAGTCGAAGTCCAGGTCGGGGTCCTCGGCCCAGGCCATGAGTTGGCTGATGACGGCCTCTTCGCCGCCCACGTCGCAGCGGACGACGTAGCGCTCGGCGCCCTTGACGAGCGAGAACTGGTAGACGGCGGCGGCGGTGCTCACGGAGCGGACCTCCATGCGATCCCGGTCGCCGGCGCGCCACGGCCGCTTCGGCGACGGCGCGCGGCGCCTTGCGGGCGAGCGGCGGCCCCGCGGCGCCGGCCGCACGTCCCCCCTGCATTTATCGGCACGCCGGGGGCGGGGCTTTACCGAAGTTTTCGCGTTGACAGGGTGCGCAGCGGCCCTACACTCGTCTTGCGGCGCAAGAGGCGCACATGGGCGACCTGGTTGCACGATATCGCGAGGTATTCGGCCCCATCGGGGCGGTGCGCATCGTGCGCGGGCCGGGGCGCGTGAACCTTATCGGCGAGCACACCGACTACAACGGCGGCCTCGTGATGCCGATGGCCCTGGAGGCCTCGGTGCGCCTGGCGCTGTACGCGCACCAGGAGCCGGTGGTGCGCCTGTGGTCCGAGCAGTTCGCCGAGCGGGCCGAGTTCGCCCTGGGCGGCGAGGCGCGGCTGGAGCCGCCCGACGAGCCGCCGCACTGGCTGAAGTACCCGATGAAGGTGGCCGAGGTGCTGGCCGAGGAGGGCCTGACGCTCTACGGCCTGAGCGCCGTCGTCGAGGGCGACGTGCCGGTGGGCTCGGGCCTTTCGTCGAGCGCCGCGTACGAGGTGGCCTCGGCCCTGGCCTTCCTGGTGGCGGCCAGGCCGGAACTGCCGGCCGGCCCCGCGGCCGCGGCCGCCGCCGCGCACGGCCTCACGACGGCCCGCCTGGCGGAACTGTGCCAGGCGGCCGAGCACCGCGTGGGCGTCCGCTGCGGCATTATGGACCAATTTATAAGTCTCCACGGACGCCGCGGGTGCGCGATAGTCCTGGACTGCCGCGACCTCTCTTACGAGGCCGCGCCGCTGCCGGTGGACCGCGCCAGGGTCGTGGTCATAGACTCCGGCGTGCGGCGGAAACTTACCGCCGGCGCGTACAACGAACGCCGCAGCCAGTGCGAAGACGGGGTCGGCCGCCTGCGCAAGTTCGACCCCGACGTGCGGCAGTTGCGCGACGTTTCGCCCGCGCTTTTTGCGGCGCACCAGCACGCGCTGCCGCAGGCCGTCCGCCGCCGCTGCCGCCACGTTATCAGCGAAATCCAGCGCGTACGCGACTCGGCCGAGGCCCTGCGGGCGGGCGACCTGGAGCGCTTCGGACGGCTCCTGAGCGACAGCCACGCGTCCCTGCGCGACGACTACGAAGTGAGCGGCCAGGAACTGGACCTCCTCGTGGAAATCGCACGCCGCGTGCCGGGCGTCCTGGGGTCGCGCCTGACCGGCGCGGGCTTCGGCGGGTGCACCGTGACTCTTGCGCGGCCGGAGGCGGTTGAGCCTCTGCGGCAGGCGGTGCTTGACAAGTATCCGAAGGAGACCGGCCTTCAGCCGCGCATCTGGATTTGCGACGCCGCCGACGGCGCGGCCGTCGAGGTGTAGCGGCCGGAATGAGCCGCGACCGCGATGTCGCGGGCACGTTGCCCCGCGGCGGTTCAGGAGAACCGCCGCGCAAAGGCGGGAAAGAGTTTGCGCGGCGGGTCTGCCGACCCGCCGCGACGGCCGTGCGATGGCTTGACGGCCGTGCGATGGCTTGAAACATGATTCCTTACATCCAAAAACTCGCGCGCGGCGGGCATCTTGCGCTTGAAGAGTCGCAGGCGGCCATGCGCGAGATCATGGAAGGCCGCGCGACGCCCGCCCAGGTCGCCGCGTACCTGACGGCCCTGGCCGTCAAGGGTCCCACGCCGGAGGAGATCGCGGGGGCGGCCCTCGTCATGCGCGAAAAGGCCACACGCATAGACGTGGGCGACCTGCCCGTAATAGACACCTGCGGCACGGGCGGCACGGGCAAGGGCACGTTCAACATATCTACGTGCGCTGCCATCGTGGCCGCCGGGGCGGGGGCGTACGTGGCCAAGCACGGCAACCGCGGCGCAACGTCGCGCTGCGGCTCAAGCGACGTGCTGGAGGCCCTGGGGGTGAACGTGCAGGCGCCGCCGGCGGCCGTCGCCCGGTGCATCCGCGAGGCCCGCATGGGGTTCCTCTTCGCCCCGGCGCTGCACGGCGCGATGAAGCACGCCGCGCCCGTGCGCAAGGAAATCGGCATACGTACAATCTTCAACGTTCTGGGTCCGCTGACGAACCCGGCGGGGGCCCGGCGGCAGGTGATGGGCGTGTTCGCGGCGGACCTGGTGGAGCCGATTGCCCAGGTGCTCCTGAGGCTGGGGGCCGAGCACGCCCTTGTTGTTCACTCGGCCGACGGCCTGGACGAGATTTCGCTGGGCGCGCCGACGCACGTGGCCGAGGTTCGCGGCGGGGCTGTCGCGTGCTATGATCTGGCGCCCGAGGCGCTGGGGCTGCCGCAGGCCGGGCGCGAGGCACTCCGGGCCGACTCGGTCCAGGAAAGCGCCGCCGCCGTGCGGGCGGTGCTGGCGGGGGAGCGCGGCCCGCGGCGCGACGTCGTCCTGGCTAACGCTGCCGCAGCGCTCTACGTGGCCGGGGTGGCCCGCGACATCCACGACGGCCTGCGGCGCGCCGCCGCCGCGGTTGACTCGGGCGCGGCCGCCGGGGTGCTGGAGTTGCTAGTCCGGCTGTCGCACTCGGCCGGTTGACGGGACAGGCGGGGCGCCCATGCGCCCGGCCGAAGTCCCTGGGGGGAGGGAGCCGCCATGATTCACTACACCTGCGACCTTTGCGGCCGGACGCTCAGGGCCGACCAGGACACGCGCTACGAGGTCAAGGTCGAGGTCTATGCCGCCTACGACCCGATGGAGGTAACCTCCGACGACCTTGGGAAGGATCCTGCGGGCGAGATAGAGGACCTCCTGGGCCAGATGAAAGACATGGACGCCGAGGAACTGGAGGGCCAAGTCTATAAGTCGTTCCGCTACGACCTGTGCCCGGAGTGCCAGGCGGCGTTCCTGAAGGACCCGCTGGGCAAGGCCATGCGGCAGAGGACGAGGTTCGAGCACAACTAGCGTGCAAAATGACTAATGACCAAGTATCAATGACCAATCGAACGGCAAACGGCAAAAGGCAATGAGCAATCAAACGGCGAGAATCCGCGGCCCCGGGCCGGCCATTGCTGTTTCGTTTCTGTTTCTTGGTTCCTTTGGTCATTGGTGCTTGGTGATTGGTCGTTTGGCAGCATGCCGCCCGGCGCGGGATGTTGCTTATATGGAGCGACTTGCATTATGGCCATGACGATCACCGAGAAGATAATAGCCGCGCACTCGGGCCGCGAGGCCGCCAGGCCCGGCGACTTCGTGTTCGCCCGCGTGGACATCGCGCTGGGGAATGACATCACCGCGCCCATCGCCATCCGCGAACTTGCGGCGGCGGGCATCGAGCGCGTGTGGGACCGCACGCGCGTGGCTCTTGTGCCCGACCACTTCACGCCCGCCAAGGACATCGCCAGCGCCGAGCAGGCGAAGGTCCTCAGAGATTTCGCCCGCGCCCAGGGCCTGACGCATTACTGGGAGATCGGCCGGATGGGCGTCGAGCACGCCCTGCTGCCGGAGCAGGGCGTCGTGGGTCCCGGCGACCTCGTCATCGGCGCCGACAGCCACACCTGCACCTACGGCGCGCTGGGGGCCTTCGCCGCGGGCGTCGGCTCGACCGACCTGGCGGCCGTCATGGCCATCGGCAAGGCCTGGCTGAGGGTGCCGGAGTCGATGAAGTTCACGTTCACCGGCAGGCGGCGGCCGTGGGTCTCCGGCAAGGACCTCATCCTGTACACCATCGGCGAGGTCGGCGTCTCGGGGGCGCTTTACCGGGCGATGGAGTTCGCCGGGCCGGTCATCGAGGGCCTGCCCATGGACGACCGCCTGTCGATGTGCAACATGGCCATCGAGGCGGGCGCGAAGAGCGGCATCATCGCGCCCGACGCCGTCACGCGCCAGTACGTGCGCGGACGCCTGGAGCGCGAGGCCGTCTATTACGCGAGCGACCCCGGCGCAGCCTACGCCCGGCAGTTCGAGTGGGACGTGTCGGGCCTTGAGCCGGTGGTGGCGTGCCCGAACCTGCCGGACAACGTGAAGCCCGCCGCGGCCCTGAGCGACGTGCGCATCGACCAGGTTGTCATCGGCTCGTGCACGAACGGGCGTCTGTCGGACCTGGAGACGGCGGCGAAAATCCTCAACGGCCGCCGCGTTGCGGAAGGGGTGCGGTGCCTCATCTTTCCGGCCACGCCGGCGATAGAGCGCGAGGCACTCCGCCGCGGGTACCTGGAGACGTTCCTGGACGCCGGGGCCGTGGTCTCGCCGCCCACGTGCGGGCCGTGCCTGGGCGGGCACATGGGCATCCTGGCCGAGGGCGAGGTCGCCCTGGCGACCACCAACCGCAACTTCACCGGCCGCATGGGACACCCGCGGAGCCAGGTGTACCTGGCCAGCCCGGCCGTCGCGGCCGCCAGCGCGGTGACGGGGCGGATAACGCATCCGGCCGAGGTCGCGGGCTGAACGGATTGCAGATTTGGGATTAGCACTACAACGCCACTTCGCGCGGCCCGCCCTCCGTATCGGCGGGCCGCGCGAGCCCGCGCCACGGGGCAGAAATCGCAAGTTCCTGCGCGGTGGGTCAGGAGACCCACCGCGCAAAGCAGCAAGTGGCGTTGTAGTGGCAGCCACCGGCAATCGCGCACGGTCAGTTGCGTTACTGCCTCAACTCGGCCGCAAGGGCGCTCCTTAGCGCCTCCAGGATCCGTGCCTGCGTGGCGTCGGCCTGCTCGTGGGTGAGCGTGGCTGCGGCGCCGCGGAGGACCAGGCGCAGGGCCACACTCTTCTTGCCTTCGGGTACCTGCTTGCCTCGATAGACGCTCAAGGGGCCGACGCTTTCGAGTTCCGCCGCGCCCGTCGCCCCCGCGGCCGCGTCGGCTGACGCGCCCGCCGCCACGGCGTCGGCTATTCTTTCCCACGCGACCGCCTCGTCCACCACGATGGCCAGGTCCCGGACGATTGAAGGGAACTGGGGCAGGGGCTTGAAGACCGGCCGCAGCTCCGCCGCATCCACCAGCCGCTCAAACTCCACTTCCGCGACCAGGGGCGGCTCGTCCAGGTCGAACGCCGCGGCGGCCTCGGCGCCGGCGCGGCCGATGAAGCCGGCGGGCCGCCCGTCGAGCAGCACCTCGGCAGCCGCGCCCGGCTCAAGGTCGGGGTAGCGGTCGGTGGCGACGAACCGCACGCGGTCCGCCAGGCCCAGCGCCCGGAACACCTCTTCCAGCACGCCGCGCACCGACTGGAAAGCGTCGCGGCTTGCCAGGGCCAGGCACGCCTCCTCGCGCGGCAATTCCTGCCCTTCGACCGGAATGAATCGCCGGGCGATTTCAAAGAGGCGTACGCCGGGCTCGCCCGCGCCCTGGTTCACGCGCAGCGATTCCAGGACGCCCGACGCGAGCGACTCGCGCAGCGCCAGCGGCGCGGCGCGGCAGGTGAGCGGCTCGGCCGTTACGTCGCGCGGCCTGAGTCGCACGGCGTGGTCGCGGCTGGTGAAGGTGAACGTCACGGCCTCGAAGTACCCCGCGCCCGTGAGGACCGCGCTTACGGCCTCTCGGACCTGCTCGGCCCGGGTGCGCGGCGCGTACGCCAGGGGGACGTGCGTGCCCTCGGGGATTTTCTCGTAGCCGTGGTGGCGTGCGACTTCCTCGATGAGGTCGGCCTCGCGCGCGAGGTCCGGCCGCCACGAGGGGATGCGCACGACGATGCTGTCGGCGGAGGCCTGAAGGACTTCGATCTGGAGCCGGCGGAGTATGTCGGCCGCGGTTTCTGGCGGCACGGCGAGGCCGAGGAGCGTCTTGATGCGCGCGGCGCGAAGCGCAAGTTCCCGCGCCGCCGGCAGCGGCTTGCCCGCCGCCGCCGCGCCGCGCGCCACGCGCCCGCCGGCCGCCTGGCAGATGAGTCGGCATGCGCGGCGGCTGGCCCAGTCTGTGCCGCAAGGGTCAACGCGGCGCTCGAAGCGGAAACTGGACTCGCTGGCGAGGCCCAGGGTGCGGGCGGTGTTGCGGATGCTGAGCGGGTCGAAGACGGCGGCCTCCAGGAGCACGTCGGCGGTGGAGGCCGAGATTTCGGTGTCCACGCCGCCCATGACGCCGGCCAGGGCCACGGCGCGGCGGGCGTCGGCTATGACCAGGCGGTCGGCCGCCAGGGTATGCTCCGAGTGGTCGATGGCGATGAACCGCTCGCCGGGCCTTGCGCGGCGGACGACGATGCGGTGCTCGGCCAGGGCCGAGTAGTCGAAGGCGTGGAGCGGCTGGCCGCACTCCATCATCACGTAATTCGTCACGTCAACGATGTTGTTGACCGGCCGCAGGCCCACGGCCTCCAGCCGCCGCGCGAGCCACGCGGGGCTGGGGCCGATGTGCACGCCGCGGATGACCCTGGCGGTGTAAAGCGGGCAGAGGTCCGGTTCGGCCACTTCGACCCTTGTAAACTTCTCGACGGGCTCATCAAGTTCGGGGTACGCCGCGTCGGGCAGGCGGACCTTGGCGCCGGCGGCGGCGGCAAGTTCCCGGGCCACGCCCACGTGGCCGAGGCAGTCGGGGCGGTTGCTCGTGACCTCCACCAGCAGCCGCGCGTCGCCGCCTCCGAGGTCGGTGACGGCGTCGACGTTCAGGCCCACGCGAGTAAGGGCCCGGGCGGCCTCGCGGACGCCGAGGTCCGTGGGCACGTATTCTTTGAGCCACAAATAACTTATGTTCATTGGCAGTTCCTTGCGCGGCCGGGCGCGGAGCCGATGCCCGGGCGGGCCTGGCAGGGCTGCGAACCTTACGGGCCGGATTATAGGCCGCCGGGCC
>VGYT01000219.1 GCA_016872895.1 Planctomycetota bacterium
TACGTGCCCCGGCCACGTCCTGGGGCCGTTGCTGGCCACCCCCTGAAAGAGCATGATTCCCACGTACATGCCGCGCCGGCCGGCCTGTTCGGCGCGGCGCCGCAGGCGCTCGAAGTAATCCGGGTCAAACGTCCGCAGGTCCGCCCTGGGCTTGCCGTCAACGGCCAGGCCGGGCCCGGTGCGCTGGTAGGGCAGGGGGTCGAACTGCTGCTTCTTGTGTTCGTAGTGCCACGAGACTTCGGACGTCATGTGTTCCCACGCCCACAGGCGGATGAAGTTGTGGCCGTGCTTCTCCAGCAGGTCCAGGTAGCGCTCGTAGTCGAACGGCGTGACTTCAGGATTGTACCCGTCCTGGAGATTGTCCCAGTGGTGCGAGCCGGTCAGGTAAACCGCCCTGAGCGTGCCGTCGGGCATTTTCGTGCCGTCGGTGAAGTAGCGCGGGTTCGCGGGGTGCACCCGAAGCGGGCCCGGGGCGGGCCTTCTGCCGTCCTCGGCCTGTGTGGCGCAGACGGCTATCCCCAGGACAGCCGCCATGGCCGCGAGGCGCGCGAACGTCTTCATGTACTTCCGCCTTCCTTGAATCCTGGGAACGTCTTCAGTATATCGGATGACTTCTTGTCGCGGAACAAGTTACAGACCGGGACGCCCCCGCTGTGTTTCCGCCTTTGCGGTTTGGCCGTTGCCGGTTCCCGATTTCCGACTCCCGACTCCCGAATCCCGGTTCACCCCGCCACCTACCCACATTGCCCCTTTTGCCTATCTTCCGGCGGTCAAGAACCCCCGCCGGCCCGCCAAGACGTGGCAGGGCCGGCTTGCCCGGCCGTGCGAACCCGCGCCGAAGCCGCCACGGCCTGCCCGCCGGCAGGCCGTGCCACAGCAAACTCGGCCCCGGAAAAAGTTTTCCACAAAGAAGTATCTATAACTGCCAATATGACAGGCCGCCAAAAACGATCAAAAAACGCAAAATCGGACCCTGTTCCGGTCAAAAACGATCAAAAACGTTCAAAAAGCGCGCGATTTTGCCTTACCTATCTTAACATTTTGCCCGCGCGCCCCCTCTGGCGCTAGCGCCAGGGCCGTTTTGCCCCTCCGGAAGGGGCCAAAACGGGCATTTTCGGGGCGCGCGGGCGCGGTCAAAAAGTTATCCACAGGTAGGGCAAGGGCGGGAATCGGGAATCGTAGTTCGGGAATCGGGAAACGGCAGCGGCTGACGGCAAGGGCGGGAGGCGGGCAGCGGCCCGCTCTCGCTGCGCGTTACCAGAGGATCTTGCCGGGCGTGGCGGTGATGGTGGCCTCGGAGGAGGCGTGGGTGCCTTCGAGGCGGAGGCGGACGCGGCAGCCGTCGCCCGCGGCCTCCAACTCAAGCGCATGCACCTGGCCGGTGAGCACGGCGGGGTCGGAGGGTACTCCCGCCGGGTGTTCGATGCTGATTGTGGCGGGGTCGGTCTCGGTGTAGGTGGCGTTGCCGCCGGCTGCGCCGTCCCAGGCGTAGGTGTGAACCCAGCCGTCGGACATGGTGACGGCCAGTTCGCCGTCTATGGTGATTTCGACGGAGGCAGCGCGGCGGACATCGAGGGCGATGCGGTCCAGGACGCCCCGCGTCCGGGCCGTCAGGGCGGTCTTCTCGGTGTTGTACGTGTGCGATTCCTGGGCCGCCTGGATGCCGAGGGCGGCGGCCACCATGATCAGCCCGAGCAGGGCCATGGCGATGAGCACTTCGGCCAGCGTAAAGCCCGGCGCGGGTTGGCGGCTATGCCTCATGTTTTATTCCGAGTACGAGCCGGAGACGCACACCAGGGTCATGGTGCTGACAATGCCGGCCGGTTCCTCAACGGCGGTCTCGCGGTCGATGGTCAGGCGTGCGTTGCCGGTCAACTGGAAGGTGGAGTCTCGCAGGTTGACTATGCCGCCCTTGACGCGCCCCCCGGCGTTGCCGGTGAACTTGAACTCGCTGGCCACCATGCAGCCGTTGACGGTGTTGAAGTTGCCGGTGAACTGCGAACTGAATCCCGGCGCCAGGAGGAAAGAGCCGGTCAGTGCGCGCAGGCCGTCGTACTGGGCGCCCGCCGGCAGGTTCTCGACGCCGGACGAACTCATGTTGCCCGTGAACTTTATCTGGTTGGCGGTCAGGTTGTCGGCGGCGGGCTGGTCGGCCACGATGACGCCGATGAGAGTCGTATTGCCGCTGAACGTCACCTTGTTTGGCGGCTGGATGTACACGACGCCGTAGATAGTGGTGTTTCCGGAGAAGTTCGGGTTGGTGTTGGGCGGGATGCGGATGTTCGAGAGCGTCAGGTTGCCGGAACCTGAGCCGGAGTAAACGTTGGTGGCGTAGGGCTTGAAGACGTCGATGTCAACCTGCGGCCACTCGGGCTCCGGCGCGCCTACGACCTGGCTGCCACCGATGGTTACGTTGCCGACTTTCCGGATTTGCCCGGCGGGATTGACCACGGCGGCGTCGCCGGCGATGAGGATGTTGCCCGTCAACTGTATGGCGTTGGTGGTGCTGTACGAGGCCGACAGGACGTTGCCCTCGGCGGGATTGTTGGCGCCGAGGATCTGGGCGTTGCCGGTCATCTGGACGGGGCTCTTGCTGGCGATGCCGTAGTCCCTCAGGACCGACCGGCCGCGCTGCGCCGTCATGTTGTAGGTGGCGGAGCGTGTGGCGCCGCCGAAGCGGGCCGTTGAACGGATGGTAACGGTGGTGTCGTCGGCGGCGCCGCCTGATGCCCGGACGGTCAGGTCAACGGTGCCCTGTCGTCCGTCGGCGCGGGCGAGCGTGATGGTGGGAATGGTCACGCCGTCAGCGCCGGTGGTGACGGCGTCGGCGTCGAGCATGTTGGAGGCCGCGAAATCGGCCATGAGTTCCGCGCGGATGAGG
Source organism: Planctomycetota bacterium (assembly GCA_016872895.1). Taxonomy (GTDB): domain Bacteria; phylum Planctomycetota; class Phycisphaerae; order FEN-1346; family FEN-1346; genus VGYT01. The sequence goes on from VGYT01000219.1 coordinate 2,882, forward strand.
GCGTGGAAGGAGGCGGCGTCGGATGCGCCGCTGACCGACATGCCGCCCAGGCTCTTCTGCACCAGTTGGAGGCCCGTGGCGCCGATGGCAAGGGCCTGCTGGCCCTCGATGCGGTTGTGGGCGACCGTCAGGTTGGCGTCGGCCGAGGCGGTGATGGCCACCGCCAGGCAGGCGAACAGCACCAGGAAGATCAGGGTGATGATCAGGGCCATGCCGGGGGCCCTGGCACTCAGGACTGTCTGCCGGAAGTACATGGTACGCCCCTCCTTCCACGATAGGGCGCCGCTCCCTTACGGAGAGCGGCTCTGCTTGTTTGGCCGCGCCGGGGCGTGCGAGCGCGGGCGATACCGCCGAATCAGCGTTTTTGCTGCGGCCCGGGGGGTCGGTCCCGCCGGGCGGTCACGAGTCGTCGGTGAACGGCACTCCCTGCATGTTGAAGATGTAGTAGGTTTGCACAAGCACGGGCTTTGAGTGGCGGCGGACCTCCACCGTCAGGCGTGCGGCCGTGGCGGAGCCTTCGGGCATCGCCGCGGCCAGGTCCATGGCGCTTAGGGCCAGGATGGTCACGTGCTGCGACCAGTCGGCCAGGCCGGCGGATGCGCCCGTGCTGAGGATGGCCGGGTTGTACGGCGCGGCGTCGAGGGCGAAGACATCGGCGAAAGCCATCTGGAGGGCCAGGTCGCGGATCTCGTCGGCCAGGAACGTGGCCAGGACGGCGTCCTCGCCGCGCTGGGCGCAGACGGACTCGTGGCCGAACGCGGCAACGAGGGCCAGGAATCCGATGGCCAGCAGGACGGCGCAGACGAGGACCTCGACTAGCGTGAAACCTGGGTCGCCGAGTTTGATAGTTGTGCTTCGCGCCATGTCATTTCACCAGTTGCGACATTTTGAAGATGGGCAGCAGGATGGCGGCGGCGATGAACGCCACGACGCCGCCCATCAGGACGATCATCAGCGGCTCGATGGCGCTGGTGACGGTCTTGATGGTGGCCTTGAGTTGCTTGTCGTAGAAATCGCTGATGTCGGCGAGGATCTCGGCCAGGGTGCCGGTCTCTTCGCCGGCGGAAATCATCTGCGACACGCAAGGCGGAATAAAGGGGCTGCGGGCCAGCGTGGGCGCAATGCGCTGCCCCTTGCGGATGGCCAGGTGCACCCGCTGCCAGATGCGGGCGTAGTGGATGTTGCCGGAGACCTCGGCCGTGATGGCGATGGTATCGAGCATCGGCACGCCTGCGTTGACGAGTTCGCCCATGGTCCTCAGGCCGCGCGACAGGTAGAGTGCGTGGCAGAGGTTCTTGAGGATGGGGATTTTCAGTTTTGCCATGTCCCACCAGTTGCGGCCGAACTCGGTGCGGATGAAGTAGGCGGCCCCGCCTGCCAGCGCCCCGGCCCCCAGGAGGTACAGGTACCAGAAGCCGCGCATGGAGGCGCTGGCGGCCATGAGGACCTTGGTGGGCATGGGCAGGATGTCCTCGCGGCCCTGGAAGAGGACCATGAAGCGTGGCAGGACGAAGGTGAGCATGAAGACGGTCGTCAGGACGGCCATGCAGACGATGATGACGGGGTAAACCATTGCGCCGATGACCTGCCTGCGCGTCTCGGCCTGCTGGTGCAGGTACTCGCTGATGCGGCCGAGCATGTGGCCGAAGGAGCCGCTGAGTTCGCTTGCGCGGACCATGTTCATGTAGAGGAGCGAGAAGACCTTGGGGAACCGCTGGAGGGCCTCGGAGAACTGGCGCCCCGCTTCGACGTCGCGCTTGAGGGTGCGGACGACCTGCTGCATGCGCGGGTTCTTGACCTGGTCGCCGATGGAGTCGAGGGCGGCCGTGAGGCCGATGCCGGCCTTGGCCATGACGGCCAGTTGGCTGGTGAAGGAAAGGAGTTCCTTTGAGCCAACCCTCTGGCCGAAGTCGAGGCCGAGCCGGGCCAGCCACGCGGCGGCGTGGGCGGGGGCGGCGCCGCCCTCGATTCGCACCAGTTCGATGAGCGTGCCGCCCAGGGCGCGGGCCTCCTGGGTGGCCAGTATCTGGCTCTCGGCCCGCAGGACGCCGACGAGCACCTGGCCGTTGGGGCGTTTAAGTTGATACTGGTAACTATTCATTGCGTATGTGCCCTGCTAGGCCATCAGGGCCCGTTCGAGTTGGTCGGGGGAGTGTGCGCTGGAGACGGCGTCGTCGCGGCTGATGAGGCCGCCGAAGTAGAGGCGTTTGAGGGACTCGTCGAAGAGGCTCATGCCGAGTGCGCGGTTGGTCTCCAGGACGTTGGGTATCTCGAAGACGCGGTTTTCGCGGATGCAGTTGCGGACGGCCGGCGTGGAGACGAGGATTTCGGTGGCTGGCACCATGCCCGGCACGTCGACGCGCGGAAAGAGGCGCTGGCAGACGACGCCCTTCAGGGTGCTGGCGAGCATGGAGCGGACCTGGCTCTGCTGGGCCGCCGGGAAGGTGTCGATGATCCGCTCGACGGTGGATGCGGCGTCGTTGGTGTGTAGGGTGGAGAGCACCAGGTGGCCGGTCTCCGCCGCCGTCAAGGCGGTCGCGATGGTCTCCAGGTCCCGCATTTCGCCGATGAGGATCACGTCCGGGTCCTGCCTGAGCACGTGGCGCAGGCCGGAGGCGAAGTCGCAGACGTCGGTGCCCACCTCGCGCTGCTCGATGACGCACTGGTCGCTCTGGAGGAAGTACTCGATGGGGTCCTCCAGTGTGATGACGTGGCCGGTGCGCTGGTGGTTGATGTGGTCGATCATGGCGGCCAGGGTGGTGGACTTGCCGCTGCCGGTCTCGCCCGTCACGAGGACCAGGCCGCAGGGGAGGTTCGCGAAGTCGGTGACGATTTCCGGCAGGTTCAGGCCGGCCAGTTCGGGCACCTTGTGCGGGATGGCGCGGAAGGCCAGGGCGGGCGTCCCGCGCTGGAAGTGGGCGTTGACGCGGAACCGCGTGCCGTCGGCCAGGACGGCGGAGAAATCGAAGTCTCTCCGTTCGAGCAACTTGGCCAACTGCGACTCGTTCAGGAGTTCCTTGACGAAGGCGAGGGCCTCGTCCGGGGCGACGGGCGGCTGGCCCTCCATGGGGCTCAGGATGGTGTGAACGCGCTGGAGGGGCGGCAGGCCGACGACGATGTGGACGTCGCTGGCGCGGGCGGCCACGCCGCGTGCCAGGATGTCGCGTATGCGCCGGACGCATGTTTCGTGCATAAGCGTTGCGTTCAGTGTCATTGTGTGCCTCACTCGCCGACGACAACGTCCTCTGTGGCCTGGAGCAGTTCTTCGACGCTGGTAACGCCCTTGCGGAGTTTCCGCAGGCCGTCGTCGCGCAGGCTTACCATGCCGCGCTCCTTGCACGTCCTGCGAAGTTCGATTACGTTCGGGCTTGCGGCGACCATGTCGCGGAGGGCGTCGTCGAGCACCAGGGTCTCGTAGATGCCGCAGCGGCCGCTGTAGCCGGTCTTGCGGCAGTGGTCGCAGCCTTTGCCGCGCCAGAGTTTGTCGACGTCCATGCGCGAGCGGGCCAGGGCGCGCTTGACGTCGTCGTTGGGCACGTACTCTTCCTTGCAATTGGAGCAGATGCGGCGGACGAGGCGCTGGGCCAGGACGGCGTTGACGCTGGCGCTGATGAGGTACGGCTCGATGCCGATGTTGATGAGGCGCGTGATGCTGGAGGGCGCATCGTTCGTGTGAAGCGTTGAAAGCACAAGGTGGCCGGTGAGCGCCGCCTGGACGCTGATGCGGGCGGTCTCCTCGTCTCGGATTTCGCCGACCATGATGACGTCCGGGTCCTGCCGCAGCAGGGCCCTGAGGGCGCTGGCGAACGTAAAGCCGATGCGCTCGTTTATCTGGACCTGGTTGGCGAATCCGAGGGAGTATTCCACGGGGTCCTCGACGGTGGAGATGTTCATCTCGCTGCCGTTCATCGTCAGCAGGGCGGAGTACAGGGTGGTGGTCTTGCCTGATCCTGTGGGGCCGGTCACGAGGATGATTCCGTGGGGCCGCTCGATCTGCTGCTTGAAGGTGGCCAGGTGGTCCTCTTCGAGTCCGAGGCGTTCCAGGCCGATGAGGATGGAACGGTTGTCGAGGATGCGGATGACCGCCTTCTCTCCGAGCGTGGTCGGCAGCGTGCTGATGCGGAAGTCCACGTAGCGGTTGCGGACGATGGCGCGGATGCGGCCGTCCTGCGGCAGGCGGCGCTCCGAGATGTCCAGGTTGGACATGATCTTCAGCCGCGACACGAGGGCCGGGTGCATGGTCTGCGGGGGCGACATGACCTCGAAGAGGACGCCGTCTATGCGGTAGCGTACGCGCATCTTCTTCTCGCCCGGCTCGATGTGGATGTCGCTGGCGTTCTCCTTGACGGCGTTGCAGATGAGGTAGTTGGCGAGGCGGACCACGGGCGACTCGCCGGCCACGCGGGCCAGGTCGGCCACTTCCTCCTCGTCCTCGACGACCACCTCGACGGCGTCGTCGGCGATGTCGCGGATAAGGTCGTCCAGTTGGAAGCCGTCGCCGTCGCCCACCAGGTCCTCGGTGACCTTGTTGATCTCCGACAGCGTGGTGACGGCGAGGCGGACGCGGCGGCCGAGGCGGCGGCGCATCTCGTCGAGCAGGAACACGTTGGCCGGGTCAGGCGTCGCCACCGTGACGGGGCCGTTGTCGTTGTCGGCGTCGATGACCATCACCTTGTATCTGCGGCAGAAATCGGCCGGCAGGAGTCCGACGACGCGGTCGGGGACCTCCATCTGGCTGACCCGCACGAACTCCAGGCCGTATTCTTCCGCCAGGCAGGCCATGACGTCGTCTTCCTTGGCGTAGCCCTTGCGGACGAGAATCTGGCCCAGGCGCTCTCCGGGGCTGGACCGCTGAAGCGCGAGGCATTCCTCCAGTTGTCCGCGCGTCAGGACCGCTCGCTCCACCAGCAGGTCGCCCATGCGCGGGCGGAGCGTCTTGGTGGCCTCGGAGAGGTTCTGGCCGCCGTCATTCAGATCGTCATTGGGTGCGGCCGCTACCATGCGTACTCGCTTTTCATTTCACCGCCCCCTTGCGGTCGCGGCTCTGAACGGGGGTCTTTGCGGCTGCGGTCGGGAGGATCACTTCGACGGTTTCGCCCTCGCGGGCCAGCCGCACGCGGTCGGCCTCGATGGCTTCGACCTGGAACCCCTCGACCTCGTCGCCGACGAGGCAGAGCGTGCCGCTGATGACGGCCATGCGGCTGAGGCGGGCCACGAGGACGGACCCGAGGACGAGCCGCGAGGCGGCATCGCGGATTCGCTGGGCCTTGGCGGCCGCCTCGTCGGCCGGGTCCGGCTCGGCCGTGGCTTTGTCTTTGGCTTTGATTTCGACCACCTGCTGCGTCTCTTGCGGCGGCTCGACGACCACGACGAAGGGATTCATCCTCAACTGGGCCAGGGGAACCTGGCGCTCCTGGACGTAGCCGTCGAACTTCCGGACGAGTTCCTCGACGTAAGCCACGGACGCGTCCCCGGCGCCCTGCGCCTGGGGCGCCTCGAGGCGCTCCAGGATGGAGTTGACGTCCTTGTCGGGGGGCAGGGCGGCCCCGGTTCCCTTGATGGTGACGGCGGCGGCCTCCTTCGGCCCGCGGCCGCCCAGGAACTGGTAGGCCACCACGCCGCCCCCCGCCAGCAGCAGGGCCAGGAGGATGATGACCTTCTTCTTGTCCTGGAACCCCGCGCCTCGCGGCCGGGCGCGGCCTTCGCGGTCCTGGGGCGGGGCGGGCTCCAGGCCGCTCTCCGACATGCGG
>VGYT01000220.1 GCA_016872895.1 Planctomycetota bacterium
CATGCGCCGGCCCTCGCTGATATTGTGGCTGACCGGCTTCTCGACGTACACGTCCTTGCCCGCCTGCATCGCCCAGATGGCCGCAAGGCAGTGCCAGTGATTCGGCGTCGCGATGGACACGATGTCCACCGACCGGTCGTCGAATATCCGCCGCATGTCCTGGACGAACTTCGGATTGCCCTTGAACCGCGCCGCCACCCTCTCGCCCACCGCCGTGTCGGCGTCGCAGATGTAACTGACGACGCAATCCTCGCGCGCGTCGAAGGCCTTGGCATGGTCGCCGCCGCGGCCCCGCACGCCGATGACGCCCACGCTCAGCCGCTCGCTGGGACTCTTGCTCTGCCTCGCGGTCTCCTCGCCAAGCAGCGTGCGGGATGACCCGACGGTCGCGGCGGCTGCGGCCAGCAGCGTCTCTTCCAGGAACAGCCGACGGCTAAGGCGTCCCATCGTGGTTCCCTCCCGGGCAATCACCAGGTCAACCGACCACCGGCGCCCATCGGCGCCGCGCAACTTGGCCCACTCTACCCTGCCACGGAGCAAGATACAAGCGCCGCGCCGACAAGCATCCCGCCGACCCGCTCGCCCCCGCAGCAGGCGTCCACGTTCGGGCCGCCGGCCTGGCCCGGGGCGTCGCCGCTCCGCTTGGCGTCCTCGATGTAATAAAGCGTGTTGTCTTGGGCATCCAGGCACTCGCCCCGACGGGTGCCACGGCCGCGCGAGGCAGCCGGGCGTGCGGCGGCCGGGCCAAAGACGCTCTTGCGCCGGCCGCGATGGAGTCGGCAGCGCTGCGCACCGCCCGGCAACTCGGCCGTCCCGGCCCGACGCACCCCGTCCGCTGACGTGGCCGGGCTTCCCGCCCGCCGTCGTGCACGACAACCTCTGCGGCCTGAAGCGTGTGCGCCGCCGCCCCGCGCGGCCCGCTTTCTCGCCCTCCCTCACGCGCCAGAACGGCCTCCCGCCAGTTGACGATCCACGGTCGTGGCAGTGGCGGCGAACGTAAACTCACGCCAGCCGCATCGGCGCTTAATTGCATCATTGGCGCTCTATGGCCACAGCCTCGCGAACCACGCCCCCAACGCAACGGCCCATCAACGTTAATCCGGTGGGCGCCACGCTTTCGCACCTCTGCCAGACCATCGTCCCAGCACCGCGGGAAGTCCGCCTGGGCGCGCAGAAGCATCACACCCGAACCCACAGTTTAAACGTCGGCGCACCGGCGGCCTTCGGCCCCCCGGCTCGGGCAAACCCACCGCCAGCCAGGCCGCCGGGAAGATCCAACCTGAGGGGCCCGCCTCATGCCCCAGCAACAGATGGCCTGCGGAGCGCAACAGCCACACCTGACGCCCCGTCGCACCTCGCCTGACGTATTCCCTGCTCTCGGCATCTACCCCGTGCCCTCGCATGTGAAAGCATGTGGTCGCCGCCCGGCATGCTCACGCTCGCTTTGCGCGGAGACACACGCCACCGGAACGGCTGCGGGCTGGCATACCCACGCCGCCTCTGCATAGCCACCATGCCTGCCGAACCGCTGCGCGGTGGCATGCCCGCGCCGCGTCCACATGGGCGTGCATGCGGCCGGAGCGGCTACCGCGCGCACGGGGTCCATCGGATGACTTGGCACCCATGCTCAGACCTGGTGCCGCGCGACACAGTCGGCGCTGCTCCGGTCCGTCGAAGGAAGCGTACATCAACCGATGAGGCCCTGGCCATGAGCGCCCCGTGAAGGCCGCGCTGCTGGACGAGCACGAGAACCATGAAACCGGAACCTGCCACCGGCTAGGGACCGGCCTGCCTGCGTAAGGCTAATCGCCGGATCTCTTAGTCTCGGTCCTGTGGAAAACCTGTGGAAAGCCTGGCCCGGCCGGATGGCCCCCGTGATTGCTTATCAGCCGTCGTTTTGTTCCACGTGGAACACCCCCGCGGAATGACGGCCAGATGGGGGTTTCCGCCGCCCTGAAGGTAGGCGCGCCGGGGCGGCCCCTCGCAGCACATGGCTCACGCACCGCCAGGCAAAGCGCCGGCTTTGTGGAAAACCATCTTGACCGGCCTGCACCAGCGGGGCCATCCTGGGGCCGCCCATCGCCGCGCGAGGCCCGGCCACGGCCGTGCTGAGCCATCACGCCTGTTCCACGTGGAACACCGCTCCGTCACGACAGGCGGGCAAGGATACGCTCGAAATCATCGTTGCTGTAAAACTCGACGACGATCCTGCCCGTTCCCGCCTTGGCCCCTTGCTCGATGCAGACCTTGGTCCCGAGCGCCTCGCGCAGCCTGGCCTCAAGATCGGCGATGTGCGCATCCTTGACCAAGCGGCGCGCCCTGCGCCTCGCAGGCGCAAGCGTTGCCGCAAGGCGCTCCACCTGCCGCACAGACAGACCTTCGCGCGCAACCCGTTGTGCAATCTCAACTTGCCGCTTCGGATTGTCAACCGACAGGATCGCCCGGGCGTGCCCCATCGTAACCAGGTCGGTCCTGACCATCGCCTGGACCTCAAGGGGCAGGTCCAGCAGACGGATCATGTTGGCGATCGTGCTTCTATCCAGCCCCAGCCGCGCGGCAGCGGCATCCTGCGTCCGGTTCGACCGTTCCAGATACGCCCTGAAACTCGTGGCTTTCTCTATGGGGTCGAGATCCTCGCGCTGGAGGTTCTCGACCAGGGCCAGTTCCAGCATCTCCTCATCCGTGGCCTCCCGGACGACCACAGGAACCTCCAGCAGGCCGGCCGCCTGGGCCGCCCGGAGGCGCCGCTCCCCCGCAATGACCTGGTAGCGGTCCTCGTTTCGCCGCACGATGATCGGCTGGAGCACGCCATGCTCCAGGATTGATGCCTTCAGGTGCTCCAGGTCGGCCGGCTCCATCCCCTGGCGCGGTTGAAACGGGTTGGCGTCGAGAATGGCAAGGGGCAGGGTCGTGCCAGCGGGGGAGGCGGTGCCTATCTCGTCAACGGGCGGCCTGGCGACCGTCCTGACGATGCCGTCAAGGCCGCGGCCAAGTTTCTTATCCGCCATGGTTACACTCCTGATTAAATCATCCGGCAAGCCCTGCGGCGATCACCTCCACGGCCAACTCGGCATATCCACGTGCCCCGGGCGAGCGCGGCGCGTAATCCAGCACAGAAAGGCAGTGGCTCGGCGCCTCCGCAACGGCCGGGTCCCGCGGAATGACGGTCCGAAAAACGGGTTCCGCGAGTTTCGTCCGCACCTCGGTCTCCACCTCGCGGGCCAGGTCCGAAGCGGGGTCGTACATGGTCAGCAGCACGCCGCCTACACGGAGGCCCGCGTTCGTCTGCCGCGCACGCTCCACGGCGGCCAGCAACTGGACCAGCCCCTCCAGCGGGTAGTATTCGCACTGGATGGGGATGATAGCGGCGCTGGCCGCGGCGAGCGCATTCTGCGTCAGCGGGCCCAGGGAAGGGGGGCAGTCGATGAGCACCGCCGCAAACCGCCCCGCCCCCAGGCGGGCCAGGTTGCCCTTGAGCGCAAGCACAGAGGGCAGGCCGCGGACCGCCAGGCGCTCCAGGTCGAGGCCCGCCGGCACGGCGCTCACGCCCGGCCAGGCGGTGGGCACGATGCCGTCTCGCCCGCCCGGCGCGAGGGCCGGGCTTGCCGCCACGGGCGCCAGGCCCATGCCGCTCGTGGCGTTCGCCTGCGGGTCGATGTCCACGACGAGGACCTCGCGGCCGGAGAGTGCCAGGGCGTGCGCCAGGCAGGTGGCCGTGGTGGTCTTGCCGACGCCGCCCTTCTGATTGGCCACGCACAGGATCGCAGACATCGCCGGTCGCTCCCCGCGCATTTTAGGCGAAGCCAGCCGCGCGGCAACTGAAAAGTCGTGCGGGCGGCAGGATCGCGGCAAACGGCGGGCTGGCGAAGCGCGGGGCAGGGGGCGTGTTGCCGGGGCGGGGCGCGGGGACCGGCGGTAATGCGAGCCGGAGGCCCGCCTGCCGGGGAATGTTATCGCCGCGCGCCTTGTTGCACGATACGATAGGCCGCGCGGGCAGCAAGAAAATCGGGCATGGTTCAAACAAGCCCCACGCACCGCGTGGGGATGGATGGTGCGGGCCGACCATCCCCCGGCGGTGCCGGGGGCTTTGAACCATGCCGAGAATCGCAGGAGCGGCCAGCCTATGCGCACCTCGAGGGCGGTCTTGTGGGCGGCGTGTTGTTTGGCCGCGGCGAGTGCTGTTGCGGCGGGGGCGGCGCCACAGGAGGCGCCGGCGGCCATCAAGAACCTGGCGGGCCTGCCTGCCAACCTGTGGGTCCTGATTCACCGCGAGGACGATTCCGGCGGCAAGAAGTTCGCGCGCGCCGTGTATGCCGAGAACGTGGACCGGCTGTACTTGTGGGGAACCGGCGGCCGGCAGCCGGCCCGGAACGTCTATGTGCGCTACGAACTGGAGAGCCTTGACCCGGCCGCGCCGGCGTGGCTTCCCGCATTCCCGGCGCCGATGCGCGGCAAATGGACGGCCGACGATTATCCGCCGTTCCGCATACTCGGGCAGTCCGGCCCGGACGGCCTGAAGTACGACGAGGGGCCGCGGCTCCAGTGCGTCGGCGGATACAACGCCACGAACCTTGTCCGCTGGTGGGACTTCGACGGCGTCCTGCGCCCGAGTCCGATTCATACTTTCAACATGGCTTGCTGGGACTCCAGGCGGCAGCGGGCGGTTTATTACAGCGACGGATGCACCTTCGCCCTGGACCCGGCCACGAACACATGGACCGACCTGAAGGCGAAGAACCATCCGACCACCTGCCGCACGCTCGCCTGGGCGAGCATGGCTTACGACCCGGAGAAGGACCGGGTGCTGCTCTTCGGGGGCGGCCTGGCCACGAACCCGCGCGGCGGGGCGCCCACGTGGCTCTATGACTGCGCGGCCGATACGTGGCGCCGGCCGGCGCTTGAGGTCGAGCCGCCCCTGCGGTGCAACGCCCCGATCATCTATGACCCCGCCACGAAGCGGATGGTCCTTTTCGGCGGGTATGACCAGGCCTCGGCCCTGAACGACACGTGGGTCTATGACTGCCGCGAGGGCCGCTGGGAGGAGCGCCGGCCGAAAACGGCCCCGCCGCCGATGTATGCCCCCGCGGCGGCAGCCGTGCCGGGCGGCGGCAGGATTCTGGTCTGCGGGCCCGACGCGCGGCAGGTTAAACTCCATCACCAGAGCACCAGTTCGGCAATCAAGCAGACCTGGGTCTACGACGTGGCCGGGAATACGTGGACCCCGGTTCACGGAGACCTGCGGCTGGAGGGAAACGACTGACTGACGGCGGCGCCGTGCGGCCGGCACGGGGCGGTGCTGATGGCGGCCTTCGGCCGCGAGCGGCGGACGTACGCATTCCGCTACGACCCTGCCGCGCCCCCGGCCGACCTCGCGGGCGCCCCGCCCGGCACGGTGGCCTGGAAGTACCCGGAGCAGAAGCAGTCGCTGGAAGATGCGCCGCCGCCGGACGCCCAGGCCCATGCCAGGTTCCTGGCATCGTTGCCGGCGAACACGTTCGTCGATGCGCGGCCGCCTGGCATGCTCATCAGCAAGACGTGGTCCACGGCGGTCATCGACACGGACCGCGGCGAGATCATCTACACCGGCGGCGGCCACTCGGGCTACTCCGGCAACGATTTCGCCCGGTACGGCATCGCGGCCAACCGCTGGAGCCTGGATTCTCCGCCGCGGTTCCCGCCCTTTCTGGAGAGCGCAAACGCCGGCATCTTCGGCTGGAGTTACGGAATGGTCCCCTTCAGCCAGCACACCTATCTCTGGTATTGCTATGATGAAGTGTCGAAGACGGTGGTGTACCTGGCCCGCCAGCCGCTTGCCGACGGGGCGGAGGTCCAACTGGGCGACGACCCGGCCGAGGTGTTCCTGTACGAGGCGAAGAAGCACGGCCATCCGAGTTGGGTTTACGACCCGGCGGCCAGGAAGATGCACCGGCCGTGCTTCGGGCGGCCGTTCGGCAACCCGTGGAACCTCTCGCTGACGGGAACGCCAAGAGGGGTGTTTGCGATTTGCGGCGAGGGGCTTTTCCACGGCCAGGCGGACCGCGCCGACGGCCGCGTGCGCTGGACGCTTGTGGATGCAGACTTTCCGAAGCCGCGCGGCGACATCAAGTATCACTACGAGTTCCAGCCGCTCCGCTACGACAGCAGGCGCGACCGCCTGCTGCAACTCAGGGGCGATGGCTCCCGGGTCGATGTGTTCGCCCGGCCGCTGACGGCCGACGCCGGGTGGCGGCAACTGGAGACCCGCGGCTCGGCCGCCATCGGCCGCGAGGCCGTCTATATCCCCCGCCACGACACCGTGCTGTGGCTGGCGGATAAGCGGCTGTTTGCCCTTGATTGCGCGACGAACCGCATGGCCGAGGTCCCCGCCGCCATGCCCGACGGCCTCTACACGCACGAGTGCGCCTTGGTGCACGACCCCCGGCGCGACGTTTGCGTGGCCCTGATTCCGCGCACTTTCTCCGGGCCGATGCAGACGTTCCTCTTGCGCTTCGTGCCCGACGCGGCCAAGCAGGCGGCGGCGACCGCCCGCAGGGCGGCCTGCGTCTCGCCGAAAGACTTGCCGCTCCACGCAAGCGGCCTATAATGGCCCCCGATGCGGCGCGGTGCGCAGGCGCGCCGCAGAACGCCGGCGCGCCGCCGCGGGACGCCCGCGCTTGGCTGCGCGCCTGCCCGGCGGCGGGGGCGAACCATGCAGGTCAGGGCACACGTATTCTACTCGGGCACCGTCCAGGGCGTGGGCTTCCGGTACACGGCCCGCGGCATGGCGCGGGGCAGGGGGGTGACGGGCTTCGTCCGGAACCTGCGAGACGGGCGGGTTGAACTGGTGGCCGAGGGCGAAGAGGCCGAGGTGGACCGGTTCCTGGCCGACGTGGCCGAAGCCATGTCCGGGTACGTGACGCGGGCCGACGTCCGGCGCGAGCCGCCCACCGGCCAGTTCGCCGCGTTCGGCGTGGCCTTCCAGGAGCGCAATTGACCATGCGTGCCCTTTGCGGCATCATTCTGAACACCTTCCGCGAGGCCGTGCGGCGGCCGTTTTACTGGCTGCTTCTGGCGGCCGGGGCGGCGGCGCTCCTGGCGACCATGCGCCTGCCCCTGTTCACGTTCTATAATGATGTGGATATGTATAAAGACCTGGGCCTGTCGTTCGTGCTCCTGTTCGTGCTGCTGGCGGGCCTCCTGGCGGCGGCCACGGGCGTGGCCCGCGAGGTGGAAGACAAGACCGCACACACCATCCTCGCCAAGGCCGTCGGCCGCACGCAGTTCGTCGCGGGCAAGTACCTGGGGGCGATGGCCGCCGCGGGGCTTGCAGCCGCCGTCCTGGGCGCCATCTTCGCCGCCGCCGTCTACTACCGCGTCCAACTCGACGCCGGCGTCTCCGAACACGGCCACGCGTTCTCTCGCGGCGGCATCGGGGCCGAGGCGGCGGCCCTGCGCACACGCCAGGTGCACCAGGCGGCTACGGTGCTGCCCGGCCTCGTCCTGGTGGTCCTCCAGGTGGGCGTGCTTGCGGCGGTGGCGACGGCGCTTTCGACGCGACTGTCGGCGGCGGCGGCCGTCGGGGCGAGCCTGGCCGCCTTCGTCGCGGGGCACCTGACGGTGTTCCTCGAGGTCCCCGCCCGCGCCGCCGGGGGCGCCGCCGAGTGGCTTGCCCAGGCCGTCCTGGCCGCCGTGCCGTTCCTGGAGATCTTCAACATCAACCAGCACCTCAGCCACGCCGTCCTTGTGCCGCTGGACTGGTCCGGCCCGTGGGGCGACGCGTGGGCCTACGTTGGCTGGGCCGCCCTCTATGCAGCCGCGTACGCCGCCGCCGCCATCGGGGCAGGCGTCCTCGCCTTCCGCCGCAGGCCGCTGTCGTAGTGGCGGTTGACAGGTCAAGGTTCAAGGCTCGGCACGCTTCAAAGCGCCCGGCACGGCCGCGGGACAATCGGCGCGCACAACTCATCCCCGCCCGGTGCGCGGGGCTTGCCTGAACCATCCCGGGAAGTTTTCCACAAAGAAGTATGTATAACTGCCAATATGGCAGGCCGCCAAAAACGACCAAAAAACGCAAAATCGGACCCTGTTCCGGTCAAAAACGATCAAAAACGTTCAAAAAGCGCGCGATTTTGCCTTACCCATCTTAACATTTTCGCCCTCCACCCCCTCTGGCGCTAGCGCCAGGGCCGTTTTGCCCCTCCGGAAGGGGTCAAAAAGCCCGTTTTCGGGGCGCGCCGGCGCGGTCAAAAAGTTATCCACAGGTAGGGTAGCGGCGGGAAGCGGGAATCGTAGTTCGGCAAAGGGCGGCGGCCGGGCGGCGCCCTGGCGCAGCCCGCCCACAGCGGGGCGAAGCCGGGCGGCGACTAGCCGCGAGCCGGCGGCGAGCGCCCTCGGCCGAACGGGGCACGTTCGTCGCCGGTCGCAGCAGCGGCGCTCCGGCGGCGGGGGCAGGGCTAAAGTTTCGGCGGCCCGGGACGATAACAAGGGTGATGTCCCATCCCAGCGCATGGGCCGCACGGGACTCCGGTTCCGGGCGGCCAGCCCTGACGAATGAGTTTTTTGTCGCACGCGGGTCCAGGTGACGGCGGGCCGTCCCGCCGATCTGGAATCCATGACCGGCCGGCCGGCCCCCGCCCCCCCAAA
>VGYT01000221.1 GCA_016872895.1 Planctomycetota bacterium
GACGTTCACCTGCTGGACATTCTCGACGCGGCCCGCCTTGCCCTCCGGTACGTGCGCGGCAAGTCGCGTGAGGAGTTCCTCGACGACGTGCAACTCCAGGACGCTGTCATCCGTCGCCTGGCCATCATGGGCGAGGCGGCGCGGCGGGTCGCCGAGGATACGCGCCGCGGCCTGCCCGGCGTGCCGTGGCATCAGATGGCGGGCATGCGCAATATCGTCATTCACGAGTAGCCGAGGTTGACCTCGACGTCGTGTGGGATGCCGTGGCGGCCGACCTGCCGGCGCTCGTGCGAGAACTGGAGCGCCGCTTCCCGCCCGGCGGGCCGTGAGGCGGCGGGGAGCGCCATGCCGGGTGAATCGGCCGAGTGGACCATCGGCAAACTCATCGAGTGGACGCGCGGCTTCTTCGAGAAGAAGGGCGTCGCGCAGCCCCGCCTGGAAGCCGAGGTCCTCCTTGCCCACGTCCTCGGCGCCGAACGCATCGACCTTTACCTGCGGTACGAGCAGCCCGTCGGCGAGGCCGAGCGTGCGGCCTTCCGCGACCTGGTGCGCCGCCGCGCAGAGCGCGAGCCCACGCGGTACCTCGTCGGCACGTGCGAGTTCATGTCGCTGGCGCTGAAGGTGACGCCCGCCTGCCTCATTCCGCGGCCCGAGACGGAACTGCTGGTGGAAGAGGTACTGCGGCTGGCGGGCGCGGGCCGCCGCCTGCCCGTCGCGGCCGCGCCCGGGGTCCGGCGGCGCCTGCCCGTCGCGGCCGCTCAGCCGCAGGCGCCGGGCGCGGAACGGCGAGACGGCCGGGCGCAGCCTTCCGCCGGCGCCGGCGCGCCGCCCGCCCCGCTCTCGGCCATCGACCTGTGCACGGGGTGCGGGTGCATCGCGGTGAGCCTGGCGGCATACCTGCCGGTCGCGGGCGTGACGGCCACAGATATTTCGCCCCCGGCCCTGGACGTGGCCCGCCTGAACGCCGAGGCCCACGGCGTGGCCGGCCGCGTGAAGTTCCTGGCGGGCGACCTGTACGATGCGCTCGATGCGGCCGGGGCCGAGCCGGCGGACTTCCTCCTGGCCAACCCGCCCTACGTGGCCGAGCGCGAGTGGGAGACGCTGGCCCCGGAAATCCGCCTCCACGAGCCGCGGGCCGCCCTCGTGGCCGGGCCGGCCGGCACGGAGGTCATCGAGCGGGTCCTCAAGGGCGCCCCGGCGTACCTGAAGCCGGGCGGGGCGCTGCTGGTCGAGATCGGGGCCCAGCAGGGGCCTGCCGCGGCCGCGAAGGCTGCGGCCGTGCGCGGCCTGGCCGACGTCCGGCTCGTCAAAGATTATGCGGGCCTCGACCGAATCCTTGTGGCCCGCCGCGAGACGAAAGAGTAAACTTCCCTTGCGCGGCTCGAAAAGAGCGAGCATATTGCCGGCCCGGGCGCGCCCCGCGCCGGGAAACCCGGGAGAAGGTGAAGCGATGGATGCTCTGGTGGTGACGGGCGGCCGGCGTCTGAAGGGCCGCGTGCGGGCCAGCGGGGCCAAGAACGCCGCGCTGCCCATCATGGCGGCGGCCATCCTGGCCGACGGGCCGGTGCGCCTTAAGAACGTGCCTAACCTGGCCGACATCCGGACGATGTCGCGGCTGCTGCGGGAACTGGGCGTGCGGGTCGAACGCGAAGAGAAGTCCGGCGACCTGGTCCTTCAGAACGAGCGGCCCGCCAGGGTGGTCGCCCCGTACTCCATCATGCGGACGATGCGGGCGGGGTTCTGCGTGCTGGGGCCGCTGGTGGCCCGGCGCGGCCGGGCCGAGGTGAGCCTGCCTGGCGGCTGCGCCATCGGCGACCGCCCGGTGGACCTGCACCTTAAGGGCATGAGGGCCCTGGGCGCCAAGGTCGAAGTTAAACATGGATATGTTTTTGGCTCATGCAGGCGCCTCCGGGGCGCCGAGATGTACCTGGGCGGGCCGTTCGGCTCGACCGTCACGGGCACGGCGAACGTGCTGATGGCCGCCGTGCTGGCCCGCGGCACGACGGTCATAGACTGCGCCGCGTGCGAGCCGGAGGTGCAGGACCTTGCGCGCATGCTCGTGAAGATGGGCGCCGGCATCCGCGGCATCGGCAGCCCGCGCCTCCTGGTCGAGGGCGTCGATCGCCTCTCCGGGGCCGAGCACGCCGTCATACCGGACCGGATAGAGGCGGGGACGTTCCTGCTGGCGGCGGCGGCCACGGGCGGCGACGTGGCCGTCGAGGGGGCGCGGTGGAACGACCTCTTCGCCCTGGTGCACCTGTTGCGCGAGGCCGGGGCCGAGGTGGAGCACCTGGGCGACGCCGTCCGCGTGCGCGCCCCGCGGCGCCTGCGGAGCGTCGACGTGACGACGCTGCCGTTTCCCGGGTTCCCCACGGACCTCCAGGCCCAGACGGCGGCCATGCTGGCGGTGGCCGACGGCATCAGCGTCATCACCGAGAAAATATATCCCGATAGATTTATGCACGTGGCGGAACTCAACCGGATGGGGGCGGCCATCCGCAAGGAGGGGCCGGCGGCCGTGGTGCACGGCCCGCGGCGCCTCTCCGGGGCGCCCGTCATGGCGAGCGACCTGAGGGCGTCGGCGGCCCTGGTTGTGGCCGCGCTCGTGGCCGAGGGCAGGACCACCGTGTCGCGCGTCTACCACCTGGACCGCGGCTACGAGCGGCTGGAACAGAAACTGAAGCGCCTCGGCGCGAGGGTCCGGCGAATCAAGGAATCGTAAGTAGTGTAAGTCGGGGCGGCTAGTGGTGCGCGTGCGGTTCCGGCGCGTCGGCGGAGTGTTGGCGGCCTTCCTGCACGGCCTCGCCGGCCACCCCCACGAGTTCCCACTTGCCGTCGGCAGCCTGCTTGAACCAGATGGTGAATCGCAGGCGGCGGCGCTCCAGGTCCACGTGCATCTCGGCCGGGGCAAGGACCTGCCCGTCCTCGGTCTCCGTCACCTGGAGCGTCACGAGGGCCCGGCGCTGGATGCTGCCTGCGTCCTTCATGAGCGGCGCCAGCCGCGCGCGGAATTGCTCCGGGCCGGCGCCCTGCCGGCGGCGGAACTCCTCGGGCATCAGGGCGTACACGTCGGCGTAGCGGCCGGCCGCAATATCGTCGATGACCTGGTACGAGCGGTTCTCCAGGTCGGAGAACATGCGGTGTTCGGCCAGCCAGTTGTGGCCGTGGTAGGCCGCCGCGGCGATGGCGACGGCGGCCCCCGCGCCGACGGCCGCCCAGGCGATGCCGCGGCCCGCCAGCACCCCCGCCGACGACCTGATTTGCCGCAGGGCCAGCAGGCCGAGCAGGATGCCGACGACCGGCATCATGATGAACGGCGCCGCCAGGAATGCCGCTGCGCCGACGACGCTGAAGGCGGCGGCCATCACGGCCTTGGTCGAGATGGCGGCGTACTCCGGGTCCGTGGCGCGGTCGAGGTCGCCGCCTGGGACGATGCCGGCAGGGTCGGGGTCCTTCGTCATGGTTATGATGCGTCGTGATATCAGGATACCCGGCGGCCCCCGCCGCCGGCCGTCTCGCGCGCCGCTTGCTCCGGCGGCGCCGCCGGCTCGGGCGGCGCCCGAACGCGAAAACCGCCCGCCTTGCCTTGAACCTTGAACTTTGAACTTCTTTACTCCACTCGCCTGGCGGCCACGGCGGTGCGATCGTCGCGGAACTTGCCGTTCGGCGAGGCCCTGTCCGTCAGGTCCTCCAGGGCCTTGAGCATGACGGCGGCGCCCGCGGGCAGGTGGCTGCGCGCGGCGTCGATGACGGCCTCGATGCCCAGTTCCTTTCCCTCGCGCGTATCGCACTCGAAGATGCCGTCGGAGATGAGCACCAGGGCGTCTCCGGCGGCCAGTTGAATCGCCGGCGGGCTGTCGAAGGAAGCATCCGGCAGTATGCCAAGCGGCAGGCCCGTCGAGGGCAACTGCACGGCCTCGCCGGAAGCGCGCAGCACGAGCAGCGGCCCCTGGCCGGCGCTGGCGTACGCGGCCGCGCCCGTCCGGGCCTCGACGGCGGCCAGCGCGAGGGTGACGAACCGGCCGTCGGTCACATCGTTGGCCAGGAGGCGGTTCGCCCCGGCAAGGACCTCGTCCGGCCGCTCTTCGCGAAGCGCGAGCGCCCGGACCAGTGCCCGCGTTTCGGCGGCGAGGAGGGCCGGGCCGACGCCGTGGCCGACGGCGTCGCCGAGCATCATGCCGACGCGGTCCGGCCCCCACTCGAAGAGGTCGAAGAAGTCGCCGCCCGCGTACTCCGACGGTCTGCTCCACCCGGCCAGGTCGAGGCCGGGGGGCCGGGGCGGCGACTGCGGCAGAAGGCCCGCCTGGATGTCGCGCGCAAGTTCCATCTCGTTTTCCAGGCGCCGCTTCGCCAGGAACTCCTCCAGCAGCCGCGCCCGCTCCAGCGCCACGCCCGCCTGGGCCGCCAGCGCCGTCAGCAGCGACATGTCCGTCTCGCTGAACGGCCCGGCCCGCTTGTTCAGGGCCTCCAGGACGCCGACGAGGCGCCCCTCCAGGTTGGTCATCGGCACGGCCAGCATGTTGCGGGTGCGCCAGCCGGTGTTGCGGTCCACCTCGGGGTTGAATCGCGGGTCGGCGTACGCGTCGGGTATGACCAGGCAGGCCTTCTGCCGGGCCACCGCGCCGGCTATGCCGCGCCCGGCCGGAAAGCGGATGACCTCGATCTCGCTCTTGGTGACGATGCGGCTGTAGAGTTCGTCGGCCGTGGCGTCGTAGAGGAATAGGGTTGCCCGCTCGGCGTCCAGGAGGTTGCATGTCTCCTCGGCGATGCTCCTGAGGAGGGGGTCGAGGCGCGGCTCGTAGGCCAGGCGCCGGGCCACGCCCAGGATGATCTCCAGGTTCCTGTGGCACGGCGCGTGGATGTCGTCGGACTCGGGCATCGATCTGGCTGTCCTGTTACGGTTGTGAGCGCGCCGTTGCACCTGCGCGGCGGGTCAGGAGACCCGCCGCGCAAAACGCGCGAGGCACAGGCCGGGGCAAGGCCGCGGCGGCGCCCTGGTGGCTATGGCGCGTCGGCGACCGGCCTGCGGCGCAAGTGCTCCTGATAGCCGGGGCGTTGCCCCGGCTTACGATGATAAGCGGCGGCTACTCCACGCGGGTGATGCACGCCGCCGGAACGTCGTCGGACAGCCAGACGGCCGGCCCGCCGCGGTAAAACTTTGTGCCGCCCTTCAGCGCGCAGACCGTGTCGATGCGCAGTATGACCGGTTCTGGGCATCGGCGTCGGCCCACCTCTCGTGCGGCCGGCGTGTCGGCCGACAGGTGCACCCGCTGCCGCTCCGCAGCGTGGAGTCCTTCCCGCATGACCTGCTCTGCGTTCTCCGGCGTCGTGCCGTGGAACAGGAACTCCGGCGGCGTGGCCGCCTCGTACTGGACGGCCTGCGTCAGGGTGTGCCCGTAACGGGCGCGGATGCGGCTGCCGAGTATCTCGAAGCGCTGGGCGGCGGCGGGGGTGGAGACCAGCCGCTCTATCTGCTCGCGGTCCACCGAGTCGAAGCCGGGCCGCGACCGGATGGCCTCGACCACGGCGTCCAGGTCGGCGCTGCCCTGGTCGTCAAGAGTGAGGTTGACCTGCTCCGGGTGGTGGCGCAGGATGAAGGCCAGGAAGCGGCTGAGGCGTTCTTCGCCGGAGCGCTGCGGGCCGCGCGGCCGGTCGCCGCCGGGGCCGCGAGGCCGACCGCCGCCGGGGCCGCGAGGCGGCCCATCACGCCGGCCGCGGCGCGGGCCCTTGCGGTCGGAGTATCCTCGACGTTCCATAGAAACTCCTCGTGCTCTTGCCCCCGCAGGCCACATAGGATAAATCTTTCGGGCCGCGCGGCAAGCGAAAAGGCATGGCCCCAGTATTGCGTCAATCACGGGGGCAAGCGTTACCGAGGGATGTGGCACGGCCGGCTTGCCCGGCCGTGGTTTGTGCAGGTTGTCGGAGAGAGGCACGGCCGGACGAGCCGGCCGTGCCACGCCTCCCATCCGTCGTTGCCCCCGTAACGCAATACTCGCTCCACCAAGCCGGTGCGGGAAGGGCCGGCGCCGCGTTGTGCGCGGCGGCGTATCGTTCGAATAAGAGCGGCGAGGCCGGGCGTGTATAAGAGGAGCCATGGCGCTCGCTTGGAAACAGTCAGGCGGCGCGGTATACTACATTGCTTGCAGGTGAAGCAAGGAGGAAGAAGATGCGTGACGTGCGCTTACTGGTTGTTCTGGTGGCGTCGTTGGGCCTGATTCTCATCGGCGGGGTGATGGTGCCCGTCGTGCTCAACATGCTGATGCCGCCGGATGAGCGGCCGGAGACGCCGATGACGGCCTCCGCGGCGGCCAAGGCGGAGGCGCCGCTGCCGCCCGTTCCGGCCGGCGCGGACCGGCTGTCGGAGGCATTCCGCGAGGCGGCCAAGCGCGCGGGGCCCGCCGTGGTCGCCGTGGCCACCAGCCACACGGTGACCGCCCCCAGCAGCCCGTTCGGCGACCTGGGCGACGAGTTCCTCCGCCGGTTCTTCGGCATGGAGCCCGACGAGGGTCCCGGGCCTCGCGGCAAAGGGCCGGCGCGCAAGTTCCAGCGCCAGGGCCTCGGGTCCGGCGTTATCGTCGACCCCGACGGCTACATCCTGACGAACAACCACGTGGTCGAGGCGGCGGACGAAATCCTGGTGCACCTGGCCGACGGGCGCGAGTTCAAGGCCCGCGTCATCGGCACCGACCCGCCCACCGACATCGCCGTCGTCAAGGTCAAGGCCGAGAACCTGCCCGTGGCCCAACTGGGCGACTCCGATACCGCCGAGGTCGGCGACTGGGTCATCGCCATCGGCGCACCGTTCGGCCTGGAGCAGACCGTGACGGCGGGCATCATCAGCGCCACGGGGCGATCGAACGTCGGCATAACCGACTACGAGTCGTTCATCCAGACCGACGCGGCCATCAACCCGGGCAACTCCGGCGGCCCGCTGGTCAGCATGCGGGGCCAGGTCATCGGCATCAACACGGCCATCGCATCGCGGAGCGGCGGGTACATGGGCGTCGGGTTCGCCGTGCCCATCGGCCTGGCTCGCGAGGTAATGAAGCGCATCCGCGAGACCGGCCGCGTGACGCGCGGCTGGCTGGGCGTGGGCATCCAGCGCCTGACGCCGGAACTGGCCGAGTCGATGAAACTCAAGGTGGACGAGGGCGTCCTCGTGAGCCAGGTTTTCGAGGGCGGCCCCGCCGACAGGGCGGGCATCAAGGCCGGCGACGTCGTGGCGGAGTTCGCCGGCAAACCCGTCAAGACGCCCAGCGAACTCCAGAACACCGTCGCCTGGACCGCCCCGGGAACCAAGGCCGACATGGTCGTACTGCGCGACGGCAAACGCCAGTCGCTGAGCGTGACGGTCGAGAAGCGGCCCGACCAGCCGGAGGCCGTGGCGGCGGCGCCGGGCGCCCCGGCCAACCTGAAGGACCTCGGCATCGAGGTCAGCGGCGTCACGCCGGAGGCCGCGACCCGCTACGGCTACAAGGCGGGCCAGGGCGTGCTCATCACGAGCGTGGACGCCGGCGGCCTGGGGGCGGCGGCCGACCTGCGGCCGGGCATGCTCATCGTCCAGGCGGCCGGACAGAAGGTCGCGAGCGTGGCGGAACTGAAGGAGGCCGTCGGCAAGGCCGACCTCGCCAAGGGCCTGCCCATGCTCGTCCGCATGGGCGACCGGCAGATGTTTGTGCTTATCAAGAAGCGTTAAGTACCGTCCAGCGCTCCAGGGGAGGCATCAGCACCATGGACCTTCGCCCGTACCTGCGGCAGAGCGGCTCCAAGATCGTGCTTTTCGTCTGGGACGGCCTGGGCGGCATCCCCGGCGGGCCCGAGGGCAAGACCGAACTGGAAGCCGCCAACACGCCGAACGCCGACCGCCTCCTGGCCGGGGCATCCGCCGGGCTGCTGGAGCCGGTCTCGCCGGGCATCACGCCGGGCAGCGGCCCGGGCCACCTGGCCCTGTTCGGCTACGACCCGGTCCAGTTCCAGATCGGGCGCGGGGCGCTGGAGGCCGTGGGCGTGGGCTTCGACCTGCGCCAGGGCGACGTGGCCGCGCGGCTGAACTTCTGCACGCTGGATGCGCGCGGCAACGTCATCGACCGCCGGGCCGGCCGCATCCCCACCGAGGAATCGAAGTTGGTTGTGGCCCGCCTTCAGCAGGCCGTGCGCGAGGCCGACGGCGTTCAGGTCCACTGGGCGCCCGTCAAGGAGCACCGCGCGCTCCTGGTGCTTCGCGGCGAAGGGCTGGGCGACGGCCTGGCGGACACCGACCCGCAGAAGGAGGGCGTGCCGCCGCTGGACGTGCGCGTAACCGACGAGGTGCCCGCAAGCGCCCGGACGGCCAGAGTGGCCGCCAAGGTCCTCATGCAGGCCATGCACGTCCTGGCGGGCGAGAAGAAGGCCAACGGCGTGCTCTCGCGCGGCTTTGCGAAGCGGCCGCACTGGCCGACGATGCAGGAGCGGTTCGGCCTCGCCGCCGCGGTTGTCGCCGGCACGCCCATGTACCTGGGCGTGGCCCGCCTGGTGGGCATGGAGGCCCTGGGCGCCACCAACGAAATCGCCAAAGACGTTGCCAGCATGGCCG
>VGYT01000222.1 GCA_016872895.1 Planctomycetota bacterium
CTGGCGTTATCCTGGCCGTCTGCTCGTGCAGCGTGCTGCCGATGTTCGCGGGCATCTACACGATGGGGGCGGGGCTGGGGCCGGCGTCGGCGTTCCTCTACTCCGGCCCGGCGATCAACGTGATGGCGATTTTCCTGTCGGCCCGCGTCCTGGGGCTTGACCTGGGCGCGGGGCGGGCCTTCGGGTCCGTCGGCTTTGCGTTCGTCATCGGCCTTGCGATGGCCGTGATCTTCCGCCGCAGCGAGCAGAAGCGGGCCGACGCGGCCATGCAGATGCCCGAGGCGCCTCGCAGCCCGCGGAAGTTATGGCAGACGGCGCTCTACTTCCTTGCGATGATCCTCTTCCTGGTGTTCAGCGACTGGTACAACACGAATGACGTGACCATCACGATGAACGACGGGACGGTCCTGGAGGCGAACATCCGCTGCTCGACGCAGGACGCGCTTGACGTCCAGAAGTACGAGGCGGACGGGCGCCTGGCGACGGACGTCCGCCGCCTGGGCCGCACCGACATTGCCGCGGTGGAACCCAAGCCGGGCTTCGTCATGACCGTTCACGGCATCAAGTGGTACCTGGCCGCTGCGTGCGGCCTGGCGGTCCTGGCGATGTTGTGGCGGTGGTTCTCGCGCGGCGAGGTGCGCCAGTGGATGCAGGCCACGTGGGACTTCGCCCTCTTGATCGTGCCGCTCCTGTTTGGCGGCGTGTTCATCACGGGATTTGTCGGCGCCCTGATTCCGGAGACGTACGTCGCAACGCTGGTGGGCGGCGACAGCCTCGGCTCGAACTTCGTCGCGTCCTTTGTGGGGATGATCTGGTACTTCGCCACGCTCACGGAGATCCCCATCGTCGAGATGCTCATGCGGCTGGGCATGGGCAAGGGGCCCGCGCTCGCGCTGCTGTTGGCCGGGCCGGCCCTGTCGCTGCCGAGCATCCTGGTTATCTACAAGATTATCGGCTTGCGCAAGACGTTCGCGTTTTGCGCCCTGGCCGTCGCGATGTCGACGCTGGTCGGTTGGTTGTTCGGCATGATCGTCTAGCCTCCTTCACGGGATGTGAAGATTCTCGGGGGGCGTTGAGAGGAACGTGTAAGATGAAGAGACTCCAGGTTCTGGGACCGGGCTGCCCGAGGTGCAGGAAACTGGCCGAGAACGCCGAGGCGGCGGCCAAGGCGCTCGGCCTGGAATACGAACTCGTCAAGGTGACGGACATCAACGAGATCATGAAGTTCGGCGTCATGATGACGCCGGCCCTGGCCGTGGACGGCGTCGTCAAGGTCGCGGGCAAGGCGCCCGAGCCGGAGGCCATCAAGGCGATGCTGAAGTAGTGCCGCGGCGCGCGGCCCCCCGGACGCACGGGAATGCAGGAAAGGACGGTGAAGTCTCCATGAGCAAGATCGGAAAGATCGCAATCGTCGTTGCCCTGGTCGCCGCGGTCGCGGCCGTGGTGGCCGTCAAGCAACTGGCCCCCAGGCCCGCGGGCGACAAGTCGCAGCCCGCACAGGCGGAGATCGGCGGCGCAGGCGGGCCTGCGCCCGGCCTGCCGCGCCTCGTGGACGTGGGCAGCACCAAGTGCATCCCCTGCCAGATGATGGCGCCCATCCTGGAGGAACTGAAACAAGAGTACGCCGGCCGGCTCCGCGTGGATTTCATTGACGTGATGGAGAACCCGGACGCCTGGCAGCAATACGGCGTCAGCCTGATTCCGACGCAGATTTTTCTCGATGCCTCCGGCAAGGAACTCTTCCGGCACGAGGGCTTCTTCGGCAAGGACGACATCCTGGCCAAGTGGAAGGAGTTGGGGTTCGACTTCGCCGCCCCCAAGTGAGCGGCCGGCGAGCGGCCCTTCGGAAAGGAACCACCGTGCGGGAACTTTTCACCGCCCTGACGCATGCCGTCGAGGGCACGCCGGCCGTTGCCTTGGCGGCGGCCGCCGTCTGGGGCATCCTGAGCATCCTCCTGAGTCCCTGCCACCTGGCCAGCATCCCGCTCATCGTGGGGTTCATCGACGAGCAGGGACGTATCTCCACGCGGCGGGCCTTCCTGATCTCGACGCTCTTTGCCGTGGGCATCCTCATCACCATCGCCGCGATCGGCGCGATCACGGCGGCCGCCGGCCGCATGTTGGGCGACGTGGGCCGCTGGGGCAACTACTTCGTGGCCGCCATCTTCTTCCTGGTCGGCCTGCACCTGCTGGACGTCATCCCGATGCCCTGGTCGGGGCCGGGCCAGGTGGGCATGAAGCGCAAGGGGCTTCTGGCGGCGCTTGTGCTGGGTCTTGTTTTTGGCATCGCCATCGGGCCGTGCACGTTCGCGTACATGGCCCCGATGCTCGGCGTCACGTTCAAACTGGCCGCGACGAACGTCGGTTACGGCGTCCTCCTGCTGGCCGCCTACGGCGCGGGCCACTGCTCGGTCATCGTGGCGGCGGGCACGTCTGCGGAACTCGTGCAGCGATACCTGAACTGGAACGAGCGGTCCCGCGGGGCCGTCATCGTGAAGAGGGCTTGCGGCGCGCTGGTCCTTCTGGCCGGAGTGTATCTGATTTACATAGCAAAGTGACGGCCTTCGACGGAGGGCCGCAGTTGACGCATGCACGAACCTTGTCAGGAGAACGCCGATGACGGCAGACATGACAAGACGCGCACTTCTTGGAGCGGCCGGCGCGGCAGCCGCCTCCGGCATGGCCGCCGAGACGGCGAGGGCTGGCGAAACCGCCGGCGCTGCCCCGACGAAGCCGGTCAGGATTCTCGGCATCTCGGCCAGCCCGCGCAAGGGCAAGACGACCGCCGCCGCCCTCAAGGTCGCCCTGGACGCCGCCCAGGCCGCCGGACCCGCCGTGGAAGTGGAACTGGTTGAACTGGCCGGCATGAACATCCCCGTGTTCGACCCGGCCGCGCCGGGCTCCGCCGACTTCGATAAGTTGGCCGCCAAACTCACGGCCCCCGGCGTCGCCGGCGTCATCGTGGGCACGCCCGTCTATTTCAGCGGCATGTCGAGCCTGTGCAAGGCGTTCCTGGACCAGTGCATGGCCTTCCGCAAAAACAACTTCGCTCTCCGCAACAAGGTGGCCGGCGTGGTGGCCGTCGGCGGCGTCCGCAACGGCGGACAGGAACTGGCCATCGAGTCGGTCCAGGCAGCCCTCTTCTGCCAGGAGATGGTCATCGTGGGCGACGGCCGGCCCACCGCGCACACCGGGGCCACGCTCCTGAACACGGGCGACGACATTTCGGCGGACGAGTTCGGCCTCTCTACCGCCAGGAACCTCGGCCGCCGCGTGGCGGAGGTCGCACTTCAGATGGCCGCCGCGGCCGGGTGACCGGGGCGCCGGCGCGGTGTGCGCACGGCGGCCGGCGCGCGTGGCGGCAGGGCGCGCATCGCGTCAAGGCGCGCCTGGCGGCAAGGTGCGCACGGCGGCCGGCGCGGGGTAGCGCGGCGGCCGTGCCGCTTTGCGCGGCGGGCTGCCTCGTTTGCGCGGCGGGTCTCCTGACCCGCCGCGCAAACGGCGTAGCGCGGGGGTTTGTCCCCGCGCCTTGCAGCCGCCGGCGCCCGCCGCCGGTCCGCGAACACCACCGGCAAGGGAGGTCCCTTCTCATGGCAAGCGAAGCGTGCGTCGCCAAGCAGCCCGCGGGCCTCACCGTCTTCGAGAAGTACCTGACCGTGTGGGTTGTCCTCTGTATTCTCGCCGGCATCGTTCTGGGCAAGGTCGCGCCCGGCGCCGCCACCTTCCTGGACGGCCTGGCCATCTACGTCGGCGAGGCGCCCGTCGTCAGCATCCCCATTGCCGTGTGCCTGTTTTTCATGATGTACCCCATCATGGTCAAGATCGACTTCGCCGAGGTCCTGAAGGCCGGAAAGAGCCTCAAGCCCGTCGGCCTCACGCTCTTTGTGAACTGGGCCGTCAAACCTTTCACGATGTATGCCATCGCGCTGTTCTTCCTGGGCACAGTCTTCTACGGCCTCATCGGCCCGGACGCCGTTGACCATGTAAAGATGCCGCTGGGGCTTGACCTGGCGGTGGGCGACGTTTACGGCGCGGGCAAGGCCGTCCTCGCAGGCGGCGTCAAGATGCTTGAGGTGCCGCTCTGGCGCAGTTACTTGGCGGGGTGCATCCTGCTGGGCATCGCGCCGTGCACCGCCATGGTCCTCGTGTGGGGATACCTGGCGAAGGGGAACGACGGCCACACGCTTGTGATGGTGGCCATCAACTCGCTGACGATGCTCTTCCTCTACGGGCCGCTCGGCGGCTTCCTCCTGGGCGTCGGGCGGCTGCCGGTTCCGTGGCAGGCCCTGCTCCTTTCAATTGCCATCTATGTCGCCTTGCCGCTGGTGGCCGGATACTTCAGCCGTAAGTGGCTCATCGGCGCCAGGGGCGAGACGTGGTTCCGCGAGAAGTTTCTTCACATCCTGACGCCGGTTACCGTCATTGCGCTTCTGGCGACGCTGGTGCTGCTGTTCTC
The DNA here is from genome assembly GCA_016872895.1 of Planctomycetota bacterium. Classification (GTDB taxonomy): domain Bacteria; phylum Planctomycetota; class Phycisphaerae; order FEN-1346; family FEN-1346; genus VGYT01. The sequence goes on from VGYT01000222.1 coordinate 4,457, forward strand.
GTTCAAGGGCGAGGTCATCCTGGGCAACCCGCTGACAATTCTGTGGATCGCCATCCCGCTTTTCATTCAGACGAATCTTATTTTCTGGATAGCATACTGGCTTGCAAGGCCGCTGCGGCTTTCTTACGAGGACGCCGCCCCGTCGGCCATGATCGGCGCGTCGAATCACTTCGAGGTGGCCATCGCCACCGCCACGATGCTCTTCGGCCTTTCGTCCGGCGCCGCCCTGGCGACCGTCGTCGGCGTGCTGATTGAAGTGCCCGTCATGCTGATGCTCGTCAAGATCTGCGTCCGGACGAACCGCTGGTTCCCAGCCGCCTGCGGGGCATAGCCGCCGAGGGGCGCGAGGGACCTTTATCACCGGGTCAATCGCCTCCGCCGGCCGGTTTCAGCCTGTATGGGCGGCCCCCGGCGCGCGGGGAGCCGAGCGCTGCTTTGCGCGGCGGGGCTCCCGACCCGCCGCGCAAGACATCATGTAGCGCTGCATGCGAATATGTGGAGAAACACATGCCTGCCACGCACACCGGACTGGCCGTCCTCGCTGCATGGGCTTTCGTCGGGACCACGGCGGCGATTGTTCTCTGGGGCAGCGATCTCCGCGCGGGCAGCGCGGCCGGCCCCGCGACGCAAGGCGGGGCCGCCACGCCGGCCCAGGCCGTCCCCCGGGCCATGCGCGTTTACATCGGCACGTACACCGGCCCGAAGAGCAAGGGCATCCACCAGATGCGCCTCGACGTGGCCTCGGGGTCCCTCAGTGCGCCCGAACTGGCCGGCGAAACCGCCAACCCGTCGTTCCTGGCCGTCCATCCCGGCCGGCGCTTTCTTTACGCCGTCAGCGAGGTCCGCGGACCCGACGGCAAGTCCGGCGGCGCAGTAAGCGCCTTCGCCGTCGCCCCCGACACCGGCGCGCTTGAGTTCCTTAACAAGCAGTCCACCGGCGGCGCCGGGCCGTGCTACGTTGCGGTCGACAGGGAGGGCCGCTGCGCCCTTGCCGCCAACTACGGGAGCGGCAGCGTATGCGCGATGCCCATCGGCCCCGACGGCCGCCTTGCCGAGGCCGCCGCCGTCGTCCAGCACGCCGGGTCCGGCCCGGACCCCAAGCGCCAGCAGGGGCCCCACGCGCACTCCATCAACCCCGACCCGACGGGCCGCTTCGCCCTGGCGGCCGACCTGGGCCTGGACAAGGTGCTGATTTACCGCTTTGACGCGGCCCGCGCCGCGCTTGCTGCAAACGACCCGCCGGCGGCCTCGGTCGCCCCGGGGGCAGGGCCGCGGCACCTGGCCTTCCATCCGAACGGCCGATTCGCATATGTAATCAACGAAATGGCCTGCACCGTCACCGCCTTCGCCTGGGACGCCGCGCGCGGCAGGCTGGCCGAACTTCAGACGCTCTCCACGCTTCCGGCCGATTTCCGCGGCGCCAGCACCTGCGCCGAGGTCCAGGTGCACCCCGCCGGGCGGTTCCTGTACGGCTCGAACCGCGGGCACGACAGCATCGCCGTCTTCGCCCTCGACGCCGAAACCGGCCGCCTGACGCCACGCGGACACCAGCCCACGCAAGGCAGGAACCCGCGAAACTTCGCCATCGACCCCACGGGGACGTTCCTCCTGGCCGCCAACCAGAACTCCGACACGGTCCTGGTGTTCCGCATCGACGGCCAGACGGGCGGCCTCGCCCCCGTCGGCGCCCCGGCCGCCGTGCCATCCCCCGTCTGCATCAAGTTCCTCCCGATGCCGTTGCGCCCGCCGCGCCCGCCCAGGCCGACCGCGGCGTGCGCCTTGCCGACGAGAGATCTTCGGCCCCACCGGGGCCGCAAGGGCACTGCGGCGGGCGCCCGCCGAGGCGGGTGAACTCCGACCCGCCGCGCGAAGTTCTCGCCGCCTGGTCGCGGCTTGACGCGCCGTCGGCAGGCCGCCGGTGTCTGCTCCCGAACTACGATTCCCGCTGTCGCCTTGCCCGCCTTGCCCATCTTCCCCAGCCCGTCATAAACTATAGTATACGCCTCGTCGGCCCCAAAAGTTATCCACCACGGCTTATGGCCATACGTTCTATGCCAGAAGCGGTCAAAAACGATCAAAAAGCGCAAAATCGGACCATGTTCCGGTCAAAAACGATCAAAAACGTTCAAAAAGCGCGCGATTTTGCCTTACCCATCTTAACATTTTGCCCGCGCGCCCCCTCTGGCGCTAGCGCCAGGGCCGTTTTGCCCCTCCGAAAGGGGTCAAAACGGGCATTTTCGGGGTGCGCCGGGGCGGGTCAAAAAGTTATCCACAGGTACGGCAGCGGCGGGAGACGGAAATCGGGATACGGCAACGGCAACCGGCAAGGCGGAAACAGAGCAGGGGGGAACGCGGTTTTTCATCGACGCCCGCGGCCCCATCTGGCAGAATCCAGCCGCACGGAAAGGAGCGCCACCGCATGGACGGCTGTCTGCCGCGCATCGTCAGTTTCGCCGGCCTCTTCGTGATGATGGGCCTGGCGTGGCTTATGAGCGAGGGCCGCCGCCGCATCAGCCTGCGCACGGTCGGCGCCGGGCTTCTGCTGCAACTTGTCTTCGCCCTGCTGGTGCTCAAGACCGACCCCGGGCAGCGGTTCTTCGAGGGGGCCGAGCGGGCGTTCGGGGCGCTGCTTGCGGCCAGCAACGAGGGGGCGGGGTTCCTGTTCGGCGAACTCGTCAAGCCGGAACTCAAGGTCGAGGGGCGCCTGGAGGAGCACCTGCTGCGCCTGGGCGCGGTCGTGGCGTTCCAGGTGCTGCCGATCGTCATATTCTTCTCGGCGTTGGCGGGCGTGCTGTATCACCTGGGCGTTACGCAACTGGTGGTCCGTGCGATGGCCCGCGTGATGCAGAAGGCGATGAACACCTCCGGGGCCGAGAGTCTGGCGGCGGCCCTGTTTGTGTTCCTGGGCATCGAAGCCACCACGGCCATCATCGAGTACATCCGCCGCATGACGCGGTCGGAACTCTTTACGCTGATGGCGGGCTTCATGGCCACGATCGCCGGCAGCGTGATGGGGGCGTACGTGGCGTTCGGGGTAAGCGCGGGGCACCTGCTGGCGGCGTCGGTGATGAGCGCTCCGGCGGCCATCGCCATCGCCAAGATCATGGTTCCTGAGACCGAGGAGCCGCTGACTCGCGGCCGGGTGCACTTTCAGCCGCCCAGGGAGGCCGTCAACGTAATCGATGCCGCCGCACGCGGGGCCGGGCAGGGGCTGGGCCTGGCGCTGAATATCGGGGCGATGCTTATCGCGTTCGTCGGCCTCATCGCCCTGGCGAACCTCATCCTGGGGGCGCTGACGGACCCGCAAATCGTGTGGGGCGGCTGGGGGGTGGAGTACCGGTTTGCCGAGAAACTCACCCTTCAGCGCATCTTCGGCTGGGCCTTCAGCCCGCTGGCGATTGCGATGGGCGTAACCACGTGGAGCGACGCCGCGGCCGTGGGGCAACTTCTGGGCACGCGGCTGGTCATCAACGAATTCGTGGCGTACCAGCAGATGTCGGGCATGGCGGCCGCCGGCGCGATTTCGCCGCGAGCAGCGGTCATTGCCACGTATGCACTGTGCGGGTTTGCGAATTTCGGGTCGGTGGCCATTCTCATCGGCGGGCTGGGGGCGATCGACCCGGAGCGCAAGGGACTCATAGCGCGGCTGGGCGTACGGTCGCTGATTGCGGGCCTGCTGGCCAGTTTCATGACGGCGTGCTTCGCGGGAATCCTCGTGTGAGCGCGCGGCCGAGCCGCTGCTGTAAAGCCGCGGGATCTTGCCCGAATCGCTGATATCCGCCGCTTCACGGCAGCATCGTGGCAGGCCGGGGCGCCGGTTTCCGCGAACGGGCCGATTGAACCGCGGCGCGAGTGCCGATACTATACGCAGGCGTCCTGTAGCCAGGCGGGAGTGGCGGAACTGGCAGACGCGCAAGGCTTAGGACCTTGTGCCCGTAAGGGCCTGGGGGTTCGAGTCCCCCCTCCCGCACCAGGCCCGCGACGGAAGGCAGGCGGCAGCCGAGCGCCGGCGGCAGCCGAGCGCCGGCGGCAGCCGAGCGCCGGCGGCAGCCGAGCGCCGG
>VGYT01000223.1 GCA_016872895.1 Planctomycetota bacterium
CCGGCGGCTGCCCCGGCCCGCGCCGCTCACCTACGACGAGAAGAAGGCCAAGCAGGCCGAGCGGAACCGTCGTGAGACGGCCGCCGCCCAGGACATCGGCCCGCTGCCGGACGTCGAGGACACGGACCGGCGGCAACAGGCGTGCGCGGGCTTTCGGTTCTTCTGCGAGACGTACTTCCCGAAGGCGTTCTACCGTGATTGGTCCGACGACCACCTGCGGGTCATCACCAAAATCGAGCGGGCGGTGCTTCAAGGCGGCCTCTTCGCCTTCGCCATGCCGCGCGGCAGCGGAAAAACGACGCTTGCGCGCCTGGCGGGCCTGTGGGCGATTCTCACCGGGGCGCGGGCCTACGTCTGCCTCATCGGCGGGTCGCAGGACCGTGCGCTGGACCTCCTGGCGCCCCTGAAGAAGGAGGTTCTCGGCAACGCTGCGCTGCGGGCTGACTTCCCGGAGGCGATCCAGCCCCTGTGGATGCTCCGCAACAACGCCCGCCGACAGATTGGCCAGCACATCGGCGGGGAACCGACCTACGTCACCTGGGCCGCCGATAAACTTGTCTTCCCCACGGTCGTGGGCGACACGCTGCCGGCGTCCTTGCGCGCCGCCAGCCTTGATCAGTCGCCCGGCAGCGGCTCCATCATCACCGTCACCAGCCTCGACTCGAACATGCGGGGCCAACAGCACACCAAACTCGACGGTCAGGTGGTGCGGCCGTCGCTGGTGATTCTCGACGACCCGCAGACCCGCGAATCGGCCCGGTCGCCCACGCAGACGAAGTACCGCATGGAACTCCTCAATGGCGATGTCTTGGGCATGGGGGGTCCGGGGGAGAAGATCGCCGCGTTCCTGACGTGCACGAAGATGTACGACGGCGACCTGGCGGATCAGATTCTCGACCAGGAGAAGAACCCCGAGTGGCAGGGCGAATGCACGAAGATGGTGTATGCCTTTCCCTCAAATACGAAACTCTGGGATGAGTACGCCCAGGTCCGGGCGTCGAGCCTTCGGGCCGGCCGGGGCATCAAGGACGCCACCGCGTTCTATCGCCAAAACCGCGACGAGATGGACGCCGGCGCACGGGTCGCCTGGCCCGCCAGGTTCAACAAGGACGAACTCTCGGCCCTTCAGCATGCGATGAACCTGAAGTTGCGAGACGAAGACGCCTTCCGCGCTGAGTACCAGAACGAGCCGGCCGCTGAGCAGATGGCCGAGAACGTTTTGGCGCCCGACGACGTGGCCGCCAGGTTCAACGGCCGCCGGCGCGGGGAGGCGCCGCTTGCCGCTAGCACCATCACCATGTTCATCGATGTGCACGACAAGGTCCTCTTTTACTCGGTAGTGGCCTGGCAGGAGAACTTCACGGGGTTCATCATCGATTACGGGACATTCCCCGACCAGAAACGGCCCTGGTTCACCCTTGAGAATGCCACACGGACGCTCGGCCGTGCGTTCCCCGGCGCGGGCGCCGACGCCGCCATCCAGGCGGGCCTCGAGCAACTCGTGGGCGAGTTCCTCGCGCGCGAGTGGCCGCGGACGGGCGGCGGCGTCCTCAGGATCGAGAAGTGCCTGGTGGACATGGGGTACAAGCCCGGCCTCGTCGCCGCGGTCAAACACAAGACGGGCGGCGCGGCGATGGTGCTCTCCAAGGGCGTGGGCATCCGCGCCGGGGCCAAGCCCATGACCACCTACCGCCGCCGGCCGGGCGAGGTGCACGGGCACCATTGGTACATGCCAAACGTCCGTGGAACGCAGGAGTTCCCGCACGTCGCGGTGGACGTGAACTGGTGGAAGACGTTCGTGCACGCGCGGCTGTCGATCGCGCCGGGCGACCCGAGCGCCCTGACGCTCTTCGGGAAGTCGGCCGACGAACACCGCCTGTTCTCTGAGCACATTGCCGGCTCTGAAACGTGGACCCTGACGCACGGTCACGGCCGGGATGTTCAGGAGTGGAAACTGAGGCCCACGCGGCCGGACAACCACTGGCTGGACTGCTTGGTGGGATGCGCGGTGGCGGCCTCGATGTGCGGTGTGGCGCTTGAGGGGATGGACAAGAAGGTGGTCAAGGACCGGGGCGGCCAGCGGCTGCGCCTGTCGGACCTCCAAAGGAACCGGCGCTGATGACACCCATGCCAGGAACTATGGAGGGCGTCCCGCTCCGTCTCTCGGATCTTCAGCACCGGGACGACCGCGGCATTGTCTGCCGCGCGTGCGGGTGCAGGCACTTCCGCGTCCTCTACACGCGGCCCGACCCGCGCGGGGGCCTCAGGCGCCGGCGCGAGTGCCGCCACTGCGGCAGGCGCATCACCACCTGGGAAAAGGAAATAACCTTCTACCCGTAGAACCCCGCCGTGCCGCATCCCCGCTTTCCGACAAGAAGCAGCCCGTCTCGTGTAGGTACATGGCGCATGGGATCCGACCTCCCTCCAACCCGCGATTGCGACCGCCTGCGGAAGGAACTGCGCTTGGTGCCGGCGGAGCTGAAGGCCGACGCCGTGCAAGAGGCGTGGCTCGCGCATCTTCAGGGCGATTGCCCGGTTCAGGCGGTCAAGACCTACGCCCAACGGGAACGGCGCCGGCGCCTGAAGGAACGGGCGACAGCGAAGGTGGAGGTCGCGGCCCTCTCGCACGCATAGGTGTCGGCAATGGCTGACGAACTGGACGACGTAATTCGCACGAATGCCGAGGGGCCTAAATCCGCCTCGGGGGATGCGGGGAGCATGCAGCAGCAGAGCATTCCCGACCAGATCGCGGCGGACAGGTATCTGGCGTCGAAGAAGGCCTCGCGGTCGAAGGGCATGGGGATTCGGCTCACGAAAGTGGTTCCGCCGGGAGCAGCGTGATGTTCGGTTGGCTCAAACGCATCCGTGCCTTCGCAAAGCCCGTCCGGACGGGAGCGCGGCTCGCCGTGCGCTTCGTGCGCGGCCGGTATGACGCCGCGCAGACGACTGACGGCAACCGCCGACACTGGGCGGGGGCCGATGGCCTGTCGGCGGATGCCGCCGCCAGCGCTGAGGTTCGCCGCATCCTGCGGAACCGGGCCCGGTATGAGGTCGCCAACAACTCCTACGTCCGAGGGATCGTCCTGACCCTCGCTAACGACGTCGTCGGCACGGGGCCGCGGCTCCAGATGCTCACCGGCGGCACCGAGGCCAACCGCGCGATCGAGCAGGAATTCATGCGCTGGGCCACGCGGGTGGGCCTTGCCGCCAGACTGCGGACCATGCGTATGGCCCGGGCGCAGGACGGCGAGGCGTTCGCCCTCCTCATCTCGAACGAAAACCTCGATTCTCCGGTGACGCTGGACCTGCGGCTCATTGAGGCCGACCAGGTCGCCACTCCTGACTTCTCCCAGGCGGTGTTTGCCGACCCACGTGCCGCGGACGGCATCACCTTTGACCCATTCGGCAACCCGGTAGCCTATTACGTCCTGAAGACGCATCCGGGCGCGAGGGCGTCCCTGGGCCTCGACTACGACCGCGTTTCGGCCGAGTCGGTGATTCACTGGTTCCGCGCCGACCGCCCCGGCCAGCACCGCGGCATCCCCGATATCACCCCGGCGCTGCCCATTTTCGCGCAACTCCGGCGTTTCACGTCGGCCGTTCTCGATGCCGCCGAGACCGCCGCCAACATCTCCGGCACGGTTGAGACCGACGCCCCGCCCAACGGCGAGGCGGAACCCATCGACCCGATGGACACAATCGAACTCGAACGCAACATGCTGCTAACCCTGCCCGGTGGCTGGAAGATGAGCCAGGTCAGGCCCGAGCAGCCAGCCACCACCTACGTCGAGTTTGTGCGTGAGAAGTTGAACGAGGCCGCGCGGTGCCTCAACATGCCGCGCAACATCGCCCTTTGTGATTCGTCCGCCTACAACTACGCGAGCGGCCGGCTCGACCACCAGACATATTTCAAGAGCATCCGCGTCGAACAGGCCCACCTTGAGGACGTGGTCCTCGACCGGATTCTCGACGCCTGGCTGCGTGAGGCGATACGGGTGCCGGGCCTTCTGCCGGCGTCGGCCCGCGCGCTCCTCGATTACCCACACCAGTGGTTCTGGGACGGGATGGAGCACGTGGACCCCGCCAAAGAGGCCAACGCCCAGGCGACGCGCCTTGCCAGCCACACGACGACCCTCGCGAGCGAGTACGCAAAAGAGGGCAAGGACTGGGAGACGGAACTTCGGCAGCGGGCGAAGGAAGTCGCGCTAATAAAGGAACTGGGCCTCACCGTGGAGCAGGCGCAGCCGAAGGCGCCGCCCGCCAACAAGCCGGACGACGAGGAAACGGACCGTGAAGACGAGCGACGGGCTGCGTGAGCTGAGGTTCATCGCGGCCATCAACATGGAGGCGGCGGTCCCTGTTATGGCGGGTGATGCCCAGGCCGCGCGGCCGCGGCGGTTCCACATGGACGCCTACACCGGCGGGGCCCTGGCGATTGCGGGCTGGCGTTTTCCGGTGGTCGTCGACCTGACCGGCCTCACCGTGCGCGGCGGGGCCAAGGTCTACCTCGACCACGACCGGGGCGCCCGCGTGGGGCATATCGATGGCATTCAGGTTGAGCACGGGGGCCTGCGGGTATCGGGCGTGATTTCCTCGACCACTCAGGCCGCCCGCGAGGTCGTGGCCGATGCTGACAACGGATACCCCTGGCAGGCGAGCATCGGCGCCGGCGTGCGCGAGGTCGAGTTCGTGGCCGAGGGGAAGACTGTGACCGTGAACGGGCGCGAGTTTGCCGGGCCTGTAAACGTGGCGCGGCGTGCGGCGCTTCAGGAAGTGAGTTTCGTGGGCAACGGCGCGGACGATGCGACGTCCGCCAGCATCGCGGCGGGAATCGCCGGGGAGAAAGAGAACATGGACGGCAGCGACAAGACCAAGACGGTGGACGGCAGTGTGGCTGGCGGCGCGACCGCAGCGGGCGAGGGCGGGAAGGAGCCGGTGGTCCAGGCCCAGGCCCCGGCGGGGGCGCCGGCAGACGCGGGTAGCGCGGCGGCGGTCGCCGCCGACCCCGTGGCCGACATGCGGGCCAAGGCCGCGGCCGAGGAGGAGCGGATCGCCGCCGTGCGGAAGGTCTGCGGCAGCGACCACGGCGACATCGCGGCCCGCGCCATCAAGGAAGGGTGGGATACCACGAAGACCGAACTGGAGGTCTTGCGGGCCAGCCGCCCGAAGGCGCCCGCCGCCCACGTCGTGGACCAGACGGTCAACGGCACGATCCTCGAAGCCGCCTGCATGCTGACGGCCCGCCTCGCGGACGTGGAGAAGGTCCACGACGAGAAGACGCTGGACGCCGCCGGCCGCCGGTTCCGGGGAGGTATCGGCCTCCAGGAACTGCTCCTGGAGGCCGCGTGGGCCAACGGCTACACCGGCCGCAACTTCCGCGACTCGCGCGAGGTCCTGCGGTTCGCCTTCGGAAAGGACATCCAGGCGGGCTTCAGCACCGTGGACATCGGCGGCATCCTCTCCAACGTCGCCAACAAGTTCCTTCTCGACGGCTTCTTCAGCGTCGAGCGCACATGGCGCAACATCTGCGCCGTGCGGAACGTGGGCGATTTCAAGACGGTCACGTCCTACCGCCTCATCGGTGCCGACCAGTATCAGCCGGTCGCGCCGGGCGGGGAACTCAAGCACGGGACGCTCGGCCAGGAACAGTACACGAACAAGGCCGACACGTTTGGCCTGCTTCTGGCCATCGACCGGCGGGACATGATCAACGATGACTTGGGTGCAATCACCCTCGTGCCGCGCAAACTCGGCCGCGGCTCGGGCCTGAAGATCAACGACGTGTTCTGGACTGTGTTTCTGGCCAACTCTTCCTTCTTCACCAGCGGCAACAAGAACTACATATCGGGCGCCGACACGGCTCTCACCATCGACGGCCTCACCAAGGCCGAAGTTGCGTTCCTCGACCAGACGGACTCGGACGGCAAGCCAATCGGCATCATGCCGGCCATGATCCTGGTGCCGACGGCCCTCTCGGCGATGGGCACGGCCCTGTACAAGGCCCTGGAGATCCGCGACACGACGGCCAATACCAAGACCCCGACCGTCAACCCGCATCAGGGCAAGTTCCGCGTCGAGGTCAGCCGGTACTTGGCCAACTCGAAGTACACCGGCTACTCGGCCAAGGCGTGGTACCTGCTGGCCGACCCGTCGGACCTGCCGGTCATCGAGGTCGCGTTCCTCAACGGTCAGGAGTCGCCGACCATCGAGACGGCCGAGGCGGACTTCAATGTCCTTGGCATCCAGATGCGTGGATACCATGATTTCGGCGTCGCGCTTCAGGATCCGCGTGGCGGGCTGAAGAGCAAGGGCGAGGCGTAACGGCAGAAATGCAGGTGCGGGGAACCGTCAGCCGGTCGCTTTGGCGACCGCGTGAAGGAGCGAAACATGGCAACGGCGACTTTCGTGCAGGCAGGCGAAGCGCTGGATTACACGCCCTCGGCAGACGTGGCTGCCGGGGACGTGGTGGTCCAGAACGATCTCGTGGGCGTGGCGCCGCGTCCCATTGCGGCCAATACGCTGGGGTCGCTGGTCGTGGGCGGCGTCTTCGAGTTCCCCAAAGCCACCGGCACCGGCAAGGCGATTGCCGCCGGCAAGAAGGTCTACTGGGACGCCACGAACAAAGTGGCGACCGAGACCTCCAGCGGCAACACGTTCCTGGGCAAGACCGTGGCCGCGGTCGGCGACAGCGATGCGGCCGTGCGGGTCCGCCTCAGCCAGTAATCCGACTTCGCCAAGGCTACGTCGGACAAGGGAGCCTCAATCGTGGCCGACCTCCTCCAGCAGGGCGCGGCGTGGCTCGAAGGCATGCGACACAAACATGCCTCCCGGCCGGTGACGTACCAGCGGGGCGCGCAGAGTGTCACGCTGAACGCCACGGTCGGCCGGAGCGTGTTCCAGGTGGTCACCGCGGATGGCGTGGTCGAGCAGGTCGAGCGGCGGGATTACCTGGTGCGTGCCGCTGACTTGGTGCTGGGCGGCGCGGTGGTCCTGCCGCAGGTGGGCGACCGCATCCGCGAGACAGTCGGCGGTAACGTGCAGGTGTACGAAGTGATGGGTGCCGGCCAGGAGAAGCACTTCCGCAAGTCGGACCCCGACGGCCTGACTCTCAGGATTCATACGGCCCATGTGGATACGGAGACCTGAACGTGAGCGAACTTTCGGACCATGACCTGTTGATCCGCATCGACGAGCGGGTGCGCAAACTCGACCGGTGCATGACAAACCACCTCGCGCACCACTGGACCGTCTCGGTGGCCGTCCTGGGGGCCGTCCTTACGGCGCTCGTTTCCCTCATCGTTGCCCTGGGCACACAGTGAAATGGCCATCATCGCCGACATCGCGGATGCCGTCGTGACCGCCCTGAACGGGCACACGTTCAAGAGGCCCTTCACGGCGATGCGCTCCTACCGGCCGGTCTACACCCGCGAGGAGATGAAGGACCTGCACGTCACGGTCGTGCCGGGCGGATACGCGATGGAGAACCTGGGCCGCGGGCAGGTCCAGGAGGACTACACCGTCGAAATCGCCGTGCAGCAGGCGCCGGAAGCGATGGGCAACGCCGCGCTCGACCCGCTGGTGGGCCTGGTGGAGGAGATTCGGGACTTCTTCCTCGCCAACCGCCGCCTGGCCGCCATGCCCAGCGTCATCTGCCTAAGGGCGGCGTTTGCGGCGGGGTCGGACCGGGGCTACGCGCCGGAGCACCTGGACCAGCTCCAGCAGTTCACGAGCGTCCTGGCGCTCACGTTCCGCGTGGTGGGGTGAGGTAGCCATGAACAACGTCGTCATGCGGACCGTGACGGTGACGGGCGAGTACCAGCCGCTTGTGTCCGAGAGGCTGGTGGCGTCGGTCACGATCTCGTGCCCGCCTTCCAACGTCGGCAACGTCATCTTCGAGGGCGACGACGGGTCCGAGGTCCCGTGGATTCCGGGCCAGTGGGAGACGTTCCAGAGCATTGACCTGGCGTCGGTCCGCGTGAAAGGCAATAGCGGCGACATAGTTACAATCGTTGGAGGTACGTGGTGATGCCTTACGGTTGCGGGCCGGTCAGGTTCAACCCTCGCGGCGAGTGGAATTCGGAGACCGCCTACGGCGCATACGATGTCGTCACGCGCAACGGCTCGTCTTACTGGGCCAAACTGACCCCCGATGTGGGCAACGATCCCGAGGTCAACTCGCCCGACCAGTGGCAACTCCTCGCGCGGAAGGGCGAGCAGGGAACGCAGGGCGATCCCGGCGCGCCCGGCGCAACCTGGCACAACGGCTCTGGCTCGCCAAGCGGAGAGGTCGGCACCGACGGAGATTACTACCTCGATACCGACAGCGATGACATCTACCAGAAGTCGTCGGGGTCGTGGTCACAGATCGGCAACATCCGTGGCCAGCAGGGAGAGCAAGGCGACGCCGGCGCCGACGGGGCGACGTGGCACAGCGGCAGCGGGTCGCCCGGCGGCGAACTGGGCAACGACGGCGACCGTTACCTCGATACCGACTCCG
>VGYT01000224.1 GCA_016872895.1 Planctomycetota bacterium
CCCGCGGCCAACCGGCCGCCACGCCCCCCATGCGCCGCGACCGTCCTCAACCTCGTCACATCCCAGTCCCGCCGTGTCATAGTCGGGAGGTTCTTCACCGCTGGCGGCAGTGCCTCAGGCTGGCGTGCACCGGCGGCAAACGCTAGAATACCGTCGGCAGGCATCGCACGGCAGCGGCATTCTTGCGCGGCGGGTCTCCGCACCCGCCGCGCAAAGGTGCGTTGCCCCGTGTGGCGCGGTGGGTGCGGAGAGCCGCTGCGCAATGCGAGCCGGCGGGAAGCGGAAGTTTGGCCGCGACCGCCGCAGGGGGTGCCTGTTACAATCTACAGGAGGTGAGCCTATGTCACGCTGCATGAACCGGCGCGGGTTTCTGAAGCATACGGGCCTGGCCGGCGTGGCTGCCGCCATCGGGGCGGGCGCGGGCGCAGAGAAGGCCGCGAAAGACCCCCTCAAGCCGCTGCCGACCATCAAGTTCGCCGCGATGGATGTCTCGCGGTTCATCCTCGGCAGCAACCCCTTTTGGGGCTACTCGCACAAGTCGCGCGAACTCGACGAGGAGATGAAGCAGTACCACACCGACGAGAAGATCGTCGAGATACTGGACGAGGCGGCCCGGTGCGGCCTGACGACGGTCGTCTCGCCGCCCGACCAGCGCTGGTGCGACCTGTATGAGAAATACCGCGCCGGCGGCGGCAAACTGCGCATCTGGATTTCGCAGTGCCATGCTTCGCCCGAGAAGATGGAGGAGGAGATCGACCGCTCACTGAAGTACCGCGCCGATGCTGCCTTCATCCAGGGCGCTCGCACCGAGAGCATGTTCGGCCAGGGCAAGTTCGACTCGCTTCGCGCCTGGCTGGACCGCATCAAGAACGCCGGCATCCCCGGCGGCTTTGCTGCGCACTGGCCGGAGATTCACCCCGAACTGGAAAAGCGCAAGTTCCCCGCTGACTTCTATTTCCAGTGCTGCTACAACGCCTCGAAGGGCGAGGCGTACCGGGCGGAAGAACGCGTCAAGGCGAACGAGACCATCCGCGCCATCGAGAAGCCCGTCGTGGCGTACAAGATTCTCGGGGCCGGCCGGCTGGCCGCCGCAGACGGCTTCGAGCAGGCCTTCAACGTCATCCGGCGCAAGGACGGCGTCTGCGTCGGCATATGGGCCAAGGCGGCCATCGACCAGATACGCGAGAACGCCACCCTGACGGAGATGCTCTCGGCCAAGCAACCGAAGGCTTGACCGCGGACCACGGACAGGCTAAAAAGGAGGGGTGACGGCGGCGGAGCGACCGGCGCGGGCGGCCGCGGCGGTTCCGCTTGTTGCTTGTGCCCGGAAACCCAGCGAGAGGAGCAGACATGGCGAAGGACGCGAAGAAGGTCATCGACCTGCTGAACGAGGCGCGGGCGAGGGAACTCACGGCCATCCTCACCTACATGGCCCAGCACTACGAACTGGAGAGCGACGACTACGGCAAACTGGCCAAGGTCCTGAAGACCACGGCCATCGCCGAGATGAAGCACGCCGAGACTCTGGCGGAGCGCATCCTGTTCCTCGGCGGCACGCCGGTCACGAAGCCCGAGGCGGAGATCAAGCGCGGCCAGAAGATCGCCGAGAAGATCGCCACCGACATCGCCCTGGAAGAGGGCGCCGTCAAGATGTACAACGAGGCCGCCATCGCCTGCGCCGAGGCCCTCGACCACGTCTCCAAGGCGCTCTTCGAGAAACTCCTGGCGGATGAGGATGCGCATCTCGATATGTTCATCAGCATCCGCGACCACATCCACCAGTTGGGCGACAACTACCTCGCGACGCTGACGGGCGAGTAGGGCTCGCCTGAGCGAAGCGCAAGGGCGGCTGCCTGCCGGCGGGCGGAAACCTGAAGTCCGAAACCCTAATCCCGAATGAAAAGCCCAAAGAGTAAGCGGCAGATTCGGGCTTCGGGGTTCCTTGCGCCGGGCGGCATGGCCCGCGGCGCTCTCGCGCGGGATTCTCCTGGCAAGGCGAACGCCATGATCATCTCCGACCTCTCGCAGATTGAGGGCCGCCGCTACCCGGCCGGCAGGCGCACCCAGAACGTCGTCGGCGGCGCAGCCCCCATCCAGGCCGCCAACTTCGCCATCGGCTACGTGACCCTGGATCCGGGCGGCGGCCAGGTGCCCTGGCATAACCAGGAGCAGGAGGAGGTGTACTTCCTCCTGGAGGGCGAGGCCGAGATGTGCCTGGGGTCCGAGCGCCGCATCCTTCGGGGCGGGCAGGCGGCCTACATTCCGCCGCGAGTCTTCCACCAGATGACGAACGTCGGCCCGACGCCCGCGCGGATGATCTACTGCTACGGGCCGGCCGGCGATGTGGCCCACTGGCGGCAGGAACTCGACGGCACGCTCCCGAAGGCGGGCGTCCAGGCCCCGCCGCTGCCGGAGGGCGCCCGGCCGCAGTGCACGAAAAAACCGTGAAGTGAGGGAGTGAAGATGCCCGAGACCAAGATCCACCGCATCGGCGTCATCATGAACGGCGTCACCGGCCGCATGGGCACCAACCAGCACCTCGTGCGCTCGGTCCTGGCCATCCGCGAGCAGGGCGGCGTGCGCCTGGGCGACGGCTGGACCGTCATGCCCGAGCCGCTGCTGGTGGGCCGCAACGCGGCCAAACTCCAGGCCCTTGCCGCGGCGCACGGGGGCCTGAAGTGGACCACCGACCTGGATGCGGCGCTCTCGGACCCGCGGAACCAGGTCTACTTCGATTCGCTCTCCACGCTCCTGCGGCCGCCGAACGTCCGCCGGGCAATCGCCGCCGGCAAGCACGTGTATTGCGAGAAGCCCATCGCCACCACGGCCGCCGAGGCGTACGCCCTCTACCGGCTGGCGAAGAAGGCCCGCGTCCGCCACGGCGTGGTGCAGGACAAGTTGTGGCTGCCGGGCCTGATGAAACTCGAGGCTCTCGTCGAGAGCGGTTTTTTCGGGCGCATCCTGTCGGTGCGCGGCGAGTTCGGCTACTGGGTCTTCGAGGGCGACCAGGCGCCCGGCCAGCGGCCGTCGTGGAACTTCCGCAAGGAGGACGGTGGCAGCATAGTTATTGATATGTTCTGCCACTGGCGGTACGTCCTCGACAACATCCTCGGCCGCGTGCGGGCCGTCTCCGCGGTCGGGGCCACCCACGTCGCCCGCCGCTGGGACGAGGCCGGCAAACCCTACCCGTGCACGGCCGACGACGCGGCGTACGCGCATTTTGAACTTGAAGGCGGCGTGCCCGTGGCCTTCAACTCGGCTTGGTGCGTCCGCGTCCGGCGCGACGACCTGCTGGTCATCCAGGTGGACGGCATGAAGGGATCGGCTGTCGCGGGCCTCAGGGACTGCTGGATACAGCCCCTGGCCGCCACGCCTCGGCCCGTATGGAACCCCGACATCGAGAATCCCATCAACTTCTTCGAGGGCTGGGCCAGGGTGCCCAACCAGCGGCCCTACGACAATGCCTTCAAGGTCCAGTGGGAACTGTTTCTCAAGCACGTCGTGCGCGGCGACCTGTTCCCGTGGAACCTGCTGGAAGGCGCCAAGGGCGTGCAACTGGCCGAGAAGGGCCTGGAATCGTGGAAGAAGCGCCGCTGGGTCGCCGTGCCAGACCTGAAGCCGTAGAGCGGTTGCCGATTGCAGGTTGCGCCTTGCGCGGGGGGCCTGCGCACCCGCCCCGCGGCGTTCAGCCGCGAGCCGAAGGCGAGCGCGCCATATAAGGAGACTTCGCCATGACCGCACCCGATGCGCCCCTGCTGCCCCGGCCCCGCTGCTGCGGCTGCGGCAGCCCGGAACTCACCCGCCGCGAACTGTTGAAGGCCGGCGCCGTGACGGCGGGCGGCCTGGCCCTGGCGGGCTGCGCCTGGTCGTCGCTCCGGACGGCGGCGGCCGAGGCCGACGCCGCCGCAACCGCTCGCACGCCCATTGTCGTCAAGCCCATCCTGTCGTACGACCTGCCCAGGCGCAGGCCGCAGACCAGTTGGCGCTCCTGGGGCGGCATCCACACCGAAGAGGCCGCCAAGGAGGAACTGGCCCGCATCCAGGGCGAAATCGACAAGGTCAAGGCCGCCGCGGATTTCCCCGTGACGTTCCTGCCGCCCTCGCAGGTCCGGTCGCCGGCGGACCTGGCGAACCTGCCCGACGCGGCCGGGGCCGACGTGCTCCTGCACTACGCCGCCGGCGGCGGGCAGGGCATCCTTGACGCCGCCGCCAAGTCCGGCAAGCATGTTATCTTCTTCCTGCGCCATCGGTCCGGCCCGGTGTCGCTGTGGTACGAGATTGTCAGCCCGCGATACCTGCGTCAGCACACCGATTCCCTTTCGGTGAAAGGCGTCGATAACGGCGACGTGGTGGTCGATTCGCTGGAGGACCTTTCGTGGCGGCTGCGGGCCCTGGTGGGCGTCAAGAACACGGTGGGGTCGCGCATCGTGGCCGTCGGCGGGCCGGGCGGGTGGGCCACCCCCAAGGCGCCCGACCTGGCGCGAGAGAAGTTCAAACTCGACATCCAGACGCTCACGTACCCGGAACTTGCCGCGCTCATCAAGGCCGCGCGAGAGGACGCCGCCGCCGTCAACCTCGCCCGGAAGCGCGCGGCCGACTATCTGCGGGGCGACGGGGTCAGGTTGGAGACCGAGAAGGTCTTCGTCGAAAACTGCTTCCTGCTGGACCAGGTTTTCCGCGCCCTGATGGCGAAGGCCGACGCCCGCGCCATCACCGTCCATCACTGCATGGGCACAATCATGCCCGTGGCCGAGACGACCGCCTGCCTGACGCTTACGACGCTCAACGACACGGGCTACTTGGCGTTCTGCGAGTCGGACTTCGTGGCGATTCCGGCAGGGCTGCTTCTGGGGAACATCACCGGCCGCCCGCCCTTCCTGAACAACCCCACCTTCCCGCACGCGGGCGTCATGACCCAGGCGCACTGCACCGCGCCCCGCAAGATGGACGGCAAGTCGCTCGACCCGGTGCGGATCGTAACGCACATGGAGTCGGACTACGGGGCGGCGCCGAAGGTGGAACTCAGGCGCGGGCAGGCCGTAACCAACGTCATCACCGATTTCGCCATGCAGCGCTGGAGCGGCTACGCCGGCGAGATCGCCGATACGCCGTTCCTGCCCATCTGCCGAAGCCAGATGGACGTGGCCTACTGCATCCCCGACCAGCGCCTGGTCGAGAACATGCGCGGGTTCCACTTCATGACCGTCTATGGCGATTACCGGCGCGAGGCGGGCTACGCCGTGAAGAAGATCGGCATCGCCTGGGAGAACCTCGGGTAAGGCATTCCCGCCCGCCGCCTACTATTGCGTCACTTGCCGGGGCAAGCGTGAGCGCGGGATGTGGCACGGCCGGCTTGCCCGGCCGTGGTTTGTGCACCTGCCGGAGAGAGCCACGGCCGGACAAGCCGGCCGTGCCACACCTCCTGTCCATCTTTGCCCCCGTAAGTGACGCAATACGCTGCCTACGGTTCCTGGCCGGGCTTGAAGAGCGGGTCGAGCGTGGCGGCGAGGGCCTTCAGTTTCTCCGTTTCGGGCGGCGTGACGGGCGCAGCGGCCAGGCCGATCTCAAACGCACGCCGGTGCAGGATGTCGTTGGCCGGGGGCAGGATGGCGTTGGCCCCCTGGCTCAGCGTCCAGCGGACCGACATCGCCTGCTCCTGCGCGTCGGTAAGCGGCTGATACCACATGCGCGCGAACGGGCCGGGCTCGCGCGGGCCCGGCGCCCACTTGCCGCGCACCATCGACTTTATGGCCATCACGGCAGCGCCCTTGGCTCTGGCCTTTTCAAGCGTCTTCCGCCCCCAGTTTGCGCCGTACCACATGGCGAACGTAAGGGGGAACATCACGCTGTCGAACTCGAACTTGTCGAGGGCCGCCACGGCCGCCTCCTCGGTGTGTGCCGAGAAGCCCAGGTAGCGGATGCGGCCGTCTTTCTTCGCCTCCCGGATGAACTCCCACGCGCCGCCCTTGGCGAAGACGGCGTCCACGTCTTCGGGGACCTTGCGGATGTGGTGAAGTTGATACAGGTCGAAGTGGTCGGTCTTGAGGCGCTCCAGCGACCGCTCGAAGTCCTTCCTGGCCTCCTCGGCCGTGCGCTTGGCCGTCTTGCAGGCCAGGAAAACCTTCTTGCGGTACGGCTCCAGCGCCGGGCCCATCTTGACCTCGGCCGTGCCGTACTCGGGGGCCACGTCGAAGTAGTTGATGCCCTTCTCGAACGCCTCGGCCACCAGGCGCTTGGATGCATCTTCATCGATCCGGCTCAGCACCAGGCCGCCGAAGCCGACGATCGAGAGTTCCACGCCCGACTTGCCGAACGGCCGCTTCGGGATGGCGGGGGCGGTCGGCGAAGCGGGGGACTCCGACACGGCCCCGGCCCAGGCCAGCCTCGGGCCTGCTGTGAGGACGGCCGCCGTGGCAGCCCACCTGAGCATTTCGCGGCGTTTCATGCTGGCATCCCTTTCACTTGGTTGGTCGAGCCGCGACTGTAAAGTCGCGGTTTCCCCCGAATAGGCGCGGTCCTACACCCGCCCCCTGCTAGCCGGGGCGCGCCCCAGCCTACTTTACGAACGGCGCCACGTGGCGGCCGATGTGCTTCGCCAGCGCCTCGGCGTACGCCTCTTCGTGCTGCCGCAGCGCATCCAGGAGGCGGGCCCTGAATCGCTTGCCCTCGCCGGCCGTCAGCACCGAGCCGAACGTCACGTGCAGCACCTGCCGCCCGTCGAACGCATCCAGCACGCCCGCCAACTGCCAGTCGGCCAGCACGCACGCCACCGGCACGCGGTGCAGGTTTGCCGACACGTGATATGTGGCCTTATCAGTCTCGTAGCGGCAGCGTGCGAAGTCAAGAATCTCGCGGAACAGGGCCGACTCATTCGCCGCCACCACGCGCAGCGCCTCCAGGTAACTCGTGCCGGCCGTCTTGACGTGCACGCGCCGCCCGCCGTGGCGTGCGGCCATCTCGTACACGCTGAACTTATCGCTGCCGGAGTGCAGGCTGAGTTTGTAGTCCCCGAAGCGTTCGGCCACGGCCAGGTGCGCCTGGAAGGTGCGTTCCAGTTCCGCCAGGTCGCCGACGTAATCAACGCCTTTCTCGAACCGGCCGACGAACCGCGGCGCCAGGCTCACCCACCGGACGCCCATGCGGTGAAGTTCGCGGGCCACGTAGAAGTGCTCGGCCGCTGTGGTGGGTGCGTCGGTTTCGTCCACCGAGATTTCCAGTTCAAACTTGCCTTCGCCCAGCCGACGGACGAGGTGGCGGTACATGGCCGCCACGTGCGCCACGGCCCGGCCGTACTTGGCCCCGGCGCGGTGGAGGACCACCTCGGTGAACGCGAGCGGCTCGGCGCCGCCGAGGTCCACCCGCCGCGCGGCATACTCGCGGCGCGTGTCTGCGGCGGTTGTTTCGAGCGCCTGCCAGGGCAGGGCGTCGAACTTGTCGGCCAGGGCGTCGGGCGCCAGGATGTCCAGGTTGGCGGCTGCCGTGTTGTCCACGTGGTCGCCGGGGTCCACGGTGAAGTAGGTGAAGCCTGCGGCCGCGCAGCGGTCGATGTCTTCCGTGTTCTTCAGGTGATCGGCATCGGCGCCGTAGCCCGTGCGGAAGCCCGTCTGAAACACGCCCCACGTGGCGTCGTCCAGCACGTCCTGCGGCGAGCGCTGGGTGCGGCTCATCTCGCGGATGGACTGCTGCGCGAGCATCGGCACGTAAAGCGTGCCGCGCACCGCCCGCACATGGCCGGGTGTGGCCAGGCCCAGGCGGTCGCCCAGTCCGATTGAGGGCCGCCCCGCCACCGCCTGCGGGGCCGTCCAGGGGAACGTCTTCCGCAGCGCCGCGGCGGCCGGCGGCCCGACCGGCACGTCAAGCAGGCCCACTTGCCCGACGGCGAGGTCTGCCTCGCCGGTCTGGCCCTTGAAGTGGCGCGTAACGGCCCGCCCTCCGTCCTTGCGGGCCGGCCAGAGGATGAGGAGCCGCCGCTCGGCGTCCTGCCGGGCGAGGGCAAACAGCGCCCCGCCCTCAGCCAGGAGCGATTCGGGATAAACCTGCCCGCCGGCGGCCTGCGTAAGCGCTCCGGCCATGGCCGCCGCCTCGGCCGCGTCCTGCGGCTGGGCCGACTGGCCGCTGACGACCTTCTGCCAGAATCTCTTCATGCCTGGCCTCCTTATCGGCAGCGGCGGAACTGGCTATTCTAACCCGCCGGACGTTACTGCTCAAACACTACGTTGTCCGGCTTCGCACCCACCGTGCGAAGTGTTTCCGTAAGCGCCTGCACCATCGGCGGCGGGCCGCACAGGTAGAACGGCTGGTCGAAGCGGCCGACCTTCTCCTTCAGAAATGCTGCATCGATCATACGGTTCTCATATCCGGC
>VGYT01000225.1 GCA_016872895.1 Planctomycetota bacterium
TCAACCGAACCACATATCGCTTGTTCATGCCGATCCTCCCCGGTATCCTGACCCCCGTGTGAGAATCGGCTATTCACACAAACTAACAACATCAAAAGACGACGGGTACTAGTAACGGCGCACGCAACTGAGCCCTTACCGGCCGTGCAGGAAATCAAGTAAGGTCAAGGTGACCCCGCTGGTAGAATGACGGGCGGCTCCGCGCACTGGCGTGCGGCGCAGGGAGGGCAAATCGTGGGCGGCAACGCCGGCCGGCGGCGCCTCCGAACAACCCTGCCGGGTAGAGTGCTCCTGGCGGTGCTGGTCGGCTGTGCAGCGGCGGCGTGGCCCGCTGCGGCCGTTCGCGCGGAAACCGCGCCTGCGCTGCCGCCGGGGGCCGCTCCTGCGCCTGCGCTGCCGCCGCAAGGCGGGGCGGCGCCGACGGCCCCGCGGCTCCTGGAGGTTCCGTTCACGGCCGTGGAGGTCCGCGACGCGTTCTGGTCGCCGCGCATGGAGACCAACCGCCGGGCGACGATCCCGCACCTCATCGCCATGTGTGAACTGGAGGGGCGGGTGCGCAACTTCCGGCGGGCGGCGGGCGAGTTGCCCGGCCCGTTCGAGGGGACGCGCCGCCACGATGCGGACCTGTACAAGGTCATCGAGGCGGCATCCTACGTTCTGGCCTCGCGGCCGCAGGACGCCGACGTGCTGCGGCGCCGGCTCGACGGCCTCGTCGATGCCATCGTCGCCGCCCAGCGGCCGGACGGCTACCTGGACACGTTCCGTACGGTCGGCCGGCCGGACCAGCGGCCGCGGACCCAGTTCGAGATGTTCGCCGCGGGGCACCTTCTGGACGCCGGCGTGGCCTTCCGTGAAGCGACGGGCGACCGGCGGCTGCTCGATGCGGCCTGCCGCTATGCCGACCTCCTGGCGGAGACCTTCGGCCAGGCGGGGCGGCGCGACGTGCCCGCACATCCGAAGATCGAGGCGTCGCTGGTGCGCCTGGGCCGCGCGACGGGCGAGCGGCGGTACATGGACCTTGCGCGGTTCTTCCTGGACGAGCGCGGCCGGGCCGGGGCCGCCGGGCGCGAGTCCTACGGCCTGCATCGCCTGGACGTGCAGCCCGTGCGCGACCTGGCCGACGCCGAGGGGCACGTCATCTGCGCCCTGTTTCTCCTGGAAGGGATGTACGATGTGGCCGTCGAGACGGGCGACGCGGCGCTCCTGGACGCCTGCCGCCGCGTTTACCACGATGCCGTCTCGCGCAGAATGTACGTTACCGGCGCGATGGGCCGGGCCTGGGACGAGCGGTTTACCGACCCCTGGGCCCTGGAGAACCGGACTTCGATCGGCGAGGGGTGCCAGTCGGCGGCCCTGGCGCGCCTTGCGCACCGCCTTCTGCTGCACGAGGCCGATGCGCGG
This sequence comes from Planctomycetota bacterium, assembly GCA_016872895.1. Classification (GTDB taxonomy): domain Bacteria; phylum Planctomycetota; class Phycisphaerae; order FEN-1346; family FEN-1346; genus VGYT01. Next base: position 1,402 of record VGYT01000225.1, read on the forward strand.
CACGCCGACGTCCTGGAGCGGGTGCTTTACAACAACCTGCCGGCGAACGTCGGGCTGGACGGCCGGACGTTCTACTACGTGAACCGCCTGTCGGCCCGGGCGGCCGACGCCACGGGCCGGCCTTACGTCTATCCCCTGGTTGAGACGGCGCAGGAGCACCTGCCCCGGTTCTGCCTGGACCGCCAGCCGTGGTTCAAGGTCCCGTGCTGCCCGCCGAACGTGGCGATGACGCTCGCGCCGCTGGGCCGGTTCATCTATGCCCGCAGTGCGGACGCGGTGTACGTCAACCTTTACGTCGGCACCGAGGCGGCGATCCCCGTGGCGGGAACGACCGTCCGCCTCGTCCAGGAGACGCGGTATCCGTGGGAGGGGCGCGTCCGCCTGACGATTGCGCCGGCCGAGCCGCGCGCCTTCACCCTCGGGCTGCGCATTCCCGACTGGTGCCGGGACCTTGAGTCGGCGGGCGGGCTGTACCGGTTCCGCCCCGACGGCGAGCCGGTCCGCGCGACCGTCCTGGTCAACGGCCGGGCGGCCGGCGCCGGCGAACCCGAGAAAGGCTACGTTCGGCTTCGGCGAACCTGGCGGGCCGGCGACGCGGTGGACCTCGACCTGCCGATGGCCGTGCGGCGGGTGGTGAGCGACCCGCGCGTCGCGGCAAACGCGGGGCGGGTGGCCCTTGTTCGCGGCCCGCTGGTGTACTGCGTCGAGGCCGCCGACCACGGCGGGCGCGTAGCGGACCTTCGTCTGCCGGCCGGGGCCGCGCCGGCGGCGGAGCACCGGCCGGACCTGCTGGGCGGCATCACGGTCATCAAGTGCCCGGCCGAACGCGCGGATGCGGCGGCGGGTGCGATCCCGGCCGCGCCGCTCCTGGCGGTTCCCTACGGCGTGTGGGCGAACCGTCAGGTGGGCGAGATGGACGTCTGGCTGCCGGAAGGCCCGCCGGGGCCCCGCGCCGCCGATCCTCGGCGGAGCAGCGCTGCCGGCCTTCCGGAGAGCCGCGCCTCAGCGCCATGCCTTGCCCAACGGGAGGCGCGCGGCTACGATCTCCCTTTGGGGATCGCGCGCTTCACGGGCTGGATGTTCAGGTAAGAGCCATGCAATTGTCCATCAGACTTCGCCTGATTGTGGCCATGGACCTGCTGGTCGTCGGCGTCGGCGTTGCGGTTGGCTGGGCGGGCGTGGCGGTGACGGGGCGTGTCATCGAGCATCGTCTTGTGGACGAGGCCGCCCAGAACGCCGCCAGCATTTTCAGAACGATGCAGTTGCCGCTCTCGGACACAATGCTTTCGCGGCTTCGGCAGATTCTTGGCGCCCAGGTTGCCGCCGGACCGTCCGGTCAACTCCAAATCGACGCCACAAGCCTCCCTGAGTCCGAGGCGCAAGAGTTGCTGAGCCGGATAGCGCTGGGGCCGCTGTCGCGCCGCGTGACCCTTGCAGGAAATACCTACCTCGTCGGGACGGCCGAGGTGGCTGCGCGTCAACCCGGTCCGCAGGTCAGAGGCCGGATGTGCTTGTACCTGCTGGTTCCGGAGTCCCAGGTAGAGGCTGCCAAACAGGCGTCTGAGCGGACGCTCGTGGGCGTGACGTTTGCCGCCATCGTGGCGGCCACGCTGCTGGCGTTCTGGCTTTCGACCACGATCTTGCGGCCTATCCGGCGCCTGGCGACGCGCATGGACGCTCTGTCGGAGCGCGCTTCAGAAGAGGGTCTCCCGAGCGAGACGGACACCGCTATAGAAAAGGGACCGGCCGAGATTGTCCGCCTTGCAAAGTCGTTCGAGGGGCTTCTGGCTCGCCTGGAGGAGGCGCGCACGGAGTTGGCAAGGTCGTCGCGTCTCGCCACGTTGGGGCAACTCTCGGCCTCCGTGGCCCACGAGTTGCGAAACCCGCTGAGCGCAATCAAGATGAACGCTCGCGTTCTGGCCGATGAACTGTCGAAGGCCGGCGCGAGCGACAGCAGCCTCGACCGGATCATCCGAGAGGCCGACCGGATGAACCTTTACCTGGAGGAACTCCTGGGGCTGGCCAGCGGCGACGCCAGGCGGGAGTCGCCGCATGACCTCGCGTCTCTGCCCCGCATCCGCCCCGACGAGGTGTGCGAGTCGGTCCTCGCACTGGTCGAGCGGCGGTGCCAGCACGCCGGCGTCAGCGTCTGCCGCCAGTGGGATGCCGCGGCGTGCGGCGTCCGGGCCGATGAGACACAAGTCCGCCAGGTTGTTCTGAACCTTGTCCTGAACGCCCTCGACGCGATGCCCTCCGGCGGCACGCTGACGGTCTCCGCACGGCTGGGTGACGGCCGGGCCGTCCGCTTCTCGGTGGCCGACAGCGGTCGCGGTGTGCACGTTCCCGAAGGCAGCGACATATTCGAGCCGTTCGTCACAACGAAGCCCGGTGGTGTGGGGCTGGGACTTTACGTGTGTCGGCGAAACGTGGAGCGCCATGGGGGAAGGGTCGGCTACGAATCCACCGGCAAAGGCGCGACGTTCTGGTTTGAACTGCCGGCGGCGGATTGACGACGCCCCGTTCGACTCGCGATAATGGGCCGCGATGGGCGCTCCTGCGAAAATCCTGGTCATCGACGATGAAGAGGCGATCTGCTTCGCCTTCCAGCGTTACTTCGAGCCGCGCGGCTACCGTGTGAGGGTGGCGGCCACCGGCGCTGCCGGCCTTGCGGACTACGCGAAGGAAGCGGCCGAGGTGGTGTTCCTCGACGTGCTGCTGCCAGACACAGACGGCATCGAGGTTCTTGCGCAACTCTGCGAGCAGGACCCGAACGCCCGCGTGGTAGTCATCACGGCCCACGGGTCCCTTGAGACCGTCACTCGCGCGATCCGGGGGCGGGCGTTCGACTACCTCGTCAAGCCGGTTGACCTGGACCGTGCGGGGGAGTTGGTGGCCCAGGCCCAGGCGTCGCGCCGCGCGGCCGCCGCTGTCGCGGCGACGCGCCCGGCCCCCGTCCGGGGCGGCGAGGCGGCCCTGGTCGGCCGCTCGCCCGCCATCCAGGAGGTCTACAAGAGCATCGGGCGCGTGGCCGAGAGCGACTCGGCCGTCCTGATCGTCGGCGAGACAGGAACGGGCAAGGAACTTGTGGCCCGCGCCATCCACGAGCACAGCCGGCGCCGGGCCGGGCCGTTTGTCGCCGTCAATTGCGGGGCGCTGCCGGAGAACCTGGTGGAGAGCGAACTGTTCGGCTACGCCCGCGGCGCGTTCACCGGCGCCACGACCGACAAGCCCGGCCGGTTCGAGGCGGCCGACGGCGGGTCGCTCTTCTTCGACGAGGTCGGCGAGTTGCCGCCGGCGGCCCAGGTCAAGTTGCTCCGGTTCCTCGATACACAAACGGTGGAGCGCCTCGGCTCCGTCGAGGCCCTGCGCCTGGACGTGCGCATCCTGGCCGCGACCAACCGCGACCTGGCCGGCGCGATGGCTGCGGGGCGGTTCCGGCAGGACCTTTACTACCGGATCGCGGTGATCCAGATTCCGCTGCCGCCGCTGGCGGAGCGGGCCGAGGATGTTGTCCCCCTGGCCAATCACTTCCTGGCGCTGAAGACGCCGGCCGGCCGGGCCCCGCCCATTTTCAGCCGCGAGGCCGCCGCGGTGCTTGAAGCCTACCGGTGGCCGGGCAACGTGCGGGAACTGCGCAACGCGGTGGAGCATGCGGCGGTGGCGTCGGGCGGCGGCCCGATTCTGCCGGCACACTTGCCGGAGGTTGTTCGGCAGGGTGCGGCAAGACCGGGCGCCCAGGCGCCGTCGGACCTCGACGCCCTCATCGAACAGTTTCTCGTCGGCCTGCCCGCCGGCAGCCGGCTCGGCGATCTCCTCCCGCGGCTGGAGAAAGCCCTCATATGCCGCACGCTCGCCGACGCCGGCGGCAACCAGTCGCTGGCTGCCCAGCGCCTGGGCATGCATCGCAACACCCTCCGCAACAAACTTCGCGATCTCGGCCTGGACACGTAGTCTGCACGGTTCCCATGCAGCACTGCACCGATGTTGTGCATCTCCCTGCGGCGCCCGCCGAGGCCGGAAACCGCAACGGCAGGTTTCCGGGGCTTTTCGCACCACTCCAAGTCCTCTTTCACTTGGCACGCTGATTGCGGACATGAATAGCGTGCGCGCCGGTCTGCATCCGGAGGAAGGTCTTCCAGGAAGGGAATGTCCATGCGCGAACGACATCGCGTGCTGTCACCGGTATGTGCAGCAGGACTCTTGGCGAGCGTTGCCGCGTTGTCGCGCGCCGCTGAGGCGCCCCGCGCCCCGCCGCCGCAGGCCGCGAAAACCTCCCCCGCGTCGGAAGACGCCGCACCGACACCCGCCCCCGCGGACAAGGCGCCGGCAACCGCCCCGGACGCGGGGCCGGCTGAGCAGGCGCCCCCGGTGAAGCGCGCGAAGGAGGTGGTGGTCACGGCCTCCCGCACGGCGGAGCGGCGATTCGACTCGCCCTACTCGCTGAACATCGTGGACGCCGATGAGATCCGCGACAAGTCCTACCGGACACCCACGGAAGCGCTGCGCGACATTCCGGGCGTCATGCCTCAGAAAACCTCGCTGGGGCAGGGGTCGCCGTTCATTCGCGGATTCACGGGGTACCACAACGTCTATCTGGTTGACGGCATCCGCCTCAACAATTCCACCTTCCGTTCAGGCCCCAACCAGTACTGGAATACCATCGACCCGCTCTCAATCAGCCGGATCGAAGTCGTCAAGGGCCCCGGCAGCCTGCTCTACGGGTCCGACGCCGTCGGCGGCGTCCTGAACGCCATCATGAAGGGGCCGCAGGGCTACGGCGAGGGCTTCCAATCGGGCGGGCGGCTGTCGTACCGCATCTCCAGCGCCGAGCGCTCCCAGACCGGCCGCGCCGAAGGCTGGGCCACGTGGGACCACAAGTTGGGCCTGTACCTGGGCGGGTCCATCAAGGACTTCGGCGATCTTCAGGGCGGCCATTCCGTCGGCCGCCAGCACGACACAGGCTACGATGAGTGGGACGGCGATTTCGAGGCCGAGTACTTCATCAACCCCGATACGAAAGTCGTCCTGGGCCACCAGTCCGTCCGGCAGGACGACGTGCCGCGCACGCATCGAACGGTTTTCGCAACGACCTGGAACGGGCTTACACGGGGGACCGACCTGCGGCACGACCTGACACAGCGGCGCGACCTGACCTATGTCCAGTTGCATGCGCAGAACCTCAATAGTTGGGTCGATGCGGTCCGCCTCAGCCTCTCGTGGCAGGAGCAAGAGGAGACGCTCCGGCGCGTCCGTGCCGGCAATCGCTTCAGCAAGGAGGGGGTTGAGGTCGGGACGCTGGGGGCCTCGGTTCAACTCGAAAGCCCCAGCCCCATCGGGAAACTCGTCTACGGCATCGACGAGTACCGCGATAACGTCAACTCGTTCTCCACGACCAATCTGGTCCAGGGCCCTGTGGCGGACGACGCGCACTACCACCTCACGGGCGTGTTCCTGCAGGACACGATTCCCGTCGGCGAGACGTTCGACCTGACGCTCGGCGGGCGCTATGAACACGCCCGTGCCGCGGCCGACAGGGTGCTCAATCCTACCACGGGCGCCGCCTTCAAGGTCCGCGGCGAGTGGAACTCCTTCGTCGCGGGCGCGCGCGGCGTCTATCACGTGGACCAGGCAGGGCACTGGAACGTCTTCGGCGGGGTGAGCCAGGGCTTTCGGGCCCCGAACCTCTCGGACCTGACGCGGTTCGACATCGCCCGCACCAACGAGATCGAGACGCCTTCGCCGAACCTGGAACCCGAACGCTTCCTTTCCTACGAGATCGGCACGAAGGCCGAGTACCAGGACTTTACGCTCCAAGCATCGTACTTCTACACCGTCATTGAAGACCTGATCGTCCGCCAACCCACCGGCCGCATAATCGGCGTCAACAGAGAGGTCACCAAGATCAACGCGGGCAACGGCTTCGTGCACGGCGTGGAGTTGGCACCTCGTTGGCGGTTCCACCCCCAGTGGACGGCCTTTGGCGCTTTCACGTGGATGACGGGCAAAGTGGTGGACTTCCCCACGGCCGCTCCGGTCAAGCAGTGGGAACCCGTCAGCCGCCTTATGCCGACGACGGGCGAGGTGGGTTTGCGGTGGGACCACCCGAACAACAAACTGTGGGCCGAGATGACGGGCACGTTCGCCGGCCGCCAGGACCGCCTCTCCGCCGACGATATGCGCGACACCTCGCGGATACCCCCCGGCGGCACGCCCCCCTACGCCGTGCTCTCGATGCGGACCGGATACCGGGTGACTAAGAATGTCGATGTGACCTTCGCCATTGAGAATGTCACCAACGAGGACTACCGCATCCACGGCTCCGGCATCAACGAGCCGGGGCGGAACTTCATTCTGGGCGTTGAAATGAGGTTCTAGCGGCGTGAGAAGAATGGCTGCGACTTCTGAACACGGCCCCAGGGACGGACGGCGCTTTGTCTTTGCGCTGGCCGCCTCGCTCCTGGTCCACGCCGGGGCGGCCGCCTTCATCGCCGTTCTACCCATCGGCGGCGGGCGCGAGGAAGCGCCCGTCGCGGAAGGTCGCGTCGGAAACCTGCTCAGGCCGGTTCAGATTACCTTCGTGCCGATGTCGCCGCGCAACCCGATCACAACGCCCGCCGCGATGCCGCCGCCGCCCGCGACCGACCCGCCGCCACAGCCCGACCGCCAAATGACCAGGGCCGAGCCGCCTCCGCCGCAGCCGGCTCCACCCCAGGAGCCTGAACCCCCGACGCCGCCCGAGCCCCCTGCCGTCACCCCGCCCGCGAAGCCCCGGCCGGCCGAGCGGGATACCGAGCCTCCAGCGCCATCGCCTCCATCTCCCGTCCCCAAGCAGGAACGCCCGGCCGCCACCCCGGCAGCGCCGGCCATCGCATCGACCACCCCCAAGCCGTCTTTGAACGCCGCCAAGACCGCGGGGCGCGACAGAAGGCCCGG
>VGYT01000226.1 GCA_016872895.1 Planctomycetota bacterium
GCCGGCCACCTCCAACGCGGTCGAACGCGGCAACCGGCGTCACCGCAAGATGCAGAAGACGGTCTACCGCGTCCGGACGGCTGTGCACATCAGCCACCGGATCGCCGCCGACATGCTCCGCGACGCCCAGGCCGAAGGCCGGCTCCAAACGACTCACATGCTTCATCTTGCGAGGGCCGGATAGCATGTTCCCGGTAATGGTGCTACAGTCTCCGCTTTTTGAACGTTTTTGATCGTTTTTGACCGGAACAGGGTCCGATTTTGCGGTTTTTGATCGTTTTTGGCGGCCTGCCATATTGGCAGTTATAGATACTTCTTTGTGGAAAACTTTTTCCGGGGCCGAGTTTGCTGTGGCAGGGCCCGCCCTCCGTCGTGGGGGGCCGTGGCAGGTTCGCCGCAGGTCCCCACGGCCTGCCCGCCGGCCGGCAGGCGGGGCCGGACGGGCCGGCCGTGGCACGTCTTGGCGGGCCGGGCGGCCAAATCGTGGCTGCTGGAAGATGGCGAAGATGGACAAGACGGGCAAGTCAAGCGCGGAGCGCGGGACTCGGAGTGCGGAGCCGCTGGAAACGCGAAGCGCGGTTCACGGGCGCCCTTAACCGCAAAGAGCGCGAAGAACGCAAAGGGAACCGGGGTCAGAACCGACCTGCCCGCCCGCGCAATTCAGCGTGGTTGTTTGTCGCCCAGGAGGCGCCTCGATTTGCCCTCTCCGCGTCCTTCAAGGGGCAAAGGGACGAAGGACAAATAACAAGTGACAAATGACCAGTGACAAGTGACAAATGACCAGTGGCAAGTGACAAGTGGCAAGTGGCAAGTGACAAATGACCAATGACAAAGAACAATTGCCCCTCCGTTAAGACCTTGATCCTTGAACTTGGAACTGTCGTCGGTACACTATCCGCATGGGCAGGCCGCGGCCGGGAGCAAGGCAGCGGAAGCCAGCGACCCCGGATCGGCCGCGCGCCTAGCCGCGAAATGGATGAGGGCGCGGAAAAGCAGAATGTCCCCTTTGCCGCGTGGCGCGTGAAACAATTGGCCTTTTCACCTGATTCGCCCCGGGATGCAACGCATAGTGAGGGCAAAGACGGTGAAATATAGAATGCGTCTATTGCTCACGGGCCTTCTCGGTTGGGTACTGCTGGAGCTCACTTATCCCGCAATGCTCCTGCTTATCGGGCTTTCACTTAACTGCATGGACCGTTATTTCCGTGGATGGGATGGTGTGAAGCTTGCCATTGGCGTTTCCGTGCTCCTAGGGGCGACGATCGGACTCTTCTACTCCGTAGTACTGCTGGTCATCCTGCTAATGGCGCGCAGAACCCTTCCACTCTGGTCGCACTTGAAGGTTATGCTTTGGGCGGGCCTGATCGTTTTCGGGGCAAGTGTTTTGCTCGACTTCTGGGTGGGCGAAGTGATTGGGCCGTGGTGGCTTCCCCAAGTAATCATTGGATTTGCATGTCTCAGTTTGGCGATAATTCAATCCAGGCGAGAGAAGGCTGAGCCGGAAACGCAACAGGGAGAATTCCCCCTTGCTGGGCAGGTATTCCGGAGGCGCCATTACGAATAGCGCGAGTATGAGAGCGCCCCTGCCAGTGAGCGCCAGGGTTTGCAGACGGTCGCGCCTTGACCGCGCGTGGAACCGCCTGGTCAAGGCGTACAAGGGGTATTAGGGACGCTTCCCTATTATGGGCTTGACGGCGCGCTTGCGGCCCTGTAGTTTGCCTTTATGCCGCGGATCGCCAGGGTGGTGTTGGCCGATGGGCCGCACCATGTCACCCATCGCGGCAACCGTCGGGGCGACGTGTTCTGGACCGACGAGGACCGGCGCAAGTACCTGGTGCTGCTGCAAGAGTACGCCGCCAAGTACGCTCTCTGGTCCAGTGCCGCCGCCATTGCGGGCGGCGCAGCAATGGGCTTGTTTCGGGCGGGCTGGAGAAGCGCGGCGTGGTCGAGGACTGGTCGTCGTGGCTTGCCGAGCCAGACGACGAGGGCATGATCGGAATGCTGCGGCGACGGACGCGGACTGGCCGCCCCGCCGGCAGACAGGAAATCCTCCGCGGGAGGGGCGGCCGATGATCAGCCGCGTCGGGCGCACGGGGATGGCCGTCTTTGTGGCGGTTTTCACCGCGGCGGCCTCCGCTGCGCCCGCCTCCGCTGCGCCCGCCTCCGCTGCGCCCGCCTCCGCTGCGCCCGCCTCCGCTGCGCCCGCCTCCGCTGCGCCCGCCGAGGATGCCGAGGAACAACTCCGGGCGGCGCTCCGCAAAGAGGTAGGCGAAGGCTGCGCCATCCGCGAAACCGCGCACTGGCTGATCGTGCACAAGGCGGACCCGAAATGGGTGGAGGCCGCCGCAAGCCTGCTGGAGCGCACGCACGACCTGTTCTTCGAGCAGTTCACGAAGGCCGGCTTCGAGCCGCAGCCGCTCAGGCAGAAACTCGTGTGCGTCCTGCTGGGCAGCCCGGAAGAGTTCGCGCAGTACCTGGAAAGGGTGCGGGACTCGGCCGGTCAGCCCCCGGCGGGGGAACAACCGGCGGCGGGGGGCGGCCAGGTTCCCGCCGGGCCGAAGCGTCCGGTCGGCCTGGGCAGTTACAGCGAGCGGACGAATCGAATCCAGATGTGCGACATCCGGGCTATTCCGCGCAAGGGCGACCGGCCGGGCGATGCGGCCAGGGCGGACCCTGAGAACGTGGCCCGCATTGCGCACGAGGCGGCGCATCAACTGTCGTTCAACTGCGGCATCCTGACACCGCGAGGCGGGTGCCCGCTGTGGCTGGCGGAAGGCCTGGCGGCCAACTTCGAGTTCAGCGACGCCGCCAGGCCGTTCGGGCCTCTGACCGACAATTTTTCGCCGCGCGCCGGGCGCCTGAAACAACTTTACGCCGCCGGCGAAACGCCGCCGCTCAGGCAGGTGGTCACCCAGTCGCCGTACGAATCGCGGCAGCCGGGCAACAAGGGGGCGAACTACGTCATGGGCTGGGGCCTGTTCCGCTTTCTGTTCACCGAGCGGCCGGGGCAACTGAAGCGGTACGCGTCGGCCGTGGCGGACCGTCCGCGGAACGCCAGGGAGGCGCTCGCGGCGTTCGAGGCCGCCTTCGGCCCGGTGGATGAACTCGAGGTGGGCTGGAGGCAGTTTCTGAAGCGGCTGAGCGCAGGGGGCGCGCCCGCGCCGCCGTCTTTGCCGGCCGCGCCCGCGCCGCCTGCGCCGCCTGCGCCGACCGCGGCGCCGCCTGCGCCGACCGCGGCGCCCGCGCCCCCGCACGACGTCACGCAGCCTCCGGCGCCTGCGGGTTCGCCCTTGCCGGCATTGCGCGGGACGTAAGACCGACGTTGTCTTGAGGTATCAGGCGGGGCATGGTTCAAACAAGCCCCACGCACCGCGTGGGGATGGATGGTGCGGGCCGATCATCCCCCGGCGGTGCCGGGGGCTTTGAACCATGCCTCAGGCGGTCCATCCCTTGCGGTTCTCGCGGCCGACGTAGCGGTTCAGTTCGGGCATGTTGGTGCACTTCATGCTGGGGCCGTCCCAGAGGACCTTCCTGCCGACGCCCGCGCGCATGGCCAGGTGTCCCACGTACATGGCCTCAAGAAGCGGGGCTGCGAAGGAGGCGAAGTTGGAGATTGCGGCGGGTGCGCCCGGGCCTTCCTTGCAGGCGCGGAGGAAGTCGGCCCAGATGCCGCCCTTGATGCGCGGCAGGGTCTGCGCGGGCACCGGGAACGCCTTGTGCTTCTCCTCCGGCACGATGCGCGGTGCGGCGCCGTGGGAGCCGGCGTGCATAATGCCCTTTTCGCCGACGAAGATCGTGCCGACGCCGCCCAGTTTGCGGCCGTGCTGTTTCTCGATTTCGGCGGCGAGGCGCGGCCGGTTGACGCCGGTGGTGTCTTCGTTGTCGGCATCCGGCCCGACGGCGGCGCCCTTTGCGCGGGAGCCCTCGTACCAGCAGAGCGTCAGGGCCGGCCGCCGGCCGCGCGCGGGGAACTCGTAGCGGATGGTCGTAAGGAGGGGGAACCGCTCGTCGCTGGCATCCTTCATCTCCAGGACTTCGGCGCTCGCGGGGCAGCCGAGTTTGAGGGCGAAGTCGATGGCGTCCCACACGTGCGTCCCCCATCCGCCGAGCGACCCGGTGCCGAAATCGTGGTATCCGTGCCAGTAGGTGGGATGCAGGCGCTTGTGATAGTTGCGGAACGGTGCGGGTCCGATCCACTCGTCCCAGTGGAGGCCGGGGGGGACGGGTTCGGCGGGGGGCCGCTCGAAACTGCCGCCGAAGCGGTCGCCGAAGCCGTGCCAGGTGTGGACCTCGCGGACGGCGCCGATTGCGCCCGCCTGGAGGTACTCGGCGAGCGCCTGGTCGCCGCCCGTGCCGAGGCCCTGGTTGCCCATCTGGGTGGCCACGGAGGACTTGCGCGCGAGGTCGCCCAGTGCGCGGGCCTCGCGGATGTTGTGCGTGAGGGGCTTCTCGCAATAGACGTGCTTGCCGCGCTGGATGGCCATCGTGCAGGGCAGCGCGTGCTGGTGGTCGGGGGTGGCGATGACGACGGCGTCGAAGGAGGCGGAGAAGTCGTCGAACATGCGGCGGTAGTCGGTGAAGACCTTGACCTTGGGGATATCGGCGGGGGCGAGTTTGAATTTTTCGGCGTTGTCGCGGAGGTACTTCAGGGCCTTTGCGGCCTGGTTCTCATCGACATCGACGACGGCCACGAGGCGCTCCTCGGCGCACTTCGGAAGGTGGGCCGCGGTGCCCCGGCTGCCGCACCCGATGAGCACGAAGCCGAGTTTGGAGTTGGGCGACGCTGCGGCCCGGACGAGCGGCGCGCGGGCGAGGGCGGCCCCGGCGGCGGCGCCGGCCAGGAGGGCGGTTTTCTTCAGGAGGCGGCGACGGGTCAGACGGTCGGACATTGCGGGGCTCCTTTCTACAGTTTCGCGCGGCGGGTCTGCTGACCCGCCGCCTGAACGGCGATGTCGAGAGCGCCGCCGGGCCGCGCTTGCGCGGCGGCTCAGGCGAGCCGCGGCGCAAACTCGCTCCATGCATGCCCGCGCAACAGCGGCCCGCCCCGGCGGCCGGGCCGCGGGCATGACACCCGGCTCGGCCGCGACTCGCGGCACGCAGGCCGCGAGCCGTTCACACCGTCCAGCCCTTGCGGCTGGGGACCTGGACGATGCGGTTCAGTTCGGGCATGTTGGTGCACTTCATGTTCGGGCCGTCCCACTCGACCCTCTTGCCGATGCCGGCCTTCTCGGCCAGGTTGCCGAGGAGGACGATCTCGGTCAGGACGGCGGCAACCTCGAAGTTGGATGCGCAGGAGGTCTTGCCGCTGCGGACGGCGTCGCAGAAGTCGCCGAAGGAGCCGCCCTTGATGCGCGGCAGGGACTTTTCGGGCGCGGGGAACTCCTTGTGCTTTTCTTCGGGTATGATGCGCGTGCCGTCGCCGTAGCAGCCGGTGTACATGACGCCCTTTTCGCCGACGTAGAGGGTGCCGTTGCCGCCGAGGTCGCGGCCGTACTTTTTTTCGAGTTCGTACACGAGGGGCGGGCGGTTGCGGGCGTCCTTGGACACGTTGTCGGCCTCGTCGCCCCTGGCGGCGTCCTTGGCGCCGGGCTTCTTGCCGTCGTACCAGTAGAGTTTGAGGGGGGCCATGCCGGCCCGCGCGGGGAAGTCGTAGCGGAGGCGCGTGCCGACGGGGTAGCGTTCGGCTGTGCCGCCCTGGACGTACTCTGCCTCGATGGACGCGGGCCACTGGAGTTTCAGGGCCCAGACTGCGCCGTCCATGACGTGGCAGGCCATGTTTCCGAGGGAACCGTTGCCGAAGTCGTACCAGCCGTGCCACTCGTGGGGATGCAGGTCGCGGTGGAAGTCGCGGTAGGGGGCGGGGCCGATCCACTCGTCCCAGTGCATGCCTGGGGGGACGGGTTCGGCTGGGGGCCGCGGCCCCGTGCCGCCGTTTGCGCGGTCGCTCCAGCAGTGTGCCTCGGTGACCTTGCCGATTGCACCGGCCCAGATGTACTCGCAGAGGCGGCGGTAGCCCTCGCCGCAGCGTCCCTGGTTGCCCATCTGGGTGGCGACCTTGAACTGCCGGGCTGCGGCGGCCATGGCGCGGGCTTCCTGGACGGTGTGGCACATAGGCTTTTCGACATATGCGCCCTTGCCGAGTTTCATGGCGATCATGGCGGGCAGGGCATGGTGGTGGTTGGGCGTGGCGACGAAGACGGCGTCGAGTTGCCTGCCGAGTTCGTCGAACATCCTGCGGTAATCGAAGTAGGTCCGGACGCCGGAAACCCTGGCATCGGGGGCCTTTTCGGCGACGAACTTCATGGCCTTGGCCCAGTTCCTCTCGTCGACGTCCACGAGGGCCAGGAGGCGTTCGCGGGCGGCCACGGGCAGGTGGGAACTCGTGCCCCTGCCTCCGCAGCCGATGACCGCCGTTGCGAGTTGCGAGTTGGGCGACCCAGCGGCCAGGATGACGGGGCCGCGGACGAGGCCGGTCCCTGCGGCGGCGCCGGCCAGGAGGGCGGTTTTCTTCAGGAGGCGACGCCGGGTCAGGCGGTCGGACATTGCGGGTCTCCTTTCTGCAAGGCGCGCAAAAACGATGCTACGGCGCAGCGGGCGGCGCCGGGCTTTGCCCCGGCGCAGCGGGGCCCCGCGCAGGGGGCGCCGGGGCCGCCGGGCTGCGAAGAATCGGCAGAAGGACGATGTTGCGGTACTGCATCTCCGCGCCCTCGGACTGAAGGCAGATCTTGCCGGGGACCTCCTGGCAGTCGGCGGCGGTGTTCTGCACGAGGCCGTTGACGGCGAGTTCGAGGCTGCCGCCGTCGAGGGTCAGTTCGTAGCGGTTCCACTCGCCGAGGGGCTTCTCGTTGGAGGGGTAGAGTTTCCTGGTGTGGCGCCCCGTGGTGCGGGCGGGGTCGACCTTCATGGGGAACTGGTCGATGTTCCAGATGTCGCCGAGCGCCCCGGCCTGGCCCTGGCACTCGATGGACCTGGGCCAGACCTTGTCGGGTCCGGTCATGCGCAGGAGGACGCCGCCGTTGCCGCCCTTAAGGTGGCGCAACTGGAGGGAGAGGACGAAGTTGGTGAAGTCCTGCTGGGTGCGCAGGTATCCGGCGGGCCTGCCCGCGACGTGCAGGCAGGCGTCCTTGACGGAGAAGGCGTCTTTAAGTTGGTCGGAGGAGGGGACCCAGCCGGCAAGGTCGCGGCCGGCGAAGAGAAGGACGGCGTCGCCGAACTCGGCGCGGATGCGCTTGGCGCGGATGTCCTTGAACTCGGCCGTCAGGGCCACGCCGGCGCGGACCTGGAGCGCCACGGTGCCCCACAATGCGCGGCCGGACGGGTCGGCGTCGATGAGTTCAACCGTTTGATATCCATTGATAATGTGCACAAGGTGGTTGCCGCGCGCGATGACGGTGCACTCGTTCCAGGCGTCGGGGTCGTCGCCCGCGGGCTTGTGGTACTCGGCCCGCAGGAGCGCCTCCGGGTCGGCGGCGCGGCCGGCGGGCTGGGGCTTGCCGTCGGGGCCGACGACGGCGAAGTCGCCCAGGCCCGCCAGGGGCCCGCGGCCGGCCTCGTGCGTAAGCAGGCCGGAGCCGCCCGGGTCGGCAGAGAGTTCGGCCAGGTATCCCTTGATGCGGCGGCTGCCGTAATGGTCGCCGCGGTATGCCACGGCGGTTGCGCCCGCGCGGATGCGGTAGCGGAGTTTCAGGATGAAGTTCCGCAGCGTCCCTCCGCGCCAGAAGCAGTAGGTGTTGTAGTCGGGGGCCTTGCCGGCGCCGACTTCGGCGCGAAGGACGCCGTCGCGGACGGTCCATATCTCCGGGTCGCCGTCCCAGTTGGCCATGTCCGTGCCGTTGAATATGCGGAAGAACCCCTCTTCCTGGGAGGGCGGCGCGGCGGTCCTGGGCGCGGCCGTCGGCGGAACGGCCGGGACGACCTGGGCCGGGACGGGCGGCGGGAACGGCCCGGCGGGCGCCTTGGCGGGCGCCTTCTTGGCCGCGGCGTCGCTCATCGCCGCCGCCAGGGTCAGCATGGCGGCCGCCGCAAGGACGCACGTCAGGACGGTGCGCATTGTTGGGCCCCCTTCTCCGCACGAACGCGGAACTTGAAACGCGGAACGCACCGCGAACGAGCGTTGCAGCGCAAACTCCCGGCTGCAAGCGCGCGGCCGCCACGGCGGCCGGCCTACATTGAACCTGAACAGGGCCGCGTCCGGCCGATTGCGCAAGTGCTATTCGCGATGGCCGCCATCGGCCGTCGGGCCCTTGCCCGCGTCTTGCGGCTCGCGTCTGCCTTCTGCCAGGTCCCGCC
>VGYT01000227.1 GCA_016872895.1 Planctomycetota bacterium
CTTTTCCTCCGCCGGCGCCCACGATGCCGCCAGCGTCAAGATCGCCATGCAGCCAAGTGCGACGATAAGCCGAGCCATGGTTCACCTCGCTTTCCGTGCGACACCAAGTGCAGGCCCCGCCCAGGCGGGGCGTTGCGCTGAAGCAAGTGCGGACACCGGGCCGTGTTCAGCCGTCGCCGGCACGGCGACGGCCGCGGCCGTACCGGCCGCGGCTAAACACGGCAGGCCGTTGTTGAGCCGTCGCCGCATACGGCGACGGCCGCGGCCGTACCGGCCGCGGCTGAACGTGCGCCGTGCGCCATCGCAGGGAGCATGCTTTCGCAGCGGCGCGAAAGCATGCCACCCGCCAGGAACGATGTTGGCGCCCGACGAGCGCGGCACGCCGCGCGGTCCCGGCCTAGGCGATGAAATCTTCCGGCCGCAGGTCCAGGCGGCGGCCGAGCGCCATCGCCTCGACGGCCTTCAGGGCAGAGACCGCGCCCTGGAGACCGACTTCTGCCGGGCAGGTTAGTTTAGCCTCTCCGCGGACGGCGTCAAAGAAGTTCTTGAGGTGGTACCAGTGGACGGGCTTGTCGGAGTTCGCGGCCTTAATCGGCGGGTAGCGGCGGAAGGTCTTCATCCACTCCCAACTTGGAGGGCGCAGGTCCAGGTCTATGACCGGGTCTGTCAACTTGTCGAGGTCGGGCAGTATCTCGACCGACGGGCCGGCCGGCCGCGCGACAATCGCCGTAACCGCGTCCTTCGGCTCCCAGGGGCGCAGCGGGGCGTCGGTGTTGCGGCAGAGGCCGCCCTTGTTGGAATCTTCGGAGATCTCAAGGTAACCCTGATCGCCCTGGAATACTTCGTAGAATCCGCCGTGGTCGGTGGTGGTGTTGACGCGCTCGGCCCCGCGGACGGTCTTCGTGGCGCCGTCCCACGTGAAGTCCCACTCCAGCACGCACTGCGCAACGTCGTGGAGGTCGTAGAAGTCGTAGTAATCCAGCCCGCCGCTCGCCATGACGCCCTTCGGCACGGCCCGCAGGAACCAGTTCAGGACGTCAATCTGGTGTGCGCCCAGGTTCACCAGTTCCCCTGCCGAGAACCTGGCAAACCACCGCCAGTTGCGGTGCTCGTCCATTGAGTTGTAGCCGTAGCGGCGCAGCGTCTCCGGCGGGATGGCCTCTTTCTCCGGCCACTTGTACGGGACGCGCTTGTGGCCGTGCCACTGGGCGAAGACGTTCGTGATGCGCCCGACGGCCTGCTTCTCGTGGATGAACTCGTAGGCCGCGTGGTATCGCGGGTTGGAGCGGTGCTGGCGGCCGACCTGGACGAGGCGGCCGGTCTCCCTGGCGGCGCGGACGACCTGGCGTGCCCCCTCGACGGTGATGGCCATTTCCTTCTCAAGGTACACGTGCAGGCCGGCCCGCAGGCACGCCACGGCCTGCTCGGGATGAAAAACGTCGGGCGTGGCTATGATTGCGGCGTGGAGGTCTTTTTCGCGCGAGAGCATGTCGCGGTAATCTTCATAGACGGCGACCGGCTGGCCGCGCCTCTTCAGGATTCCTGCGGCGTAGCGCTGGGAATACGGCCAGATGTCGCACACGGCCCGGAACCTGACGCCGGGGATGTCGAGGCAGTAGTTCAGCAGGTCGCGGCCGTGTCGGCCTGCGCCGATGAGGGCGAGATGGATGTCTTCAGGCATGCGCGACCCCTGATTCCGGGGCGCCGGGCACATCCGTAATTACCTCGCCGGCGGCGGGGGAATCACGCGGCGGTTATGCGCGGGTTCAATCGCGGCGGCGGGCATGTGCGCCGCGAAAAGGCCCGCCGTTGTTTAGCCGTCGCCGGCACGGCGACGGGCGTTGCGCACGGCAACGGCCGCGGCCGTACCGGCCGCGGCTAAACGTAAACGTACGCCGCGGCGACCGCCCGGCCTACAGCCTGCCGGCGGTCCAGCGGATGGCCTGGGCGACGAGCGTCCGGTACTCCTTTGAGGCGTACGCCTTTTCGTCGTGGCCCAACACGATGAAGCAGACGCGGGCCTTTGCGTAAGTCTTGGTCCAGCCGATGTTCTTCTCGCTGGTCGGCTCGTCGGTCGTCAGCAGGACGTGCACCTTCGGGTCCACGTCGAAGCGGCAGTAGGTCTCGTCGTGGATGGCGAAGTCGGCCACGCCCTTCGTCACGGGGTGGGCGGCGTCGGCTATGCGGACCTTGAAGTCCACGTCGTGCTTCCAGCCGGAGCGTGCGTGCTTTACGCCGCCTTCTTCAACGTCCTTCAGGTAGTACCGCGCGCCGAAGATTTTGGGCCACTCCGGCCAGTCCGGGTAGGCCGCGATGGCGTGGTGCAGGACGACCAGGCCGACGCCCTTTTCGAGGAGTTTGAGCAGATTGGCCTGCTGGGCGTCGGTCAACTTGCGGTTGAAGTTGTACAGGGCGATCGCATCGTAGTCCCACTTGCTGATATCGTCATACGCCTCGCCGCCGACCTTTTCGGTGAAGAAGGTGCACGCGATGTCGGCGTTGCCCTCGAAGACCTTCGGGAACTCCTTTTCGGGGTATCCGTGGCCGCCGGCGATGACGACGGCCTTCAGGGGCCTGGCGGCCCCCGCTTCGGCGGCGGGCCTGCCGGCGGCCGGGGCGGGTGCGGCCGGGCCTGCGGCGGCCCAGGCGCAGGCGAGGGCGGCGAAAATCGCGGCGGCGGCGATTGCCGCGGTTGCGGCCGGAAGCGAAGACATCGGGCGATGCATTGTCGGGGCTCCTTTCTTGCGCGCCCGGCAAGCCGGGCGGCTAAACGTGCTCGCGCCGCGCAAGCGCGGCGGCTAAACGTGCTCGCGCCCGGCAAGCCGGGCGGCTAAACGTGCTCGCGCCGCGCAAGCGCGGCGGCTAAACGTGCCGTTACAAGTGCCACGGCGGGCGCATTGCGCGCGAGAGCATCCTGTCGGCCTCGGCGTCGCCGACGAAGCGTTCGGCCTGGGGGTCCCACCGCAGTTTCCGCCCCAGTCGCATGGCGATGTTCGCCAGGTGGGCGATGCTTACGGAGCGGTGGGCCGTCTCGGGCGGCGCGATGGTCGGCCCGCGCGAGCGTACGCCGTCCAGGAAGTCGGCCGTGTGGTCGCGGCTCTCGTACAAGTGTATTTCATTGGGGCCGATGCGCGATTCCAGGAGCGAGCGCGGGTCGGCGTCGCTCCTGTCGCGGCCGACGTAAATCCAGCCGTCGTCGCCCTCGAACCTGACGCTGTGGCGGAAGGCGTTTGAGACTTCCATGACCACGCCGTCGGCGAACGTGCAGAAGAAGTGAAAATTCGTGGCCGTGTCGGAGAGGCCGTCGGAGGGGAAGTCGCCGCGGCCTTCAATTTCCACCGGCCCGGTGTGCTCCGTGCCGTGGCCCCACTGCGCCAGGTCGATGTCGTGCGCCCCGAAATCCGTCACGGTTCCGCCGGAGTAGTCGAAGATGTAGCGGAAGGTTCCGTGGCAGCGTCCGGGGACGTACGGCGACCAGGGGGCCTGGCCGAGCCAGAAATCGTAGTCGAGGCCGTCGGGCGGCGGCTCGGGCGGCCTGTGCGGCAGAAACGGGCCGGTGGGCAGGCCCACGCGGATGGCCCGGAGCGTGCCCATGCGGCGGTTGCGCGCGAGTTCGCAGCCCGTGCGGAACCGCGCCTGCGACCGCAACTGGCTGCCCGTCTGAAACACGCGGCCGCAGCGCCGGACGGTCTCGACCAGCGTGCGGCCCTCGGCGATCGTGAGCGACAGGGGCTTCTCGCAGTAGATGTCTTTGCCGGCCCGCGCTGCCGCCAGGGCGACGGGCACGTGCCAGTGGTCGGGCGTGGCGATGACCACGGCGTCAATGTCGGGCCGGGCGAGGAGTTCGCGGAAATCGTTGTACGCGGCGCAGCCGGCCGAGGCGGCGTCGGCCTCGCGCCGGGCGGCCTCGCGGCGGGCGGCATCGACGTCGCAGACGGCAACGACCTGGGCCCGCGGCTCAGACAGGAACGACCGCAGGACCGCCCGGCCCCGCCCGCCGATGCCGATTGCGCCGACGGTCGTGCGGTCGCCGGGGGAAAGGCGGTCGGCGCCCAGGGCCCCGGCGCCGATGACCATCGGCCCGACCGCCATCGCCGCACGGCACAGAAACTGACGCCGAAGCATAGGTTGCACCTGCGGAAAGCGCCGCGCAAGCGCGGCGGCTGAACTTGCCGTTACAAGTGCCAGGGCGAGCGCATTGCGCGGAAGAGCAGCCGGTCCGCCTCCGGGTCGTTCACGAATCGCTCGGCGGCGGGGTCCCACTTTACCTTGCGGCCGAGCATCATGGCAATATTTCCGAGGTGGCAGACGGAGGCGGAGCGGTGTCCGACCTCGACGGGCGCGGCCGGTTCCTCGCGCGTGCGGATGCAGCGCAGGAAGTTCTGCATGTGGGTCTCGCCGCGGGTGTCGTACAGGCGGACTTCGTCGGGGCGGATGGCGGAAGAGAGGATCGAGGGCGGGTCGGCCTTGTTGTCGGCGCTTACCCAGCCCTCGGCGCCCTCGAATCGCGGCGCTCCGCCGCGAGGCGACAGGGTCAACTGCGCTCCGTCGGCGTAGGTGTACGTGCACTCGAAGTCCGTGGCGGTGGTGAAGAGGCCCGATGTAGGCCACTCGGCCCGGCCCTCGATTTCAAGCGGCCCCGTGCCGTCCTTTCCGAAGGCCCACTGCACGACGTCGGTCCAGTGCGCCCCGTTGTTGGTGATCTGCCCGCCGGAGTAATCGAGGATGAACCGGAATGCGTAGTGGCAGCGCAGGTGATGGTACGGTTCCGCCGGTGCGGGGCCGAGCCAGAGGTCGTAGTCGAAGCCGGGGGGCACGGGCTCGGGCTCCCACGTGGGGCCGCACTCGCGGTTGTTCAGGCCGACGCCTGCGCTTGCGCGGAGGACCCTGCCGATGCGTCCGTTTCGCACGAGTTCGCATACGTGGCGGACCTGGCTCCAGGACCGCCGCTGCGTGCCGGTCTGAAAGACGCGGCCGAGGCGGCGGACGGTCTCTATCATGGTCCAGCCCTGGGCGATGGTAAGCGTCATGGGCTTCTCGCAATAAACGTCCTTGCCGGCCCGCAGGGCCTGGAGGCTGATGATGGCATGCCAGTGGTCGGGCACGGCGATGACCAGGGCATCGACGGCCGGCCGCGCGAGAATCTCGCGGAAATCGTTGTAGCCCGCGCAGAAGGCGTCGCTGCCGTAGGCCCTCGCGGCGGCCTGAAGGGCGGCGCCCCGCACCTGGGCGTCCACGTCGCAGACGGCCACGACCTGGGCGTCGGGCGTTCCCAGGAGCGTCCGCAGGTGCTGGCCGCCCATGTTGTTTACGCCCACGCAGGCCACGGCGACGCGGTTGCTGGGGGCGGGCCGGCCCGCGCCCAGGGCGCTTGAGCGGACGACGAGCGGCGAGGCCGCGGCCGCAAGGGCGCCGCGCAGGAAGTTGCGGCGAAGCATGAGTTTTACCTCCGCTGCGCGCCCGGCAAGCCGGGCGGCTAAACGTGCTCGCGCCGCGCAAGCGCGGCGGCTAAACTTGCTCGCGCCGCGCAAGCGCGGCGGCTAAACTTGCTCGCGCCGCGCAAGCGCGGCGGCTAAACGTGCTCGCGCCGCGCAAGCGCGGCGGCTAAACTTGCTCGCGCCGCGCAAGCGCGGCGGCTGAACGTGCTCGCGCCGCGCAAGCGCGGCGGCTAAACTTGCTCGCGCCGCGCAAGCGCGGCGGCTGAACGTGCCGTTACAGCCGCCACGGCGCCCGCATCGGACGGGTGAGCATCCGCGCGGCCTCCTCGTCGCCGATGATGGTCTCGCGGGCGGGGTCCCACCGGATGAGGCGGCCGGTGCGGATGGCGATGTCGCCCAGGTGGCTCATGATGTCCGACTGGACGGCCGAGTCTATATCGCTGGCCGGCGTACGCCGCGCAAGGACGGCATCCACGAAGTTGCGGTAGTGATGGTTGTCCTGGAGGAGGTGCACCTCGCCCGGCTTGATCTTCACCTTCAGGAGCGAGGCCGGCTCGGCGGCGATGCCGCCGCGAGACGGCGCAACCCACCCCTCCGTGCCCACGAAGGTGGTCTTGTCGCCGCCGGGCTTCAGCGTGAACTCGGCGCCGCCGGCGTAGCCGCCGCGGACGTCCCAGTGCACGACCGTGTCGAACAGGCCCTCGGAGGGGATGAAGCCCGTGCCCTCGTACTCTACCGGCACGTGCGGGTAGCCCCAGTGCGCGATGTCGAGCGGGTGCGCCCCCCATCCGGCGATGAAGCCGATGGCGTAATCGTAGATGTGCCACCGCCCGATGCCCATGACGCGGTCGTGCGCGTAAGGGGTAACCGGGGCAGGGCCCAGCCACATGTCGTAGTCCAGGCCGTCCGGCACGGGCTGGGGCGCCGGGTCGCCGCCCGTCGCGCCGTCGGGCGCCACCACGTGGACGGCCTTCAACTGGCCGAGGTAGCCGTTCCGGACGAGTTCGCACGCGAAGCCGCAGTGCGTGTTGAAGCATCGCTGCTGCGTGCCGTACTGAAAGACGGCGCCGTAGCGATGGACGGCCTCGCGCAGGGCCTTGTCGTGGGCCACGCTGATGCCGAGCGGTTTTTCGACGTACACGTCCTTGCCGGCCCTGACCGCCTCCAGCGCGAGGGGCACGTGCCAGTGGTCGGGCGTGGCGATGACCACGGCGTCAATATCCTCGCGGGCCAGCACGTCGCGGAAATCGTTGCAGGCCGCGCAGCCGCGGAAGGTTCCTGCGGCGGCCTGGTCGGCGTAGTGCTTGTTCACCATCTCGGCCCGGTTGTAGCGGCGGTCGCTGATGGGGTCGCAGACGGCGACGCTCTGCGCGTGGGGCAGGGAAAGGAATCCGCGGAGCAGGCCCGTGCCCTGGCCGCCCACGCCGACGTGGGCGATGGCTGCGCGGCGGCTGGGCGGGGGGCGGCCGGCGGCGCCGAGGGCCGCCGACGTGACGACGTAAGGCGCCGCGGCCGCGGCGGTCTTCAGAAACGCGCGGCGAGTCATGGCGCGCATGACACTTCTCCCTACAGCGCGGCGCAACCGCGACTTTACAGTCGCGGCTCGCCCTGCCGCCGCTGCTCGTTCACTCCGTTACAGCGTCACTCCGTCACTTGCTTTGCGGCTTTGCCTTCCACCGGCCGCTTGGCCGCCCAGAAGACGGCGTTCAGGAGCATCCGCCGGAAGGTCTCGTTGGCGAAGTCGTCCGGCGCCCCCAGCGACGTGTAGAACACGCGGCCGCCGTTGTGCACGCGCGTCCAGGCGAGCGGATGCGTGACGTTCTGCTTGCTCTTCGGGTCCGTTATCGTGCCCGTCAGCAGAAGGTCGATGTCGGCGGCGGCGCCCGTGTTCCTGTAGAGCGACGCGGGCGACTTGAACGGGCCGACGCCGGCCAGGACGGGGTGGCCCTTGTTCTTCTCGACAATCTCCACCTGCGTGACGGGGCCGACCCCGTAGTGGCCCTGGTAGTTTCCGCCGAGGACCTCCTTGTCGAACTCCAGCCAGTTCTGGAAGGCGTGGCTTGCGGTGCGAAGGCCGACCAGGGGGCTGCCCGCCTGGAAATATTTTCTGACGCGCGCAAGTTGCTCGGGCGGCAGGGTGACGCGGCGGGCGAACAGGACCATCACGTCGCATGAGTCGATGGCTTCCAGGCCGGGCAGCGTGTCGCCCTTGTCGGCCCCGAAGACGCGCGTGCAGGCGGCGTTGTAGCCGCCATCGAGGAACTTCTGGAACCCGGCGAGCGACTCGTCGGACTTGTACTCGGCCGAGGCCGACACCAAACACACCTTGAGCGGCGAGGCGGACTGCGGCGCGGGCGCAGCGGCCGTCGCCGCAAGAAGTGTCGCCAGCACGATGCACGGCAGGGGCGTCATGTGCACCTCCTCGCCGAGTCTGCGCGGCGGCTGAACCTGCGCCGCGCAAGCGCGGCGGCTGAACCTGCGCCGCGCAAGCGCGGCGGCTGAACCTGCGCCGCGCAAGCGCGGCGGCTAAACCTGCGCCGCGCAAGCGCGGCGGCTGAACCTGCGCCGCGCAAGCGCGGCGGCTGAACCTGCGCCGCGCAAGCGCGGCGGCTAAACGTGCTATCCGGCGAGGTACTCCTTCAGCCGCAGGACGTTTTCGGGCGGCGTCTCGTAGGGCAGTGCCCCGGTGCCGATGCACGCCTTTTCGCGGGTTTGAGCCAGGGCGACCACGCGGTCGGCCTCGCGGCGGAT
>VGYT01000228.1 GCA_016872895.1 Planctomycetota bacterium
TCCGCATCGTGGATGAACTGAACCTGGCCATCAAGGACCGCTTCGAGGCCGAGGGCATCTCCATTCCGTTCCCCCAGCGCGACGTGCACCTGTACACGGTTCGCGGCGGGCAGTAGTACCGCAGCGCTTGATTGACGTTTGCCGGGCGGCTCAGCAGATCCGCCGCGCAGCAACCAGGGAGATCGCCATGCCAGGCATCGCTGGAATCGGCGCACAGGGGCGGCAGGCCCAGGTCGAGCGCATGCTCGGCCTCATCTCGCATCGGGGGCGCGGCGGCCGCGCCGTCTTCGAGGTCAAAGGCGCAACCCTCGGGGCCGTCTGGCAGAGTGGCATGCCCCCGCCTGCGTGCCGCCCCGCCGCGGCCGACAACGCCGTGCGCGACGCATCCGGCGGCGGGCGGCTGGCCGAGGCACAGGTCATCGCCGGCCGGCTGCGCCTCAGCCGCGACCCGCTCGGCGTTGCGCCACTGTACTACGGCCGGACGGCCGACGGGGCCGTCTGCTTCGCCTCGGAGGTGAAGGCCCTGGCCGAGATGACCCGCGCGGTGTCCGAACTTCCGCCCGGCCACACCTTCGACGGCGTGCGGTGCCAGGCGTATGCGCGGCCCCAGAAACAACCGCTTCTGGACGGGCGGCCGGAGGAGATCGCGACGGAGTTGCGACGCCGCCTCGAGGCGGCCGTCCGCAAGTGTATCGGCGGCACGGAAGCCGGGGCGTGGCTCTCCGGCGGCCTGGATTCCAGCACGATGGCGGCCCTGGCCCGGCCGCACGTCAACGCCCTTCACACATTCGCCGCCGGACTGGCGGGCGCCCCCGACCTGGAGTATGCCCGCGCGGCCGCCGAGCACCTGGGGTCGCAGCACCACGAGGCAGTCCCGACCGCGGCGGAGTTGCTCGCCGTTCTGCCGGAGGTCATCCGCCACCTGGAATCGTTCGACGCCCTCCTCGTGCGCTCCAGCGTGACGAACTACCTCGTCGGCCGCCTGGCCGCCGAGCACGTGCCCGAGGTCCTCTCCGGCGAGGGCGGCGACGAACTCTTCGCCGGCTACGAGTACCTCAAGGCCCTGCCGGCGGAACAACTGCCCGACGAGTTGCTCGACATCACCGGTCGGCTGCACAACACGGCGCTTCAGCGCGTGGACCGCTGCTCCGCGGCCCACGGCCTGCTGGCGCACGTGCCGTTCCTCGACGCGGACGTGGCGGACT
The DNA here is from genome assembly GCA_016872895.1 of Planctomycetota bacterium. Classification (GTDB taxonomy): domain Bacteria; phylum Planctomycetota; class Phycisphaerae; order FEN-1346; family FEN-1346; genus VGYT01. The sequence continues at coordinate 1,206 of VGYT01000228.1, forward strand.
ACGCGCTGCGCATTCCGCCGGGGCTGAAGATCCGCGGCGGCGTCGAAAAATGGATTCTCCGCCGCGCCATCCAGGGCGCGCTGCCGCAGGCCGTCCTCGACCGCCCAAAGAGCAAGTTCTGGGAAGGGGCCGGCGTGGGCGACCTTCTGGCCCGCCATGCCGAGGGGCGGATCACCCCGTCGGATTTCCAGCGCGAGCGCCGCCTGCCAAACGGATGGCTCCTGGCCACGCCGGAGGAACTCCTGTACTACCGCATCTTCAAGGAGCACTTCGGCGGCCTGGCGGACCTTTCCTGGGTGGGCCGCACGAAGGGCGCTCCGGCGGTCCCGGCGGCCTGACGCGGCCCCGCGCCGCCGCCCGTGGCTCAAGTGCAAATTGTGGATAACTTTTTGACCCGCCCCGTCGCGCCCCGAAAATGCCCGTTTTGACCCCTTTCGGAGGGGCAAAACGGCCCTGGCGCTAGCGCCAGAGGGGGCGCGCGGGCAAAATGTTAAGATAGGTAAGGCAAAATCGCGCGCTTTTTGAACGTTTTTGACCGTTCTTGATCGGAATTGTCCTCCGTTTGCGCTTTTTTGACCGCTTTTGACCGCTTCTGGCATCGAAGGTATGGCCATAAGCCGTGGTGGATAACTTTTGGGGGCGCGCGGGAGATATACTATAGTATATGCAAAAATGGGGAAACTGGGCAAGTGGGGCAAAGGCAGTGCGGAGCGAGGAACTCGGAGTGCGGAGTTACAGCCGCAGAGCATCGGCGGCCGGCCGCGGCAGCGGGCAATCGTACTTCGGCAATTCGCAAAGACCCTCACGCAAAGCCGCAAGGGCGCAAAGGCAGGAAGGCAACGGGGGGAACCGGCATCCGCCAACCGGCATTGGGCAAGCCCGAACGGCGAACGGCTGTCCGGCTATCCGTGTTCGTCCGGCGGTTCGTCGAGCAACCCTTTGGCCGAGGGGCGCGGGGGCGGGTTACGGGCGGCGGGCGGCACGGCGGGCAGTTCATCCGCCGTGAAGCACGGCCCCTTGACCAGGGCCGACAGAAGTTTGGCCTGGGCGGGGTACTCGGCAAGCGTGGCTTCCAGCACCCACAGGAGTTCCAAGAGTTCGGTCGTGAATTCGCTCGGCCAGCCGCCCAGAGTGGCGGGCGTGATTTCGTCCAGGGGCGAAGACTTCTTGCCCCTGGGCTTCTTCATCCGGTAGCCCAACCACGATTGAACCACCTTCAGGCCGGACACCTCGAACTCGTACACTTCGGGGGCGACGGGGGCAAACTTGCCGTGGCCAACGTGCAGCGTGCGCGCAGCCTCGTTGTAGTCGTACTTGTCGGGATAGTTTTCGGCTTCGGCGGGAACAGGCGCGACACAGCGTGCGGCGCCCTTGGGCACTTGCCCGGCGTGCTTGCCCTTGGGCACGAATCGCTGGCCGTAGGTGTGCAGCCAAAGCAGTTTTGCCCCCGCGTCGCGGACCTGGGTGAACAGGGCGGCGTTCTTCGTGAGGGGTACGCGAAGTTCGCGCGTGCCGAGTTCATCTGCGAATCGCTCGGTGAAGGCAGGCTGGGCAAGCACGCCATAGACGTAGGCCAGGAAGTCTTGCGCCGTCACTTTGCCGCCGTATGCATGGGCGAGCATATCCAGCAGCCCCGGCAGTATGTTGGCTTCCTTCCCCGCCGCGTCACGGTACAGGGGAACGATGCTCTTGCCGGCACCCCCTGGGAACTGGTGGAGATCAGGGATGTCGGCGCACGCGGTTGCCGCCGGTCCACGCCCTAATATCCGTGTCAACAGGCTTGTGAGATAGACTTGCGCGTCGCCGTGGGCAGCCCAAAGGTCGGGGCGGGGGCGCGACATCAAGCGCCCATCGGCTATGATGTTCTGCCGGTCGAAAGACCTGTACGCATAGCGCGTGACAGGGGGGATTGGGGCATTTCGTGGCAAATCCGCAATCGGCCTGTAATCGGCGTTTGCTGTCAGGGCGACACGGTATACGCCGTCAACTTCACGGTCGCCCGTGCCGTGGAAAGCTGTTGCCCTGTCTTTCGCCGATAGCAAAGCACGCCAACGCGCTTCCAGCGTTGCCGCGTCAGGTGCTATCGGCCAAGTCCTTTTCAACTGGACGCCCGAATGCTGCCAGGGAAGAAGGTCTATCAGCATGGGCCAGGCTGAATACTTGCCTGTTCCGGCCGGGCGGAAGGGCGCGTGCCAATCGTCGGGGCAGTCCCGCCAGGTGAACGAAGCGAAGTCGGCCACGGCTTCCAGGGCCTTCAATTTTTCCTCGCGCGTGCCGGCAATTCGGGCGTAATGGACCTTGGCGGGCGTGTCCTTCTTGGCCTTGCCGTAGCGAACGGCGACGGCGATTGCCACGGGCGTTTGAATGGCGAAGACGTTTTCGCTCTTTCGCGTGCCCCGGCCTTCGCCGCCCAGGTCCAGAATCCAGATTTCATCGCACAGTCGGCGCATGTGCTCGCGCATGCCCGAGAAGGCGTCGCCGTCCAGGTAACTCGACGCGCTGATGAAACTGACCACGCCCGGCCCGGCGGCCGTCCTGGCCTCAAAGACCTTCCACAGCGCCCAACGCCAGAAGTAGACGTATAGGTTGTACAACCATTTGGCGTGTACCCCATGTCCGGCAGTAATCACCGGGTCCAGGAAGTCCTTGAAGATTGCCCCCGTGCCCTTGCCGTCATCGCCCCATCGGACCCAGCCGCCGGTGCGAGCCTTATTGGTCTGGTCGGCGGCTTCGTGGCGGTCATAAGGCGGGTTGCCCAGGCAGACAATGACTGGCACGGCGGCCTTGACATTCAGGGCCTTGGCGTGCTGCTCGGCAATCGGTTTCAGGTAGAAGGGCAGCGCCGGGGGCAGGGTGTCGGGGCCTTCCAGCGTGTCGGTAAGGTAGACGTGGCTTCCGCCGGCGGGCAGTTTCGCGCCCCTGTCGGCCAGCGCGCGGCTTACGCGAAGTTCACTGACGGCGTAGGGGCCTACCATGATCTCAAAGCCGTAGATGTTATCGGCCAGGGCCGACGCCTGGCCCGGCACGGCCCCCGGGCCTTGCTGGGCCTCCACTTTGGCCAAGGCGTGGTCAATAACGCCAAGAAGGTAAGTTCCCGTGCCGGCAGCCGGGTCCAGCGTGACCACGCCGGGATCGGCGAAGCCCAGGGGCTTGCCCAGGCGGTTCTGCAGAAGGGCGTCAATCAGGCGAACCTGGGCGCGGACGACTTCAACAGGGGTGTAGTACGCCCCGGCGTCCTTACGCAACTTGGGGTCATAGGCGGCCAGGAAGTCTTCGTAGAAGTAAAGCCACGGCTCCTTGGGGCGAGCGAGCGCCGCCAGGGGCACTGCGCCGATAACACGGATCAAGAGGTTCAGGGAAGCAGAGATTTCCGGCTGGCCGTTCGGGTCGGTCAACACCTGAAGCGCGCGGGAAAGCAGGCTGTGCTCGGCTGCAAGCGCGGCCTCGGCGTTCGCCAAGGCCAGCGGGTCCGCCCCTTCGCTTCGGGCGAGCAGGAGCGCAAAGGTCACGGTCTGCGCGTAGGAGTCGGCGAATTGTACATCGCTTGCGTCGGGGAACAAGAGTTGCCGCCAGTCTTTGGCGAGTTGCACCAGGGGCGATTGCGGGTCCTGTAAGGCGTCGGTTACATCATCGCGCAGCATGCGGCAGAGCGGGGCAAGAAGGTCGGCCAGGCCCTTGAGGTCGATTTCCGGCGGGCCCCCGCCGACTGCCGGCCGTGTGGGAATGGTCGGTTGCCAGGAAAGGAAGTCGGTCAGCAGGCCGAGGACGGCCTGGGCGTCCTTGGCGCTCGCGGCGTTCTTGCCGTCGGTTGCCACGTCGCCGGAAAGTCGGGCGACGGGGCGCACGGCCTTGCCGCTGCGGTACAGGCCCCATTCATTGCCGTCGCAGTAAAGAAGATTGGGTATAGCCCGGAACCGGTCCCATTGTTTTCGATTGTGGCCGGTGAAGCGGTTGGGGTTTGCACCAACGCCGGGGGCTTTCAGTTCAACGTAGCCGGCCAGTAGTTTCGAGGCGTGCAGGGCGTAGTCCGGCTTGCCGAGGCGTCCGGGCAGCATGGTTTCGCCCGTACAGACGACTTTCAGGAAGAGGGCGTGGGCCAGTTCCTGCACGAAGTTCTCAAACGGGGCGCGCAGTTGGTCTTCCGGCTCGCCGGCGGTCAAGGTCGTCATCTTGGCCGTAACGGCTTCGGCAAACTTCTTGATCGCGGCCAGTAACGGCTTCTCTGCTTGCATTGGCAAAAGGGTACAACGGTCGTGGCAGCATGTCAATCTGCCGCGGGTTGAATCGCGGCGGCAAGGCCGCAACTGGGGCAGGGCCTGCTTGTCCGGGCGCGGCCCATCGCCGCCGGTGTCTGCCACGGAACCGCCGCCGCCGTTTTTGGATTGACCCGATCGACCTCGCGGCATAGTTTGGAATCGGGCAAGGCGGGCGGCACGCCGGCGCGTCGCACTGCGGGCGGCCGACAGAAACAGCGGGCGAAACAGGGAAGCATGCCCAACGGCACAGGATGTTCCCATTTCTCCCTCGGAGGCGCCACGGATGAACCTGCTCCTCGCGCTCGTGATCGTCATTCTCGTCGCCACGGGCATGGGCACGGCCCTGCTCGGCAGCATCAAGGTGACGCTGGCCCGCAATCTGCGGATTGACGAGGCCCGCATCGGCGGGCTGCTGGCCGCGTTCGGCTTCACCCTGATCCCCGCGATGTTCGCCGTCGGCTTTTTGAGCGACCTGGTGGGCAGGCAGCCCGTGACCATCGGCGGCTCGATCCTGTTCGCTGCGAGCCTGGCGGCGCTCGCGCAGGCGACCGGGTACCGGATGGTCCTGGCGGCGACGGTGCTGCTGAGCGCGGCGTGGGCGACGCTCATCAACGTGGTCAACCCGCTGTCGCTGCCCGCTTTCGGGGGCAGCGCGGCGTATGCGATCAACCTGGGGTGCTTTATCTTCGGCGTCGGCTCGTTCGTCACACCGCTGGGGGTGGCGTTCCTCGTGCGGCGGCTCGCGTTGCGGAAGACCCTGCTCCTGCTGGCGACCACAGGCATCGTGATCGGCGTCCTGGCGTGCGTGGCGCACTTCCCCGCCCCCGCCCCCGCGCCGGCCCAGCAGGCAGGGACGGCGGCTGCCGCCACGGGCCTCGGCACGTTGCTGGGCGACGCCGTCATGTGGCTCTGCGCGCTCGCCCTGTTCTTCTACATGCCGGCCGAGGCCACCATGGCGGCCTGGGCCACAACCTACGTGACCGATAAGGGGATGAAGGAAGGCTCCGCCTCCGCGCTGCTGTCCGGCTTCTGGATCGCGTACACGGCCTCGCGGCTCGTGACGGCCCTGACCCTGCCGAAGGGGAGCGAGACGCTGGTGATCCTCGGGCTCTCCCTGGTCAGTGTCGGCGTGTGGGCGGCGGTGGTGCTGTGCCGCGGGCGGGTGCTGACGGCGGCGCTGGTGATCGCCGTGGGCGTCATCTTCGGGCCGATCTACCCGACGCTCGTGGCCGTTCTGCTGGGTCACTTTGCGGAATCGCTGCACGGTCGGGCCATCGGGCTGTTCTTCACGCTGGGGGGGCTTGGGTGCACGGCGCTGCCGATGCTCATCGGCGCCTACGCCCGGCGGACGAGCGTGCAGCGCGGCTTCATCCTGGCGGCCGCCTCGGCCGCCGGCCTCGCCGTCATCGCCCTGCTGCTCCACGTGAAGGCATGATCGCCCCTGCCCCTTCGGCGGGAAGAAGCGGGTTCCTTGCCTCTTCTTTGCCGCCTCAACGGGGCGGGGCCGTCAGTTCACCGTTTGGATGCCATCTTCGGGCCGCTCGATGACGCGGGCGAGGTCGAGGCAGCGGGGCCGCATGAACTCGATGCAGGCCTGGGTCGAGGCGTGGCGGTCCTCGAAGGCGCGTTTCTCCCTGGTCTCGCCCCGGAAGACCTCGCAGCAGCCGCAGGCGCCGCGGCCGCATCGGGCCTGGCAATCTTCTTCCGTGGCATGGCGATCTTTTGCGGCTGGGGCGGGTGCAAGCCAATCCGATTGGGCGCCGCCCGCGCCCCGACCAGGCGCCCCGGCTACGTGCTTGCAAACGCCGCGGCGCGCCGATACACTCGGCCGGCGCTGCGGTCGGGCGAGGCCGGCGCCGCCGGGGCCGGCGGCGGATTTGTCCGCCCCGGCGCCGCCGGGCTGCCGCGAAGGCGGAAGCGGCGGGTCATCCCGGCCCGCAGCGAAACGCAAATGGCAACGGCTCTCGTGCGCATCGGCATCGGCTTCGACATACACCGCCTGGTGGAGGGCCGGCGTCTGGTCCTGGCGGGCGTCGAGGCGCCGGGCGACAGGGGCGCGCTGGCCCACAGCGACGGCGACGTCGTGTTCCACGCCGTGGCCGACGCCGTCCTGGGCGCCGCCGGGCTGGGCGACCTGGGCGATTTCTTCCCGGAGACCGACGAGGCGTGGGCCGGGGCCGACAGCGCGATGATCCTAGGGCGCGTGGTGGAGATGGCCCGCCGGGCGGGCTGGGCCGTCGCCGGGGCCGACGCCAACGTCCTGCTTGAGCGGCCGAAACTGGGGGGCCTGAAGGCCCGCATGCGGGAGCGCCTGGCCGAGGTGCTCGGCCTTGCGCCCGATGCCGTGGGGCTGAAGGCCCGAACCCTGGAGGGCCTCGGCCCCATCGGCGAGGGCGAGGCGGTTGCCGCCCAGGCGGTCGTGCTGCTGGCGGCGGCGCCGAGGCAGTGCGCGGTCCGCCGCAGGGCGCGCACATCGCGCCGCATCGAGGAGCGTTAGAAGGCCGTTTCGTAACCGTGTGCGGCACGGCCGGCTTGCCCGGCCCCGCCTGCCGGCCGGCGGGCAGGCCGTGGCCGGTATCAGCGGACTCGCCCACGGCCGGACAAGCCGGCCGTGCCACGTGGCGTACGTTGCGAGAGCGCGTTGCGAGGGCAGCCTCCCGGCCGCACGCCCCGGCGGGCGCGACAGAGGTCGCAGCCGTGACGATTAGTGA
>VGYT01000229.1 GCA_016872895.1 Planctomycetota bacterium
AGCGATACTACGAGCGCCTGAGCGAGGGCGGCTGACGGGCCATGCGCCACGCCCGGACGCAGTTCGAGAAGCCTCGGGCGGCAGGTGAAGAAGCGTTCTTCGCGGCGGGTCGGCAAGCGTTTTGCCCGGCGGGTCTCCTGACTCGCCGCGTTCTTGCGCCGGTCGCCGCGTCCCTTCTGCTGACGTTGCTGGCCGCCGGTGCGCCCGCTGCGTTTTGCGCGGCGGGTCTCCCGACCCGCCGCGTTCTTGCAAGCGCGGCCCCGGTGCCCGCCCCTCTTGCTCCCGCCGCCGGGGCGCCCCCCGCCCTTGCCGAGAAGAGCGCTCCCGCCAAGCCCCCCGAACTTCCCTGGGCGCCGGAGCGCCGCGTGAGCGGCCCTGTCGGCCCCGCATGGCCGGGCCTGCCGGTCTTCCTGAACGTTGCGTACCGCAACACGCTGGCCGGTCCCGCGCGCGTGCCCGACTGGTGGATATACAACGTCACCGTACGGAAGGCCGGCGAGGCCGCTGCGCCGGAGCCTGTGTGGGTGAAGGTCGTCTCTCCGCGGCTGGCGCAGGCGATGGTGCTTGATCCCGGCAAGTCGTGCACGCGGCCGGCGCTGGCCGTCATCGCCCGCCGCGAGAACGATGAAAAGTCGCCGCCGCTGTTTCTTCTTGGGGAGCCAGGCCGCCACGAAATCCGCAGCGACGGCTGGGGCGAGGGCGGCACGCTGGCCGTAACCGTCCGGCCGCTCGCCGCCCCGGACGACGTGGCCGCGTCGCGGCTGTGGCAGGCGAGCACGGCGGCGGCCCTTGTCGGCGAGCGAGCGCCGGGGCCGCAGACCGCTGCGGCGCTCGACACAATTCGCCGCGAGCACCCCCTGAGCCGCCACGCCGCCTGGGCCTTCTGGCTCCTGGCCGACGATGCTTCGCGCCGCTCCGGCCCCGACGCCGACCGCGCGGAAGCCATCCACGCATGCGAGGTCGTACTGGAGCGCCACCCGGAGTTCCCTCTGCGCGACCGCGCGATGGGGCGCCTGGCGATTCTCCTGGAGCAGGCCCTTCAGCCGCAGCGGGCACGCGACGCGGCCGAGGAACTCGCCCGCGCGTTTCCCGAGGGCGAGTGCGCGGCCGGCGTGAAGCGCCTGCTGGCGCTTGCGCCCTCGCCGCCCGCGCCGGGCGCCGGGGCGCCTGTTCCCGCCGGAACGCTTGCCATATCGGGCCTGGACGCGGTGCCGGAAGGCCCGCGCCGGGCGCTGGAAGCGTTCTGCCAGGCCGCCGCGCGCGGCGACACGGCTGCGCTGCGGGCCATGCTGCCGCGCGATTTCATGGGCGACTTCGGCCCGCCCGGCCGCTACGAGGACAAACTGCGGCAGGAGCGCCGCGGCGCGTCGGGCGGCGAGACCCGCATCACCGTCCGCAAGGCCGTCATGCTCGACGCCTACGAGCGGCGCTTGAGCCTGCCGCACGGCCAGGAGCGCACGTGGTACGGCCCCGTCTGCCTGGTGGAAGGCGAGGCGGCCCAGCGGTGGGACACCGGCCGCCCGGGCGCAGCGCTCGATGCGCCCTTCTGCTCGTGGGCGCTGTACGAGTATCCGCGCGGCACGTGGAAGGTTGTCTCGGAGATTATCGCTACGGGGAACCTGGCTGCCGGCGCGGCCGGGCAGAGCCTCGCCCGGCGGCTGCTGCGCAGCCTGACCTCGTGCACGGCAAGCGACGGCTCGCGCAGCCGCCGCCTGTACGAAGAGATGAAGCAACAGGCGGGCCTTGCCGGCCGCACCGTCGATGATCGCGCCGAGTGGCAGACGCAGAACATCGCCATGACCGGACCGGAGAGCGACGAGGTCGTTATCACCGGCCGCGTGCGGGTGCTTCTGGCCGGCGGCGCCGATGCGACGGCCGAGGCGTGGGTCGAGCGCGAGGTGCGCCTTCACCTCGTGCTGGCCGACAGCGGCGACCTGGTCCTCAAGGACCTGCGGGTAGCCGGTTCGCGGCCGGCGGTCCCGTCGGGCTTCCCGGCGCGGTAGGTGCAGGCCGGGGCAACGCCCCGGGACGTGTATCACTCCATCGGCACGGTGTCCGTGCCCGCCGACTTCACGTCCACGATGCGCTTCCCGTCGATGAGCACCTGGTATGCTGCGCCCGCCCGCGCCTGGATGACGGCCTTGCCGTCCTTGATGGTCACGGGGAAGGGCGAGCAGACGCGGTGCTTGCCGTCGGCGGCCACGGCAAGAGAGTCGGCCTGGCCGTCGAGCGCCCGCTGGAGGCTGACGATGGCCGACGGGTTGATGAAAGGCCCCTGCCGCCGCTGTGCCTCCAGCGCCAGCGAGTCGGGCAGGCAGCCCGCCATCGGCCCGTCCGGCGCCTGCTGCTGCTGGGCGGAAATGAGGATGCCGCGCGCTACCTCCGACCAGTCGAGCGCCTTGTCGTACGCGGCGAGCATCACCAAGGCGTAGGCGTACACCCCGCCGCACCACTGCACCGGCAGGCCCATCCAGTTCGGCGCGCGCCAGTTCGTCGCCCCGTACACGGGAATGGTGGCGTAGAGCATCACGGGCCTGCTCGCCCACTGGTACACGAACGGCAGGCCCGTCAGGGCCCAGCGGCGGGCGTGCGCCAGGTACTCGTCCTTGCCGGTAAGTTGGTACCCGCGCACGTACGCCCACACAAGGTGGGCCGAGGCCAGGACGTCGGGCGTGTGAAGCGAGAGTTCCCACGTCTGTGCGCCGCGCGGCACACTGAATCGCTTCATATATTCAAGCGTCTTGAGACCCGCGTCGCGGGCGGCGTCATCGCCCGTCAGGTGCGCGTAGTCCAGCAGAACGGCGGCGCTGCGGGCGCAGTGGCCGCTGGACGTGTCCTCGTAATGGCCGCGCTGGTACTTGCCGCTGTAGCGGAACGAGCCGTCTTCTTTCTGCTCGCGCAGGATGCCCTGGACCTGGCCGGCGCGCACGCGCAGCCACTCGGCCGCGCGGCCGGTCACGAAGTAGATGGCATCGTTGCGGACGTGCCCGCCGCCGGGCACGAGTTTCTCAAGGCCCGCGGGCGCCTGGCCCGTCAGGCGCCACAGTGTGGAAGCGATGTCGGCGTACGGATGGCGCTGCCACGATGCCTCGGCGCAGTGGCCCCAGCCGGCCGGTCCCGCGCACGGGCCCGTGATTGCCGCCAGGCAGAGTTTGTCCTGCGCGGCCGGGTCGCGCGGCGGCGGGGGCGGGGGCGGCAGGCCGCGCCTGCGCACCGCCCACAGGATCGCGTCCTCCACGGTCGGCTTAACGGCACCGCTCCCTGACGGTCGCGGCTCTGACGGGCGCACCAGGATTACGGCCTCGATCTTTGTGCCCCGCAGGGCCATCCGGTGGTCGGCCTGGCCGTCAAAAAAGTTCGGCGCGGCAAAGACGGGCTGAAGGGCCATGTCGGTCCACGTGAGGGCCGCCAGGCCGCGCTCCGTGGCGCAGGCCATCAGGGGCATCGTGACTTTCATGGGGTCGGGTGCGTAGCGCAGCCGCTCGGCGGTCTCGATGTCGAGGTCGCTGGATGACCGCTCGCCGCGGCCCAGATATTCCAGGCCGGCAAAGAGTCCGCCTTCCAGCCCGCCTTGCGCCCGCAGCACGGGGCCTTCAACGGGCTCGGCGCTCGTGATGCTTACGGAAACCTCGTCGCGCTGGGCCGCCAGGGTCACGCGCACGCCGTCGCCTTCGAACACCAGGCCCCCAGCCTGGGCGCTTACCCGCAGCCGAGGCAGCGTGCCGCCGCGGTGCACCAGCGGGCACAGCGCCGCCACGAGCGCGCCGCCCGCCTCGAGCCGCGCGCCGGAGCCGTCGGGCGCGGCCTTCACGGTGAGGCCGTCGGTCTTGATTGTGAGCCACGCCCGCTCCGCGTCCGGGCGGAAGAGAAAGACCGTGCGGCGGATGGGCGGCAGGCCGTGCGGCTCAACCGCGACGGTCACAGGCTCGAACGGGGCGAGGGCCGCGTCGAGGAAACTGACGCGGCGGTCCTTGCGGGCCTCGATGGTGGACCGCCCCGGCTGGACGTTCCGCTGGGCGCCCGCGGCAAAGTCGATGGCCGCATCCGAGTGGTTCCGCAAGTCCAGGTGCAACTTGCCGCCCGACTGCTCGACGGCCAGGAGTTCCAGCGGATGCAGGCGGATGCGCTCAAGCCCGATGCGGTCGATGAGGATTTCGCCGGGCGCCGCCGCCGGGTCCAGCCGCAGCCGCGTGATGGTCTCGCCGCTGGCCAGTGCCGCGCGGTACTCGTGCCACTGGCCGTCGTGCTCGATGGCGAAGCGGGCGCTGTGCTCCTCGGCGAAGTTGGGGTGCTGCTCGGTGGCCCAGAATATCTGGCCGCCGCCCCCGGCGGAGGACTTCATGCGCAGGACGGCCGCCACCGGCCCCTCGCCGCGCACGGCCGGGCCGGCAAGGTACGGGTCGTCGCCGGTGGAGATGATCTTCAGGTTTCCGCCGGCGGCCTCTGCGCGGCAGTGGTGGAGGGCCGACCAGCCGTCGGGGCCGGCGTCGAACGTCCACTCTGCAACCTCCTCGGTGGAAAGAACCTGGCGCGGATACGGGTTCACCGGCTCGGCAGCCGGGGCGCCGGCCGCAAGCAGGCCCATCGCCGCAAGAAGCAATGTTACCGGTAAGAGCGATCGCATGGTCGAGTTCTCCTCACTCTGTGGGTGCCATGCTTTCGCGCCGTCGCGAAAGCATGGTCGTGCGAGGCCGGAGAGCATGCTTCCGCAAGCGAAGCGACTCCGCCGAAGCGGCTTCGCCGCTCGCGCGAAGGCGGAAGCATGGCACCCGCAGTCTCCTGGCGCCTGCGCGCGGCAGCGGAGGTAACATAACCGTGCCGGCGGCCAGTTTCAAAAGTTATGGCATCGCGCCGGGGATTCTCCGCTGGGGGATTTTTGCTGTTGACGCGCCCGGCGCCCCCTGTGTATTATTCTGCATCGAATGACCCTCGGCGTTGGGCGGGTCCAGGTGGATTCGTGCGCCGGGGGCAGGGCGGGCGGGTGCTCGTCCACTCTCCGTGGGTCCTGTTGGGGCTTCCCGGCTGAGGACCCAGGATAGAGGCGCCGGGAAGCGCGTAAGGAGTTGTTGCTGTGGCACGAGGCAAAGTGAAGTGGTTCAATGACCAGAAGGGCTACGGGTTTATTGAACAGGACAACGGTGCGGACGTGTTCGTCCATCACACCGGTATCACCGGCGAGGGCTTCAAGACCCTGGCCGAGGGCGAGGAAGTGGAATTTGACGTCACCCAGGGTCCGAAGGGCCCGAAGGCTGAGAACGTCAAACGAGTGAACGCGTAAGACAACCTCGAACTGGAAACCCCCGGCTCCTGCGAGTCGGGGGTTTTTTTCCAGGGCGGCAAGATTCGCTTGAGGCCCGCCTTTAAATAGCCGTGACAACGGGAACGGTTGCGGCTCCGACGGTGCAGAGCGCTAGAAACGGGCGCACGCCAGTCAACTTTGCCGCCCTAGTTTTTTTTCGCCGGGTGGCATGCCCGCGCCGGTGTACCTGCCTGCCGACAGGCAGGTGCGTGGGCATGCGAGAATCTGCGGCTGGAGAGCACTGCCCAGGCAAACGGCGGCCTGGGCATGCCACCCGCCGATCTTGAGTCCCCACGCAGTTGAGCGCTTACCATGACGAGTTTTTAACTGTTGACACGCAGGCCCCCAAGGTATAGGATGTGCCGTCAGCAAATCCCCAGCCGGCTTTTTGTGCCGCGCGTGCGGCAGGCGGCCGGCAGGGGACGTGGCGGCAAGTGCCGCCTGGCACCATGGGTCCGTTAGACCTTCCCGGCTTGGGCCCGTGGGACAGATTCCGGGAGTCTGTAGGAGCGGTACCTGTGGCTAAGGGAAAAGTGAAGTGGTTCAATGATCAGAAGGGTTTCGGATTCATTGAACAGGAAGGCGGCCCGGACGTGTTCGTGCATCACACGAGCATCCAGGGCGACGGTTTCAAGACCCTCGCGGAGGGTGAAGCCGTGGAGTTCGATGTGACCAAGGGCCCGAAGGGCCCGAAGGCCGAGAACGTCCGGCGCCTTGGCGCTTAAGACGATCCGCGAACTAGAAGCCCCCGGCTCGCAAGGGCCGGGGGTTCTCTTATGCGCCGAATTCGACAGGTATTCCCCGTCACGGCTGTTCCGGCACCTCGACCTTGACGCCCAGTTGCGGCGATCCGGTGATCTGAATCCAGAACGTCCCCGGCTGGGCGCGGATGACGGTGCTGCCCGTCACGCCCGCGTACGAGGCCACGTGCGTGGAAACGCCGCCGGTTGTCACGTTCTCGTCCACGCGGCAGACGGAGAGCGACACGGGGCTGCCTGCGCGCCACGGCTTCAGGTTCCACGAGATGCGCCACACGGGCGCCTCGATCTTGAACCGGCTGGACCGGCAACTCATGGCCGCGCCTGAGCCGACGGCGACAGACACCTCTCGCCACTTGATTTCATCCGGTGCGGGCTGCTTGGACGGAGGCGGCTTGACCGGCGGCTTGACGGTGAGGGCCGGGCCGGGGGCGACGGCGCCGCTCCCTGACGGTCGCGGCTCTGTTTCGCTGCGATTCGCCAGGCCCGCCTTCAGGAGCGCTTCGGAGAGCCACCCGCCCGCCGTCCACACGCGGGCGCGCACTTCGTCGCCGTCCGCGCCCCGGTGCACGGAGCAGGGCAGCACCCACACGGATCCGGCGGCGAGGATGCGCGCGGCCTCGGTCCTGGCCGCCTCGCGCCGGGGCGATTCCAGGTCCTGGCACGTGACGTCGGCCAGTTGGACGCGGACCTTGCGGCCGGCGTGGTCGGCCTGGAACGAGTCGCCCTCGGCGACCGCGCACGAGGCGGGGGCGAACGCGGGCGGCCCCGGCGGGGCGGCCGCGCTCGGAGCGGGCTGGAGCGGCCCGAGCGCCGCCTCGCCCGCACCGCCCTGCCTGGCCGCCGCGGCGACCCGCCTGGCGTAGCCCGCGCCGACGAGCACCTCCGACAGCCACCCCTTCGACGTCCAGACGCATGCCCATATTTCGTCGCCATCGGCCCCCGCGGCCTGGCCGAACGGGAAGACCCAGACAGGCGCTTCCTCAAGCAGCCGCGTGGCCACGGTCCTGGCGTTTGCCCGCACTGTTGCATCCAGCGAGGCGCACTGGGCATCGGCCAGGCGGATGCGCACCTTGCTGCCGCCCTGGCGCGTGAAGAGGAAACTGTCGCCCTGGACGTCTCCGATGCGGCTGACGGCCAGCGTGTGGAACGCGGGCGGGGCGGGCAGCGCGGGCGGCTTGTGCGCCGCGGTTCCGCCCGGAGGCGGTTCGCCGGCCGTCACCCAGGCGGCGGCCGGCCAGACGACCGCGGCAAGCAGGGCCGCCAGCGCTCCCGGCCGCACACGTACCACCGTCCGCCGCCGCGGGCCGTGGCACGCCCCGCAGGGCGGCCTGGTGTTTGTCATCGCTTTCCCCCGCGAATAAATTCCGTTATGTTGAACACGGCGGCGGCGCGGTTCGGTTCGCCGAATCGCAGAACTCGGGGGCATGAAACTGCCGATTCTAGGAAAGATAGGCGAGGGGGGCACCCCCTTCTTGTCGCGGCGCCCGGACCGTATAATGGGCCGTCGATACCGGGGAAGGGCCGCCCCCCGTATCTCTTCTCCAGGCGCGACAACGCACGAGCGACCCCGAACCTCCCAGGAAGGAGCCCGCGGATGGCAACCAGCAACCCCGGTCCGGCGAACCCGAACGCGGCAGGACACCCCGAAGGCGCCCCGGGCGCACAGGAAGTGACCGTACGTCTCGACGAGCGGAACCTGCGCTCCAGTTACGCCAACGCTTTTCGGACGAACGCGACCGCCGAGGAGGTCATCCTTGACTTCGGCCTGAACCTCGTCGCGCCTCCGCAGCGGCAGGGAGGACAGCCGGAGATCATGCTCCAGATCGGCGAGCGGATCATCATGAACTACTTCCAGGCCAAGCGCCTGGCGTTGACCCTGGGGCAGGTCATCCGCCGCCACGAGGAGCAGTTCGGCGAGATCGAGCTCGACCCGGCCAGGCGCCGCAAGACGCAGGCATGAGCGCCGTCGGACGTTCGGCTCGGGCGCAGAGGGCGCGGAGAACGCAGAGAAAGAAGATATAGGGTCTTTAATAGCAACAGACTTGCCTCTGCGTCGTTGAAACGGAAGGGCGCAAGCGCCA
>VGYT01000230.1 GCA_016872895.1 Planctomycetota bacterium
CCGGCGCCCCGGACATTTCCTGGGTCGTCCAGGAGCCGCAACTGGGCACCGGCCACGCGGTGATGGCGGCCGAGGCGGCGCTGGGCGACTTCGAGGGCGACCTGGTGGTGCTGGTGGGCGACGCGGCGATGATCCGCACCGAGACGGTCGGGGCCCTGCTGGAAGAGCACCGGCGCGAGGGCGCCGCGGTCACCCTGGTGACGGCCATCCTGGAGGACCCGAAGTGGTTCGGGCGGATCGTGCGCGGCGCCGCCGGCAACCTTCTGCGCATCGTCGAGGCCAGGGAGGCCACGCCCGCGGAGTACGCCATCAAGGAAGTGAACCCGTCGTTCTACGCCTTCCGGTGGCCGGCGCTGCGGCGGGTCCTCGCGCGCATCACGAACAACAACAACAAGAAGGAATACTACCTGACGGACGCGGTGGGCCTGCTGATCGAGGCGGGCGAGAAGGCGGTGGCCCTGCCCGCCGCGCAGCCGGAAGAGGTCGAGGCCGTCAACGGCCGCGAGGACCTGGCGCTGGTGGCGTCGCTGATGCGCCGGCGGATCAACAGGGCGCTGATGGCCGCGGGCGTGACGCTTGAGGATCCGGCCACGACTTACATCGACTGGGACGTTACGATCGGGCCGGACACGGTCGTCGGCCCGTGCACGGTCATCCGCAGCGGGGTCCGCATCGGCCGCGGCTGCCGCGTCGGGCCGATGGCGCACCTGAGGGCGGGCACGGTGCTGGAGGACGGCGCCGAGGCGGGCACGTTCGTCGAGACGAAGAACGCCCGCCTGGGCGAGAACGTCCTCGCCCGGCACCTCTCGTACCTGGGCGACGTTGCCGTCGGGCCGCGAACGAACGTGGGCTGCGGCACGATTACGGCCAACTTCGACGGCAAGGAAAAGCACCGCACCGAGGTCGGGGCCGACGCCTTCCTGGGCGCGGGCACGGTGCTGGTGGCCCCGACGAGCGTGGGCGACAACGCGCGGACCGCCGCAGGGGCGGTCGTCACGCGCAGCCATCCCGTGCCGCCGGGGCAGACGTACGCGGGCGTTCCTGCGCGGCCGCTGGAACCGAAGCCGGACGGGAGGGCGGAATGAACTTGCTCAAGATCTTTTCGGGCAGCGCCAACCGCCCGCTGGCGGAGGCCGTCGCGAAGTACCTCAAGAAGCCCCTCGGCCAGGTGACGCTGACGCGGTTCCCCGACGGGGAGTTGTTCGTCAAGATCACGGAGGACGTGCGCGGGCGCGACATCTTCATCGTGCAGCCCACGTGCGCCCCGCAGAACGACAACCTGATGGAGTTGCTCCTGTTTATCGACGCCGCGCACCGCGCCAGCGCCGACCGCATCACCGCGGTCATCCCCTACTACGGGTACGCGCGCCAGGACCGCAAGGACGAGGGCCGCACGCCCATCAGCGCCAAACTGGTGGCCAACATGCTCGAGGCGGCCGGGGCCGACCGCGTCCTGACGGTCCACCTGCACGCCCACCAGGTCCAGGGTTTCTTCGACATCCCGGTGGACCACCTGCTGCCGGACCGCGTTTTCACCAGGCACTTCCGCGCGATGCGCCTGGAGAACCTGACGGTCGTGTCGCCCGACGTGGGCAACGTCAAGACGGCCCGCAATTATGCGGAACTGCTGGGCGGCGACCTGGCAATCATCGACAAGGAGCGGGTCAGCGGCCTGGACGTTCGCGCCGGGTCCCTCATCGGCACCGTCCGCGGATGCGACGTGCTGATGGTCGACGACATGATCACCAGCGGCGCCACGATCACCCGGGCGGCCGCGCTGCTGAAGCAGGAAGGCGCCCGCGACGTCCACGTGGCCGCAACGCACCCGGTCCTCTGCGGCGGCGCCGTGCGGCGCCTCCGGGGCGCGCCCATCAAGTCGGTCACGGTGACCGACACGATCCCCTTGTCGGACGAGGCGAGGAAACTCGGGAACCTGCGCCAACTGGGCCTGGCCCGCCTGCTGGGCGAGGCCATCAGGCGCATACATCTGCATCAGTCTGTAAGCAAACTGTTCCTGCCCAAGTCCGAACGCCGCGCCTGACGGAAAGGAGCCGGTCGTGGGTATTGCCACAGAAGCGCTTCATGCCGAGAACCGCGAGGCCGGAGGAACGCGGGCCTGCCGGCGCCTGCGCGAGCGGGGCCTCGTGCCGGCGGTCGTGTACGGCCGCAAGGAAGCCGCCAGGGCCGTCCAGGTGAAACGCGAGGAACTGGAAGACGCACTCCGCCGCCGCGCACGCATGTTCGAACTGCACCTGGGCCGCAAAAAAGACGCCGTCCTCCTCCGCGAAGTGCAGTACGACGCCTTCGGCGACCGCGTGGTCCACGCCGACTTCGTGCGCGTCGCCCTGGACGAGGAAATCACGCTGGAGGTGCCCATCCAACTCAAAGGGCACCCCAAGGTGGAGCACGCCGTCCTGGAGCAGACCCTCGCCAACGTCCGCATCGAGTGCCTGCCGAGGGACATCCCGGAGACGATTGTCCTCCAGGTGGCCGACATGGAAATCGACCAGACGCGCACCGTGCGCGACCTGGCGGTGCCGCCGGGCGTGAAGGTCCTGACCGACCCGGAGGTCATCGTGGCCGCCATGACGGCCGTGGCCGAGGAAGCGGCCGCCCCGGGCGCCCCGGCCGAGGCCGCCGCCGCCGTCGAACCCGAACTCATCCGCAAGGAGAAGCCCGAAGAGGCCGAGGAAGGCGCAGAGGAGGAGAAGAAAAAGTAGCCCCGCTCGCGGGGCGCGGCCGTGGGCTGGAGGGCGCCTTCGCCCGATTGCGAATGAAACTCATCGTCGGCCTGGGCAACCCGGGAGAGCGGTACGCAGGCACGCGGCACAACGCGGGGTGGCGCGTGGCCGAGGAACTCGCCCGCCGCGCGGGCGCCGCCGCGTGGCGCGAGCGCTTCGATGCGGCCCTGGCCGAGGCCCGCTGGGGGGGCCGGAAGGCGGTCCTGGCCCGGCCGCTGACGTATATGAATAACTCCGGCCAGGCCGTGCGGCAGTTGATGGACTTCTGGAAACTCCAGCCCGCCGACCTGCTGGTGGCGCTGGACGACCTGGCGCTCGACCTGGGCCGCATACGCCTCAGGCCGGAAGGCTCGGCCGGCGGCCACAACGGGCTGGAGTCGGTCATCGCGCACCTGGGGCACGAGGGGTTCGCCCGGCTGCGGGTGGGCATCGGCCCCGGACCGGCGGCCCAGGAGCAGGCGGCGTTCGTGCTCTCGGAGTTCCAGGAGCGCGAGCGCCCGGTCATCGACGAAGCCGTCCGGCGCGCCGCCGACGCGGCCGAGTGCTGGATTACGCGCGGCCTCGCGGAGGCCATGAACAGGTTCAACCGACCCAGGGACGAGTAGCCCAAGACAAGGAGGCGGCCGAAGGGCCAGAACGTCATGCCCAAGAAGACCGACAGCCGTGTGTACGAGGCCATGTTCCTGGTCGACAGCGGCGACGCCGCATCCTGGACCGACCTCGCAAAGCACCTCTCCGCCATCCTTACGCGCAGCGGCGCCGACGTCATCGGCCTGACGCGCTGGGACGAGCGGAAACTGGCCTACACGGTCCAGCGGCGGAAGCGCGGCACGTACGTGCTGGCGTTCTTCGTACTGACGAAGGGCGATGCCGTGGCCGAGATAGAGCGGGACTGCGCACTGTCGGAGAAGGTCCTCCGCACGCTCATCCTGCGGGCCGACCACTTCACCGTGGCCGACATGCGCCTCCAACTGGGCGAAGACATCCGCGAAGACGCCGCCCGGCGCCTCATGGCCGAGCGCGGCGAGCAGGAGCGGGCCGCCGCCGTCGTCGGCAAGCCCGCCCGCGCCCCAGAGGCCGAGGCCGCCCCCGAAACCGAACGCCCGCCGCGCGAGCGCGGCCATTCCAGGGAAGCCCTCGAAGGAACGGACGAGCGGTGACCCGCTTGAGGAGGCATCGTCATGGCTAATTACAATCGCGTACTGCTTATCGGCAACCTCACCCGCGACCCGCAGTTGCGGTACACGCCCAGCCAGCAGCCCGTCTGCGACTTCGGCATCGCCGTCAACCGCCGCTGGAAGGCGGCCGACGGGCAGATGAAGGAAGAAGTCTGTTTCGTCGATTGCACCGCCTGGGGCCGCGCGGCCGAGACGCTGTCGAAGTACGTCACCAAGGGCCGGCAACTGTTCGTCGACGGCCGCCTCACCTTCCGCCAGTGGGACGGACCCGACGGAAAGAAACGCTCCAAACTGGAGGTCACGGTTCTGGGGTTCCAGTTCCTCGACAGCGGCAAGGGCCGCCAAGCCGGCCAGGGCGCAGAAGGCGCGGGCCAGGGCCAAGGGGCCGCCAGGCCCGCCGGCGCCGCCGCCGCGCAGCAGCCCGGCCCGGCCCGCGACGTCCAGCGCCAGGATGCCGCCGCAGCCGAGAACCAGGCCCCGCCGCCCGCCGACTACGATTTCAGCCAGGACGTCGAGGACGACACGATTCCCTTTTGAATGAACCAAGGAGGACGCCGTGCCCAAGCCCAGACCCAGGACCAAGTTCAAGTCCAAGTCCAAGGCCAAGCCGAAACGCAAGATGGTCCGGTTCCGCGACCGCGCCAAGTGCCGCTTCTGCCGCGAGAACGTCACTCACATCGACTATAAAGACACGCAGACGCTCCAGAAACTGGTGACGACCCGCGGCAAAATCCTCAGCCGCAAACGCAGCGGCAACTGCGCGGGACACCAGCGTGCAGCCGCCAGGGCGCTGAAGCGCGCCCGGTTCCTCTCCCTGATGTCGTACGTCAGTTAACCCGGAACTCATGCGCCCGCCACGACGGAGTGCGGGCAGAATGGGAGATCGCGCGATGAAGGTCTTGCTCCGACAGGACGTGCCCAACCTGGGCATCGTCGGCGACATCGTCGAGGTGAGCGACGGCTACGCACGCAACCACCTGCTGCCCCAGCGCCTGGGCGTTGCGCCCACGCCGAAGAACCTCAAGCGCGTCGAGGAAGAAAAAAAGCAGCGCGAACTGGCCGCCAAGCAGCGGCTGGACACCCTCAAGGCCATCGCCGCCAAACTGGCCGGCCTCTCGATAACCATCAAGGCGAAGGCCAACGAGCAGGGACACCTCTTCGGCTCGGTCAACCAGGAGCACATCGCCGAGGCGCTCGCCGGCGAAGGGTACAAGGTGGACGTGGCCCAGGTCGCCCTGGCCGCGCCCATACGGACTCTCGACAAGTTCCGCGTGCCCATCCGCCTGGCCGAAGGCGTCGAGGCCGAGATCGACGTCTGGGTCACCCCGGCCTAGCGGCCGCCGTTTTTTATTGGCACGCCGCGCCATGAAGGCTATAACCGGGCGCCGTAACCCGACCCCGTGCCAATTCGCGCGCCGCGCCGTTGTGCCGTCGCGCTTGCAGGTGCGCCATGCCTGACGACCCGCTGCTCGACAAGGTTCCCCCGCACAGCATCGAAGCCGAGATGAGCGTCCTGGGGGCGATGCTCCTTGCCCCGGAGGCCACCGGCATCGCCCTCCAGTACCTCGACGCCGAGTGCTTCTACCGCCCCCAGCACCGCGCGCTCTATAACGTGGTCGTCAGACTCTACGACCAGAACAAGCCGGTGGACCTGGTGCTGCTGCGCGAGGCCCTGCGCGAGGGCGGCCAACTGGAGGAAGTCGGCGGCGACGAGTACCTCGTCGCCCTGGCCGACAGCGTTCCGACGCTGGCGAACGCCGAGCATTACGCCCGCGTCGTCAAGGAGAAGGCCCTCCTGCGGGGCCTCATCCAGGCCGCCGCCGAGATCATCCGCGACGCCCACGGCGCCGCCGGGCCCGTCGACGACGTCCTCGACCGCTGCGAGAAGCGGGTCTTCGACGTCACGGAACTGAAGATCGTCAACCAGGCCCAGGACGTGCGGACCATCCTCAGCCAGTTGATGCAGGTCCTGGACTTCCAGGGCGGCCGCGCAATAACCGGCGTGCCGACCGGCCTGACCGACCTGGACGACCGGACCCGCGGCCTCCAGCCGAGCGAGATGATCGTGCTGGCGGCCCGCCCCAGCGTCGGCAAGAGCGCCCTTGCGCTGAACATCGCCGAGCACGTGGGCGTGGACCTCGCGCAGCCAGTGGCCTTCTTCAGCCTGGAGATGAGCAAGGAGGAACTGGCCCTGCGCCTCCTGTCGTCGCGGGCACGCGTCGACGGCCAGCGCCTGCGCAAGGGCATGCTCTCCCACGCCGAGGCCGAACGCGTCAGGGACGCCGGCAAACGCCTCTACGAAACGCCCATCTTCATAGACGACTCGCCCGCCCTGCGCATCCTGGACCTGCGGGCCAAGGCGCGACGCCTGTACCTGCGGCAGGGCATCAAACTCATTATTGTCGATTACTTGCAACTCATGACGTCGCCCGGCTCCGAGAGCCGCCAGGTCGAGGTCGCCAACATCAGCCGCGGGCTGAAGGCCCTCGCGCGCGAACTCAAGGTCCCCGTGCTCGCCGTGGCCCAACTGCGCCGGCCCGTCCCGGGCCAGCCCCACGGGGCCGTGCCGCAACTGTCGGACCTGCGCGAATCGGGCGCAATAGAGCAGGACGCCGACGTCGTCCTGATGCTCGACCGCGAGGCCACGCGCCTCAAGCCCGGCACGCCCGAGTACGACGCCGTCGCCGGCCAGGCGGAACTCCTGATCGCCAAGCAGCGCAACGGCCCGACCGGCCTGGTGCACCTGACGTGGCTCCGCGAGTTCACGCGGTTCGAGAACTTCTCGCCGCGCGAGGCCGAGGCCCCCGCCGCCGCGGCCGCACCCTCCGACCTCCAGCAGTACGTCCCGCCGCAGGGCACGGACGCCGACCAGGCCGAAGACGGCGCGCCCGCCGACGAGGACGTGCCCTCCGGCTCCGCCGGCGGCGGCATACCGTTCTGACGCAATGCGGCATCCTGGCCGCGCTCCGCAAGGGAGCGGCGCCGCGGCTGCCCGCGCGCGGCGGGCCTTCGCCGATGGCGCAAGGCGCGGCGGGCCTTCGCATCCGCCGCGCAAAGGTGCGTTGCCGCATGCGGCGCGGCCTTCAGGCGGGAAGATTCTGCACCTCGGACGCCTCCATCGCCGATACAAATCGGGGGATTTGTGCGCCCCCCGGAGGGTAGAATGGCCGGCGAAAGGAGAACGACCATGACGTTACGGACGCGGCAACTGAAGGTCCTCGCGGTGGTGCTGGCGGCGGCGCTTGCGGCCGCGGCGGCGGCCGGGTGCTCCGCCCAGTCGGCACGCATGGACGTCGACAGCGAAGACGACGCACTCCTGGGCGCCATGGGCAGCAAGGACTTCCGCGCCGTCTGCTTCGAGATGGCCCAGTCGATCGTCCGCCTGCCACAGATCCAGGGCGCCGCCAACCCGCCCACCGTGGCGTTCACCGAAATGGTCAACCAGAGCGACGAACTCTTCAGCGCCGACGACCTCCTCTACAAGATGCGGGCGGAACTCGTGAAGAACTGCGGCGGCAAAATCGTTTTCCTCGACCGCGACATCATCGACCGCATCAAGGCCGAACGCCGCGACCAGGACCGCGGCAAAGTCACCTCCAGCAGCGACCGGGCGCTCTACGGGGCCGACTTCTTCCTGGCCGGCCGCGTCGAGAGCATCCGCCGCACGCGCGGACGCCTGGAAACCAAGTACATGCGCGTCGCCGTGCGCCTGACCGATGCCCGCTCCAGCGCCATCGTGTGGGAAAACGATTACGAGATGAAGAAACTCGTCATGGCCGGCGTGTACGACCGCTGACGCGGCAGCGCCGCCGTCCGCGGCGGGTCTCCTGACCCGCCGCGCACGTAGCACGTGTGCTGCGCCTCGGCGCGTGGCACGGCCGGCTTGTCCGGCCGTGGCGGAGTGACGGCGATGTTTCCCACGGCCGGACAAGCCGGCCGTGCCACGACCGTTATTCCGGTTTACGCCGGAGACGCCGGGAACGTACCGACCGTAAAGTCGCGGGTATCCGCAGCGAGCAGCGTT
>VGYT01000231.1 GCA_016872895.1 Planctomycetota bacterium
GCTTGCCGCCTGAGGTGCCGTTCTCGCTCCGAACTCCTCACTCCGCACTGCCTTTGCCCCCCTTGCCCATCTTCCCCAGCCCATCATAAACTATAGTATATGCCTCGTCGGCCCCAAAAGTTATCCACCACGGCTTATGGCCATATGTTCCATGCCAGAAGCGGTCAAAAGGCGTCAAGAAAGCGCAAACGGAGGACAATTCTGATCAAAACCGGTCAAAAACGTTCAAAAAGCGCGCGATTTTGCCTTACCCATCTTAACATTTTCGCCCTCCACCCCCTCTGGCGCTAGCGCCAGGGCCGTTTTGCCCCTCCGAAGGGGGTCAAAACGGGCATTTTCGGGGCGCGCCGGGCCGGGTCAAAAAGTTATCCACAGGTAACGCAAAGGCGGGAGTCGGGATTCGGGAATCGGGAATCGAGAATCGGGAAACGGCAACGGCAAACGGCTAACCGCGACGGCGGCAAGAGGGTGCTGCGCGGCGGAGGGAGAGGATGGCAGCCAGCCCCGCGGCCGCCAGGCCCAGCGTTGCCGGCTCGGGAGTGTGCACGATCTGGACGGCGTTGATGGGCGCGCCCGACCCCGCCAGCGGGGAGGCCGAAAGCGTGAACGCATCGCTCCACAGGTTCTCGAAGCGCAGGTAGTTGCCGCCCGCGCCCGAGTCGCGGACGAAAACGCCGGCGAAGTCCGTGTTTGCCGCGTCCGTGCCGCGAACGACGGCGGCGCCGATGCCGTAGTCGGCGGCCCAGGCGGTCCCCTGGTTCGCGCCATCGAAATAGACCAGGACGTCGTAGCCGGCCGGGAACGCGGCCGCCAGGCCCGTCAGGGTGACCGTGGCGGGGTCCGCGCCCAGTTTGCATATGTAGCCGCGCATCAGCCGCCGGTTGCCGGGGTCGTTCGGGATGGCCAGGTAACCGTAATCGCCGCGCCACGAGGCGGCGACGGCCGTGGCGCCGCCGGCGCTGTTCAGGAGCGAGGAGAGGCTGCCGCTGCCGCCCGTGGCGTTGTTCCAGAAGGTCTGCGGCTGAACACCGGCCCATTCGCTGCTGCCCATCGTGGCGAAAGAGAGGCTCTCCTTGCCGACGAAGTTGATGCCCACCGACAGGCCGCCGCGCGCACCCTGGGCGGCGCATGCAAGCCACATCGCGGCAGAGGCAATGATGCTGAGGCGCTTGAGCGGACCCACGGCGCGCCCCTTTGCGCGCCGGGGGAGAGGACGCCCAGTCCCCCGGGCTTTGACGTTCCGGCGGCCGAGACCCCCTGGACCCGGCGGCCGCAACGGGTACGCCCGAACTATACATCACGGAAGGCAAATCGGCAAATAAAAAGCGAGAAGCCGTAACGGCTTGGCCGGCCGGGCGCGAGGAAGTTTTGACACGTCGCGCCGCGGCCGGTAGAATCGGCCCGTTCCAACAACACTCCTGGGAGGCGCGCGGGAACATGAAGCAATCGGGTGCGTGGCTGGTCATTCTTGCCGTGGCCGTCGGCGGCTGCCAGACGGAGCAGGCCCTGCGCCACTACGGCACGGGGTACCTGGCCCTCGAAAAGGGCGAACTCCAGAAGGCCATGGCGGAGTTCGAGGCGGCCATCAAAATGGATGACCGTCTGGCCTTCGCGCACGCCGGCATGGGCGACGTCCTGCGCCAGCAGGGCAACCTGGAGAAGGCCGTCGGGCCGTACAAGGCGGCCATCGCCCTGATGCCGATGGAGTTCACCTACTACTACCGCCTTGGCCGCGTGTTCCAGGCCCTCCAGCGCGACAAGGAAGCCGCCCGGACGTACGAGAAGTCGGTGGACCTTAACCCCGCGTTCGCCCCCGCCTGGATAAACCTGGGCGTGGTGTACTTCCGGCTGGGCGACCTCGCCGGCGCCCGCGCTCGGTGCGAGAAGGCGGTGGAACTTGCCCCTGAGCACGGCTACGCGTGGTCCAACCTGGGGGCCGTGTACGATGCCCTCGGCGATTCGTACCGGGCCGTCACGGCCTACCAGAAGAGCATCGAACTTGACCCCAGCCAGGGGCCCGTGCACCTGAACCTGGGCACGGCGTACCTGAGGCAGGGCCGCCTGGACAAGGCCATCGAGGAGTTCAAACTGGCGGCGGGGCAGGAACCCAACTCGCCCGTCGTCCGCAAGCGCCTGGCCTACGCCTACAGCAAGCAGAAGATGTACGGGGCCGCCATCGAGCAACTCCAGGCCGCCCTGGCGATGGACCCGAAGGACTGGGAAGGCCGCAACTCCCTGGCCGCCATCTACATGATTTATTACCTGCGGCATCCGCAGATCGACCGTCTTCGGCTCCAGGCGCTGGATGAGTGGCACGCGAGCCTGGAGACGAACCCCGACCAGCCGCCCGTCAAGGAGCAGGTGGCGCAGTGGTCGAGCCCGCTCGTGCCGGCGGCGCCGGCCTCCTCGGGCGGGGAATCGCAGAAAGACATCGAGTTGCTCATCAGGCCCACGCCCCGGCCGCCGGCGCCGGCGGACCCCGGCCCGGCCGGCGCGGCGCCGCCCGTCAAGGCGCCGCCGCCCGAAAAGTCGCCATGACGGAGCGCTTGCGCGAGATGTTAAGCCGTCGGCGGTACGGCGACGGCCGCGGCCGTGCCGGCCGCGGCTAAACACGCGCGACGCCGCTGCCGTTGTTAAGCCGTCGGCGGTACGGCGACGGCCGCGGCCGTGCCGGCCGCGGCTAAACGAGCCGCCGGCCCCGCAGAAGCCGCGCGCCGGGCCGGGCGCGGCTGAACGAGCCGCCGGCGCAGGGGAACACGCCAAAGTGACCGAGACCGTCCGCACGCGCATCGCCCCGAGCCCGACGGGCGACCCGCACATCGGCAACATGTACGTCGCCCTGGTGAACTGGGCGTTTGCGCGCCAGTCGGGCGGGCGGTTCATCGTGCGCATCGAAGACACCGACCGGGCGCGCTTCGTCGAGGGCGCCGAGCGGATGTTCCTTGAGGCCCTCGCGTGGCTGTGCCTGACGCACGACGAAGGCCCCGACGTGGGCGGCCCGGCCGGCCCGTATCGCCAGAGCGAGCGCCTGGCCATCTACCGCGAGCACGCCGAGCGCCTGCTTGCATCCGGCCGCGCGTACCGCTGCTTCTGCGCGGCCGAGCGGCTGGCGGAACTCCGCAAGTCGCAGAAGGGCGAGGTCACCGGCTACGACCGCCGCTGCCGCGCGATTGACCCCGCCGACGCCGCCCGGCGCGCCGCCGCAGGCCAGCCTCACACCGTGCGCCTGGCCGTGCCGCCGGAGGGACAGACGCGATTCACCGACGGCCTGCGGGGCGAAATCGTCATCGAGAACCGCTCCATTGACGACCAGGTCCTGATCAAGAGCGACGGCTACCCCACCTACCACATGGCCGTGGTGGTGGACGACCGGCTGATGGGCGTGACGCACGTGGTCCGGGCCGAGGAGTGGATCGTATCAACGCCGAAGCACATCCTTCTTTACGAGGCGCTGGGCTGGCAGCCCCCGCTTTACTATCACCTGCCGCTCATCCGCAACCCCGACCGCTCAAAACTTTCCAAGCGCCGCAACCCCACGAACGTCCTGTGGTACCGGCAGGAGGGTTTTCTGCCGGAGGCGGTCGTCAACTACCTGGGGCTTCTGGGCCACTCGATGCCCGACCAGCGTGAGGTCTTTACGCTGGATGAGTTCCGCGCCGAGTTCTCGTGGCGGCGCGTCAACACCACTGGCCCGGTCTTCGACATGGACAAGTTCGAGTGGCTGAACGGAATGTGGATAAGGCGGCTGCCGGTGGACGAGTTGGCCGCGCGCTTGAGGAGCGAAGGATTCGTGCCGGAGGGGTTCCCGCAGGACCGCCTCCTGGGGGCCGTGCGGCTGCTCCAGGAGCGGCTGAAGCGTCTGAAGGAGTTCGCCGACGCCGCGGCCTACTTTGCTGCGCGATTGCCGTACGAGGCGGCCCTGCTCGTGCCCGACAAGAAAGGCAAGCCCCTGAAGGCCGCCGCCGAGGTCCGCGCAGCCGTGGCCGAGTTGCGCTCCGTGCTTGCGTGCGCGGCGGAGTGGAACGCCGCCGCCCTCGAAGCGGGCGCCCGCGCCCTGGCCGAGCGCCTCGGCTGGAAACCCGCCGACCTTTTCACCGTCCTTCGCGTGGCCGTCACCGGCCGCCGCGTCAGCACGCCGCTGTTTGAGACGATGGAGGTCCTCGGCCGCGAGGAATGCCTTGCGCGGGTGGAAGAGGCGGGCACCAGGACTGGGACGCTTCCGTAGAGGCGAAAGCCCGGGGTGCCATGCTTTCGCGCCTTTGCGAAAGCATGCACCTCCCGGCGCCCCGTCCATCCCCGCGGGGGTGCCATTCAGCCCTGAGGAATGATTTTTTTGTCGCACCCGCGGCGAGGCGAAGAAAGGCCCGCAGGGCCGCTCTCGGGCGGGGGTTTGCCGGCCGGGCGGGGCCTGCGCCATCACCTTATTGACGCCGATGCCATCGACCTTGCCGCAGCGGCCCGCATCCCAATCCGCCTCCGTTCGCCGGATACCTCGTAGCCCCGCCCGCCGTCGGCGTGTTCCCGCGCGAACCCGCCCGTTCGCCCCCTCGCCCCGCGGCCAACCGGCCGCCACGCCCCCCATGCGCCGCGACCGTCCTCAACCTGGTCCCATCCCAGTCCCGCCGTGTCATAGGCGCGAGGTTCTTCATCGCTGCGAGCCCGGCAGCGCGCTTGACAGTCGGCCCGCGGCCGGATAAAGTATCTGCCGCGCTGATTGCACCGCGTACGCCCGTAGCTCAATTGGATAGAGCTTTGGTCTACGGAACCAAAGGTTGCAGGTTCGAGTCCTGCCGGGCGTACCACCGTTACGGCGCTCGCATCGCCGGACGAACATCCCTCTCTCCCGTCAGGTCATCGGCTGACGGGTACCACACCAATCACACGCCCGGCCCGCAAGAGGCAAGGTCTTCACTACACGCGATTCTCAGACCGAACCCCGCCCCACGCCCCTCCCAAGCGGCTTACCTGCCATAAAATGCCGCAAGAATTTTTCCACCTGCGTAACTTGGGCTACCGGGCCCCATGGCTGCCAACTTTCATACACGCCTGCTGCGCAGGGGTGGATGCCCGACCACCGCGCCAGGCAAATCTACGGCGCGGGCGGGGCCTTGTCAACCGTTGCAGCGCGTGCGGGATCGTTCCCGGGCAGTCTGTCGGCGTCGTGAGGGATGCGGAGGAACGGGGCCCAGCCGCTGGGATTCCTCTTGCCTGCGGGCGGGACCGGCAGATGGTTGGCCGGCGGGGGGGAAACGCCGCCCGCGTATATACTATAATACTGGCACGTATCCCAAAATATGCGGCTATTCGGGTTTTCGTGGGAGAGAACCCCGAATTGCGGCACTTTCGTTTGACAACGGC
The DNA here is from genome assembly GCA_016872895.1 of Planctomycetota bacterium. Lineage (GTDB taxonomy): Bacteria > Planctomycetota > Phycisphaerae > FEN-1346 > FEN-1346 > VGYT01. Next base: position 5,359 of record VGYT01000231.1, read on the forward strand.
GGTTTCTTGGTTTATACTTGGGGAGTTATGCCCGCTATGTTCAGGGGGACGGAGGCTGTGCCAACAGGGTCGAGCCAAGTCGAGGCCGGCGGGCTCGCGAGTGCGCGTCGTGCACGCGGTTGTGCCGCAGGCCTGTCGGCGGCGAGGGGACAGTTGCAGTGACGCAGTTTGATCCGGGGGCTACCGTGCGTAGCCCCTTTTTGTCGGCTGACGGAAGTCGGGCAGAAGGACGCGCCGTTGCAAGGGGCGGTTCCGCCCGGGGCCGGGACAGGGACGCAACCCGGGCCGACCTTGAGAGCGACGCGGAGGGGTGAACTCTGACAGCAGAGGTGTAAAAAGGACGCGGGTGGACCAGCAGTCGACCCTAGCCGGTGGCGCTGGTCCACCCGGGACGGTGCGCCGGGCAAGAGGCGCCCGGCCGCCGACACTATCATTGTATCCGGCGCACCGTCCTAGAGTCAAGAGAAATGCCGCCCGGGGCAGCACCCGGGCCGCAGGGGACGGTGGCCATGCCAGAACCTGTTACGATCGTGGGCGTAAGCGCGGGCGTGCTGGCCCTGACGAGCCACCTCGCGCGCCGGTACTTCGAAGTTGCCAAGGAAGTGGTTGACATCGTCCTGGGCTTTCTGGCGCTGGTGCTCTTCCTTCCCCTTCTGGCCGTCTGCGCCTTGATCATCAAGGTCTCCAGCCGCGGGCCTGTCCTGTACAAGCAGACCAGGCTCGGGAAGGACGGCAAGCCCTTTGAGATGTACAAACTTCGCACCATGTACACCGATGCCGAAATGGCCAGCGGCGCCGTGTGGGCTTCGAAGGACGACCCGCGCGTCGTCCCGCCGTGCCGCTGGATGCGCGTCAGCCACGTTGACGAACTGCCGCAGTTGCTCAACGTCATCAGGGGCGACATGTCGCTCGTCGGTCCGCGGCCGGAACGGCCCGCGATCATGGCCAAACTTGAGAAGGCGTATCCGGAGGCCCGGAAGCGGTTGGCCGTCCGTCCGGGCATCACCGGCCTGGCGCAGATAAGAAACGGCTACGACACGACGGTGGATGCGTATCGGCTGAAACTGAAGGCCGACCTGGAATACATTGAACGGCGCAGTTGGAGCGTGGAACTCGGCATACTGGCATCAACGGTCGCCAAGTTCAAGGACAGCGCGGCTCACTAGCACCGGCGGGTGCATTACCGGCGCAGGCTCGGCGCCTGTGCCGCAAGATGGATACCGGCGGGGGAGCGGAAGAACCAGGAACGCCGGCCCGGGCGGCTTTGCGAGAGCGGCCCCGGGGCAGAGAGGTAATGCGGATGACAATCGGAAGGCTTCTGCTCCTGGGGGTGGTCGCGTGCACGGCTCTTGCCGGCGCTGCATACGCAGAGAGTTACGGCACGGCTTCCATCGCCTATTCCAGCCCCACCCACCTACGGCGGGGTGGCCGGCGTGTGGTGGGACACCGACGGTGACGGCAACTACGAGGTGCGCTACAACAACAGCGTGTACACGGGCGCTTATAACTTCAAGATGAAGATGAACTCTCCGAACACGTCCGAGTTCGCAAAGCAGTTGCTGGCGCCGACCTTCAGCGCATACTGCATTGACGTCATCCAGGTCGCCTCGTGGACGTATCGGACCTACACAATAACCGACCTCTGGAGGATGCGCCGCTGAACCAGGTAGGCCTGATGACCGCCGCGAAGGCCGACGCCCTGCGGGAACTGTTCGGGAGGTTCTACGGCAGCGTCAACAGCCTGGTTACCGACGAGGCGTTCGCGGCGTGCATATGGGAAATCGTGTTTGAGGACAAGGCGGCCAACGGATGGGACCTGGAGGCGGGGCGCCTGAAGATGAACGGCCTTGACTCAAACGGGTCGGGCAATGCCCACGACATCGCGGAGTTGTGGCTGGGCCAGTTGACCGGCGATGCCGGTTGGTTTGACTACAACGTGTTCGCGCTGACGAACGCAAGTTACCAGGATTACGCCTTGGCGCGTAAGGGGTTCGCCCCTACGCCGCCCCCTCCCGAACAGCAGGTGCCGATTCCGGAGCCTCTGACGGCAGGGAGCCTTATCCTGGGCGTGGCCGGTCTTGCGCGCTACTTCCTCGGCCGCGTGGCGGCCAGGCGAGTTCCTTAAGGGAGGTGGGCATGGAATAAGTCTGACGGGTGGCCGCGTCTGAGGCGGATGCGGCCTGAGAGCGAACAGGGGACCTGGCGGGGGGCGCGCGCCCACGGATGTTCGCCAGCGTCCCAGGACATGAACCAGTAAAGGGGTAAAACCATGAGGGGTAAACAGAAGGGAAGTGTCTTCAGGAGCGTCCGGGCATGCAATCCATCAGGCCGATCGCGGGCGCTGGCGATGCTGATGCCCGTTGCGGCCGCGGCGCTCATCCTGTCGGCGGCGGCGCCGGCGGGGGCGATCTCGGGCGTACCCAGTTGGACCGACGCCCCGCTGGTCGTCGGCAACCTGAGGGACCATCCCGACCCCGCGCTAAGCCTGCCCGGGCCCGACTTCAACGTGTACACGGGTGCGGCGCTGCCGGACGGCTGGACGCTACAGGCGTCGCTGT
>VGYT01000232.1 GCA_016872895.1 Planctomycetota bacterium
ATCGTATACCTGACGCACTGGCCGGATGTCTTCGGCCCGAAGAGCAAGGCGTGGCTGCGTGCGCACAGATTCCCGCCCGGGCCTGTGCTGCTTTCGACGTGGAGCGGGTTCCTGAAGGGCAGCGGCGCTTACAAGAGCGAGGTGCTGCGGGCGATGCGCGAGCGGTTCCGGCGGGTGGAGATCGGCATCGGCGACAAGCCGTCCGATGCGCAGGCATATGTTGATAGCGGCATGAGGGCGATCCTCGTGGTGGCGGCGTCGGAGGCGCTGCCGCCGGCGTCGCTTGCGAGCCTGGCGGACGAGGTCGAGCGCCTGCCCGCCGCCGTCAACGTCGTGGGCGACTGGCGCCAGTTGGAGGAGGTCCTGGCCGGCGGACGGTTGTTTCCTCCGGGGCCGGCGGCGGCCCGCCTGCGCGCCCTGGCCGCGGCCCCCCGGCCCCCGGCCGCGCCGCGTGAGAAACCGGGGCGTTGAGCCCGCGCCTCTTCGCACTACGACGGAACTTGGCGCGGCGGGTCGGGAGACCCGCCGCGCCGTCGCGCGAGTTGGGCTCCAGTATTCGGGAGGTCATCGTGAGAGCCGCCGGATGCGCCGTCGCGATGCTTGCGGCCTTGTGGGCCGCCGGCTGCATGGCCTCGCGCCCGCTCGGGCCGGGCGAGATGGACCGCTACTGGTCGATGACGCACGACACGGAACCTTCGCTCGCGCACCTTGCGGCTTCGCTTGGCGGCCGCGCGCTGCCGTCGCGCTGGGTTATCCGCCAGCAGCCGAGCCTCATCCGGTCCACCGTCAGCCTTGTCCGCGCCGGCGAGCGCCTGCGTGCGGGCACGGAGGAGATAGAGTTCTCTGTAAGTCCGGCCTACGCGCGTATGGCGGCCGACCTGCTGGCGCGCGCCCGCGCGGCCATCGTGGACTTGGCCGAGACGGCCGAGTCCGGCTCGTCGGGCGATTCGCGCCGCTGGGCCGAAACCCTGGTGCGCGCCCTGGCCCAGGTGGAGTCCATCAGCCGCGCCGTCGCGCCCGACGATGAGACCCAGGCCGGTGAACCCCTCGGCCTGGCCGCCGAGCCGCTGCTGGAACTCATCTCCGTGTATCTGAACGAGCGGACCGGCGGCGCCCTCGTGCCCGAGATGAAGCCGCAGGAGGCCGAGCGAGTGCGCGAAATCCTTGCCCAGATGGTCCTGCGCGTGGGTTTCTCGATGGCGGGACGGGAACTTGAGCCGGGCGTTCGCGAGTCGGTGGCCGAGGCCATGCGCCGCGCAGGTGGGCCGGGCGCCGACGCGCCGGCCCTGGCCGACGTGCTGCAACAGCACCTGGCCAAGGCGCCCCCTGCCGCCGCGGAAGGCCACATCGGGCCGACCGTCCGCGCCATGCTCACCTGGGCCCCCAAGATGCTTCAGGCCATGGAGTCGCTCCTGGGCCAGTGGGACCGCATGGACCGCGTTGAACTGGACCTGCTCAAGCGCGACGGCGAGGTCCTGGTTGCCGTCGGCCTGTACGTGAGGCCGGGCCAGGAAGTGCGGCTGCCGAAACTCATCATGCTCCAGCCGGACGTGGTATTTCGGGGCGGCTGCCGCATGAGCGTCCTGCCGCACCATCCCACGACCCGCGAGACGGTTGTAGCGTTCGACCCCGTTGAGGGCGGCGCCGTGGAACTGCGGTTCGAGGGCATAGCGTACGGCCTGGTGCGGCTGTTGGCGTTCCCGCTGGCCAGCGGGGCCCTGCGCGAGATCCGCGTCCTGGCGGCGTCGCGGGCCGAGGGCGACCAGGTGAATCACGTGGCCGTGCTTATGGAGGCCGCTGGCGAGAAGGGCGACCCCAGGCGGCTGCTCGTCTTTCAGGACGTCCGAATCAAGGACCTGCTCCGCCGGCCGTTTTCCGTTGAGAGCATCGTCAGGGGAGAGGCCCAGGCGTTCAGTTACCTGACGCCCGTGCGGCAGTTCTATTACAGGCGCGCCAAAGGCGACGCGCAGGCGGCGGGCGCGGCGGGGGGCTGAGGGACTGCGCGCCAGCGTGCAGGCGTTAGGGCCGAGGTGCCGAGGCGGCGGTTCACGGGCGAGGCGGTGCGGAAGGCGGCAGAAATGAACCGAAGGAAACTCTTCGCGGGTGCAACCGGCATCGGCCTGGGACATCTGCTGGCCCGGGCTGCCCGCGGCGGCGCCGGGCCGAAGGCCGGCGGCACGCCCCCCAGCATCCTCGTCATCCTGGCCGACGACCTGGGATACGGCGACCTTTCGTGCTACGGCGCGCCCGACCTTCGGACGCCCAACATCGACGGCATCGGCACCGCCGGGATGCGGTTCACGAGCGCCTGCGCGAACTGTCCCGTGTGTTCGCCCACGCGGGCGTCGCTGCTCACCGGGCGTTACCCGGAACTCGTGGGCGTGCCCGGCGTCATCCGCACGCACCGGGCGAACTCGTGGGGCCACCTTCTGCCGGGCGCGGTCCTCGCGCCGACGCTTCTCAGGGCCGCCGGTTACACCAGCGCCCTGGTGGGCAAGTGGCACCTGGGCCTCGCCTCGCTGAACACGCCCACAGAGCGGGGCTTCGACTCCTTCAGCGGCTTTCTGGGCGACATGATGGACGACTACGTCACTCACCGACGGCATGGTTATAACTACATGCGACTTAACCAGGAGACCATCGACCCGGAGGGCCACGCCACGGACCTCTTCACGCAGTGGGCGTGCGACTATCTCCGCCGCCAGGCGCCCGGCCGGCCGTTCTTCCTTTACCTTGCGTATAACGCCCCGCACACGCCCATCCAGCCGCCGGCGGAGTGGCTCCGGAAGGTGAAGGCCCGCGAGCCGGCGATTTCCGAGGCGCGGGCGAAGATTGTTGCGCTCATCGAGCACATGGACGACGGCGTCGGCCGCGTCCTGCGGGCCCTCAGGGAGGCCGACCACGAGCAGAACACGCTTGTGCTCTTTACGAGCGACAACGGGGGCGACCTGCCCGCCGGGGCACGAAACGGGCCCCTGCGCGACGGCAAGGGCACGCTCTACGAGGGGGGCATCCGCGTGCCGCTGCTTGCGCGGTGGCCGGGCAGGATCAAGCCGGGGGCGGCGTCGGACCACGTTGTCCTGACGATGGACATCCTGCCCACTCTCCTTGAGGCCGCCGGCGCGGCGCCGCCTGGCGACATCGACGGGCGCAGTTTCCTGCCGACGTTGCTGGCAGAGAAGCAGCCGGATGAGCCGCGCACACTCTTTTTCGGGCGCCGGGAGGGCGGCCCCTTCAAGGGCGGCACAATCGAGTGCGTACGCCGCGGAGACTGGAAACTCCTGCGCTCTCGCCCAGGCGGACCGCTGGAACTCTACAATCTCCGCACGGACCCCAGGGAAGAGCGCGACCTGGCCCAGTCCGAGCCGCGACTCTTCAAGGAACTTTCCGACGCCCTCCAGGCGCAACTTGACCGCTACAAGGCTGTTCCCTGGCAGCCGCCGGAGACGCCGTGACGGCCGGCACGCAGCCGGGTTCCTTCTCCTTGTTGCTTACTTCGCGCGCCTATAATATGCGAGGCGCTGCGGAGAAGCGGGCGGACCATGCGGATAGCGGCGATACAACTGGCGTTGCTCCTGGCTGCGCTGGGATGCGCCGACAGCGGCCCCCGCATTGCGGCTCTTTCTGAGCGCGCACGCCCGGAGGCAGCGGCGGCCGCGCCCGAATGGCAGGGCGAAATCCTGAACCCCTCGCCTGGGCAGGCCGCGATGGCGAAAGGACCTCCCATGCGCCCCCTGAGCGACGAGGAGAAGCGCATCATCCTGGACAAGGGCACCGAGCGGCCATTCACGGGCGCGTACTGGAACCACTTTGAGCGCGGCGTGTACGCCTGCCGCAGGTGCGGGGCGCTGCTCTACCTCTCGTCCAGCAAGTTCGGTTCGCACTGCGGCTGGCCGAGTTTCGACGACGAGATACCCGGCGCCGTCCGCCGCCAGAAGGACGCCGACGGCCGGCGCACCGAAATCGTCTGCGCCTCCTGCGGCGGGCACCTGGGGCACGTCTTCGCGGGCGAGCGCCTCACCGACAAGAACGTCCGCCACTGCGTCAACTCAGTCTCGATGCAGTTCATCCCGGAGGCGGAGTGGCCGCTGCGGCGGGCCGTCTTCGCGGGCGGGTGCTTCTGGGGCGTCGAGCGCCACTTCCGTCAGGTCCCCGGCGTCCTGGGTGTGACGGCCGGTTACGCGGGCGGACATGTCGATAACCCCACATATGAGCAGGTCTGCACTGGCACGACCGGCCACGCCGAGGCCGTCGAGGTCATGTATGATCCGGGGCGCGTCGCGTACGAGTCGCTCTCGCGGCTGTTCTTCGAGATACACGACCCCACGCAGCGCAACCGCCAGGGCCCCGACGTGGGCACGCAGTACCGCTCAGCGGTGTTCTACCTGAACGCAGAGCAGAAGTGTATGGCCGAGTCCCTCATCGCCCGACTGAAGGCCCGCGGGTACGACGTGGTCACCGAGGTCGCCCCCCTCTCCGCGTTCTGGCCCGCCGAGACCTACCACCAGGACTACCTGTCGCGCCACCCCGACCGCCCCACCTGCCACGTGCGCGTCGCGCGCTTCGGGCAGTAACGCCCCCGTGTGCCTTTTTTCCGCGCGGCGTGTCACGGAAGGCTACATCGCGGCGGGCCTGCGGATCTGCTGCGCGATTCTCCTGGAGCACGGCGGTTGTTCCGGTCGGCTGGATGCCATCCTTCCGGTTGCGAAAGCATGCTCACCAGCCTCGCAGGACCATGCTTCCGCAACGGCGCGAAACGGAGCCGCGACCGTGAGGGAGCGGTGTAGTTGCGCACGCAGCCCGATGGCACCGCTCCCTTACGGTCGCGGCTCTGATGCGCAACGGCGCGAAGGCATGGCACCCGGCGCGGGCAGGGCGAGGGCACCAGAAAACGCCGCGGCCCCGTGCGAGGGCACGGAGCCGCAGTCGGAAAGTGTCGTGGTGACCCTGACGGGACTCGAACCCGTGTCTTAGCCTTGAGAGGGCTATGTCCTAGACCGCTGGACGACAGGGCCACGGCGGCCGCATTATACCCCAAGGGCGGCGGCCGAGCCAAGCGTTTTGGTGACCCCGACGGGACTCGAACCCGTGTCGCGGCCTTGAAAGGGCCGTGTCCTAACCGCTGGACGACGGGGCCACATCAAGAGTGAGGGCGGCGGGATTCGAACCCGCGACCCACAGCTTAAAAGGCTGTTGCTCTACCGGCTGAGCTACGCCCCCGCTCTGAACGGGCCATTATAGCCCAGCGCGGCGCCGGCGGCAACTTTTCTCGCGGATGCCTGGCAATGCCATTACTGCGACGAGAGTTTCTTCCGACGGGAGTTTCTTCCTTGACGGCTGCGGGGCGGCTGCATAGAGTTTTCGCGGCCCGCGAGGGCGGAGGGTCGCGCCCGTAGCTCAGCAGGATAGAGCGGCGGTTTCCTAAACCGCAGGTCGGGTGTTCGAGTCACCCCGGGCGCACCAGATTGGCTTATGGCTCGCCCCCGGAATAGGCGATAACCCGGTCAGAGAGCGAGCGAGTGATCCCTCAGTTGGGTGGCATGGTCAGGTTGTTGCGTGACCATGCTTCGGGCGAGCGGCGTCAATGTGCGAGCATGGCCACGCAACAGGCCGCCGCAGGCGGCCGGCCTGTCGGAGGGCGAGCGATCTCGGAAACGCTTGCGGGGCGGTGTGATTGTTTCTATGATTGACCTCCACACGCATACGCTCTTGAGCGACGGCGACCTCGTGCCGATGGAACTGGCCCGCCGCGCCGAAGTGAAGGGCTTCCGTGCCCTCGGCATGGCCGACCACGTGGACACGGCCCTGGTGGATGCGGTCGTGCCGCTCCTTGTGCAGGCGGCGGCGGACCTGGCGCCCGTGATGAAGATGGCGGTCATTGCGGGGGCCGAGGTCACCCACTGCCGGCCGGAGCACATTGCGCGGGTGGTTGCGCGGGCCCGGCAACTCGGGGCGCGCATCGTCGTCGTCCACGGCGAGACGCCGTCCGAGCCGGTCATCGAGGGGACGAACCGCGCGGCCATCGAGGCCGGGTGCGACATCCTGGCCCACCCGGGCCTCGTGACGGAGGCCGACGCGCGGCTGGCAGCCGCGAGGGGCGTGCTGCTGGAGGTCAGCGGGCGGCAGGGGCACTGCCTGGCCAACGGACACGTGGTGCAGGTGGCGCGGCGGACGGGGGCACAGGTGATCTTCGGCTCCGACAGCCACGCGCCGGAGGATCTGCGGCCGCGGGCCGACGCCGAAAAAGTGCTCGCCTGCGCGGGCCTTACGGTGGAAGAGATTGCGGCGGCGTTTGCTGCGGCCGAGCGCCTGGTCGCCCGCGCCACGGCATGATGGCGTTTTTCGAGCCCGCGGCGGCCTGCCCGGCGAAGTTCCGGCTAGCCGGGACGAAGACGGGAAGCAGCGGGTCATGTGCAGCGGACTCGCCGCGGCCGGTCCGCCGAGTTCGGCGAAGGCAGGAAGCGGCCGGTTACGCGCCCTGCAAGGAGAGTCTTGTGGAGGGCAACCCATGCAAGCATTTCAGCGCATCGCGCGGATCATCCGGCCGGCCATTGCGCTGCCGGTGCTGGCGGCGCTCGGACTGGCAGGCCTGATGGTGCTGTCGCTGGGGTGTGGTCCGAACAAGGACATGGCGGCGGCCACGGCCCCGGCCATCAATCCGCGCCTGCCCGACGTGCCCGTGCCGTTCGGCTTCAAGTTCAACACCGGCGATTCCTACGACCGCGTGAGCGGCGAGTACCGCAGCGTGAAGCACCTGTACGAAGGCTCGGCGCCGCTGAGACAGGTGACGGAGTTCTATCGCCAGCAGATGCCCGCATTCGGGTGGACCCTCAGGGAGGAGAACTTCGGCAATGGCACGCAGCGGTTCGTCTTCTCCAAGGGCGCCGATGTCTGCTACGTCAGCATCTGGGACAGTTGGGGCATGAAGGTCCTTATCCAGGTCATGCCGGTGGGCGTGAGGCCCACTGAACCTGCCGGCCGGACCGCTGCGCCGAAACCCGCAGGCCCATGAAAAGCAAGCATCGCCACGAACTTCGGACGAACGAACTGGCCGACGCCATCGGCCGCGCGATTGAATGGGGCCGACCCCACGGCCGCGTCATCGGCTATGCGGCGGCAGGCGTGCTGGTCCTGGTGGTGGTCCTGGTCGTCCTGCCGGCGATTCGCGGCAGCGCGGCCGCGCGCAACCCGTCGGCCGAGGCATTCCAGGAGGCCCGCCTGTCCGGCCAGGTCCAGCCCTTGCGCAATTTCCTGGTGGACTTTCCGAAGGCCGAGCAGGCGCCCGCTGCTGGTCTGCTCCTGGCCGGGCGGCTGGTGGACGAAGTGGTGCGCGGCCTGAGCGCAGCCGGGGGGGAGGACTCTCAAACCAAGGCCGCCAAACTCCTGGCCGAGGCGAAGGACCTCTATACGCAGGCGGCGCTGTCGCCGGCGCTGGAACCGCTGGCGCAGACGGGCCTGGCGCTGGTGACTGTGCAGGAAGGCGACCTCGACAAGGGCCGCGCGGCCCTCCAGGAAGTCATCACGAAGTGGCCGCAGTCGCTGGGCGCCGAGAAGGCCCGGGCCAGCCTCGAGGCGCTGGCCGGCTATAAGCCCGTGGTGTTCTCCAGCGAGCCGCTGGAGGAGCCCAAGCCGCCTGAGGCAAAACCGGCGGAGGCGAAGCCGGCGGCGGAGAGCAAGCCGGCCGCGCCTGCGCCGCCCGATGCGCGGTGATTCAGCCCACGGTGAATACACCGGGGGTAGATGGCCGGGTCGCGTCGCGCCTCCCCGCGCGTATTCACGCGGGGCTAGTACCCGTCGTCTTTTGATGTTGTTAGTTTGTGTGAATAGCCGATTCTCACACGGGGGTCAGGATACCGGGGAGGATCGGCATGAACAAGCGATATGTGGTTCGGTTGACAATCGAAGAGCGGCA
>VGYT01000233.1 GCA_016872895.1 Planctomycetota bacterium
GCCATAACGCGGCTCTGCGCGGCGGGTCTCCCGACCCGCCGTGCAGACTGTCAGGAGTGAAGGTCCCGCCGGTGCCGTGCTAGAACCGCCGCAACTGCATCTTGATGCGGTGCCCGGGCGTGTACGTGTGGCCGTACCAGCCGTATGGGAAGACCGTGCCCTCCGGGTAGTACTGCAAGTCGTCCAGTTTGGCGAGCAGGCTTTTTGCGGTCGCCTCGTTGGTCTTGCATAGGTCCGGCACGTCGAACTTCTTGGCGAACGGATCGAGGTTCTTCAGGGCGTCTTCGGCGGCCTGGCGGCGGGCGAAGTACGGCGCGGCGCGGTCGTTCCAGGCCTTTGCGGCGGCGATGCTCCTGACGCTGGCGGCCGCCGTGCGCGTAAGTTCCGGCCGCTCCTTCTCGCAGTACTCCACGGTTTGCGTGGCGGCATCCATGATGTTGCCGACGAGGGCCGCCAGCGGATCCCTGCGATGGGCCGCGCTGAAGCCCGGCACGAACACGTCGGCCTCCGCAAGTTTTTTCAGGGCCGCGTTGGCAGCGCGGTCCAGTTGAGACGGGTCGTTGATGCCCTTCGCCTTGGTCCCGGAATCGACGGCTTCCTTCAGAAGCGCCTGGGCCTTCCAGTTCATGGCGGCCTCGACGACTTCGTCGAAGCGTGTGAGCGTTTTGCCGCCGATGTCGGTGCTGCCGACCGCCTTGAGCACCTCGGCGGCGGCCAGCAGGCGGCGCTTGTCGCCGGCGTCCGGCGCCAGGAGCGCCCGGCGCGACAGGCTCCTGGCGGCGCCCTGGGCGTCTTTAATCTGAAGGTAGCACGTGACGAGCGCGCCGGTTGCGCCCAGGCGATCGTCAGGCGAAAGTGATTTCTCATCTAGAAGCATGAGGCCTTCGAGGAGGCCGGCGGCCTTGACCCACTCGCCCGCCACGACGGCCGACCTGGCGTCCCGGAGCGCCTTGGCCGCGCCCGCCGCGTCCACCGCCGCCGGGACGACCTGCTGCGGCGCGGCGGGGCCGGGCGTCTCCTCGCCCGCCTTCTCGATCGACTTCAGGGCGTCGCGCGGGATCGTCATCGTGCCGCTCAAGGTCCTCAGCACGACCTTCTCGGCCGTCTGCTCGACGATTGTGCCCGTGAACGTCTCGCCCGACTTGGTGATGATGCGGTCGGCCAGGGCGGGCGCGGCCATCGCGGCGGCCAGGCAAAGCGCGCAAAATCGCCCCGCGCATACACGCCAGCCGGCGGCCCTGGGGGTCGCACCCGTCATGCCGTCTTCTCCTTCCGACCCGCGATGCACGGTCTTCACTGGCAACTTGCGGTCCGCGCGGTCGGGAAGGGGGACCCGATCTTGCGCGGGACGATCCGCACGTTGGCCGGGATTCCGCCTTTGCCCGGCAGCACCTCATGATACTGTAGAGTGTCGAGTTGTGCCAGGAGTTCCGTGCATTCCGCGGTGCGGTCGGTGAGGAGTTCCGGGGCGGCCGCGCGAGCCGCGAAGGCCTTGAGGTTCTTGATTCCATCCTCAGCCGCCTGGCGGAGGTTCAGGTACCCTGCAACCTGGCGGTTCCAGATGGCGCCGTAGCGGGCGTCTCCGAGGGCGGCCTTCCAGTAGCGGCTGATGGTCTTGCGCTCGGCGGCGCAGTGGGTGGTGGTGGCTCTTGCGGCCTTCAGGATGTTGTCGGCAAGCGCGGTGAGAACCTCCTTGCGGTGGGCCAGGCTGAAACCGGGGACGTACAGGTCTGCCTCGGCGAGTTTGTCGAGGCACTGCTTGGCGGCGGCCTCGAATTTGACCATCTCATTGAGGTCGGTGGCCATGGCGGCGAGGTCCTTCGCCTGGCCGAGGAGTTGGCGTGCCTTCCACTCCATGGCGCCCGCGATGGCATCCTCGTAGGTGGCGGCGCCCTTGGGGCCGATGGCGACGCTGCCGACGGTTTCCAGGGCCTCGGCGGTCGCGAGCAGCCGCTGGCGGTCGCTCGGGGCCGAGGCGAGTTCCGCCCGGCGGGCGAACGTGCGGGCGGCCCCGCGGGCGTCCTTAAGTGCCAGGTAGCACGTCGCCAGGGCCGAGGCCGCAGGGCCGCGGTTGGCTGGCGGAAACGCCCTTGCGTCAAGCGCGAGCAGCCCTTCAAGCAGGCTGCCCGCCTTGACCCAGTCGCCCCCGGCGAGCGCGGCCTTGGCCGCCTCGAACGCCTTCGGGGCGTCTTCGGGCTTGATCTTCTCGGCCGCGATGGCGCTCGGCTGCGAGATGGCGCCCCGATCAACCGTGGTAATCGCCGCACGGGGGATCGTTACCGTCCCGCTCTCGGTCTTGATGACGACGCGCTCCGGGGTCTCCTCGGCGACTTGGCCGAGGAAGGTCTGGCCCGAGGTGGTGGCGACCGTGTCGCTCCGAACCGGAACCGGGGCCGACGCGACCCACATTACCCCAACTGCACCGATGGTGAGAAGAAGCGTTCTCATGGCAATTCCTCCTTGGCGGCCTTTGCGTGGCCGCTCGTTTCCCTCTACCATTTACAATACCCGTAACGAGGGCGCAGTGTCGTACATTCCGCGGCCATCAGGAACCGCCGCGACAGGCGACAGGCGGGCCAAAGTCGGATCGTTGCTGCGGCCGTCCTCTTTTCGTCCCTTTCCCGCGGCGGTCTTTGGAAAAAGATTGAACAGGTGGCCGCGCGGGCGATAATCGCTGGTCCTGTCAGCGGGCGAGGCGGCCAAGAGGCATGGCGAACGAGGAAACAACGCGGTCCGTCGATGCCGTCCGGCCGCGGCGCCTGGACCTGCCGGTCGTCGCCCGCCACCCCCTGGGGCACGGGTTCCTGCGCCTGTCGCTCGATGCGCCGCCCGACTGGCTGAGCCTGCCGGGGCAGTTCATCAACGTCCTGTGCGAGTCCGACATGGCGGCCCTGGCGGCGTCCGAGGGCCGCGACGCGGAGGTCGAGGCCGACTGGCCGCGAGCCACCGGCATTGAACTCATCCGCCGATGGCCGGTGGTGCGCAGGCCGTTCAGCGTCTCGCGCGTGGGGACGATGGCCGACGTGGCCTCGCCTGGCCGCGTGGCGCACGAAGTCGGCCGCATGCGGCTGGAAATCCTCGTCCGCGCCGTGGGCACGGGGTCGCGGTTCCTCCACTCGCGGCCGGTGGGGAGCCTTCTGAACGCCGTCGGGCCGCTCGGCAACCACTTCGCCCCGCCGCAGGACGACCGGCTGTGCATCCTGGTGGGCGGGGGCTGCGGCGTGGCCCCCATCTTCGGTCTGGCCGACCACCTGGCCGACCTGGGCAAGCCCTGCCTCTGCTTCTTCGGCGCCAAGGATGCCGGCGACATGCCGGTGACGTACCGGCGCACGCCCGAGCCGACGGGCAGCCGCATCGCTCCCACCGAGGTGGTCGAGGAGTTCGCCGAGGACGACATCCCCGCCGTCCTTGCCACCGAGGACGGCAGCGCGGGCTTTCGCGGCATGGTCACCGACGCGCTGGAGGCGTACCTGCGAGACGCGTGGAAGGGCGAGCCGCTGGCCCTCTTCGGGTGCGGGCCGACGGCCATGCTCAAGGCCCTGGGCGCCGTGGCGGCCCGCCACGGCCTGCCGTGCCAGATGTCGCTGGAGCGGTTCATGGGCTGCGGCATAGGCGTGTGCCTGTCTTGCGCCGCCAAGAGGCGCGACCCGTCGTCGGAGAAAGGCTGGACGTACCGCCTCACTTGCCGCGATGGGCCGGTCGTTGACGCCGCCGACATGATTTGGGATTGACATACGTTTGGTTAGCCGCCCCGCCAGCGGGGCGCTTTTGCTGCGAGGCGATTATGATTCGCCCGGAAGTTGACCTCAGCGTCACCCTCGGCCGCATCGCCATGAAGAACCCCATCGCCACTGCCTCGGGGTGCTCGGGCTACGGCGAGGAACTGGCCCGGTTCTTCGACCTGTCGCTCCTGGGGGCGTTTGTCACCAAGTCTATTACGCTCAAGCCGCGCGAGGGCCACCCGCCGCCGCGTCTCACCGAGACGCGCGCCGGCATGCTCAACGCCATCGGGCTGGCGAACGTGGGCGTGGAGACGTTCCTGGCCGAGAAACTGCCCGCGCTGGAAGCCTTCCGCGTGCCGGTCATCGTGAACGTGGCTGGCTCGACGCGGGAGGAGTACGTGGAGGTTGCTGCCGCGCTGGACGCCGCCCCCGCTGTCGCCGGCATCGAACTGAACGTCTCGTGCCCGAACGTCAAGGAAGGCGGCATGGAGTTCGGCGTTGAGGCGCGGACGCTCGCGGGCCTGGTGGAGGCCGTGCGGCAGAAAGTCTCGCGCGCCACGCTTATCGTCAAACTCAGCCCGAACGTGACCGACATCGCCGCCACCGCCCGCGCCGCCGCCGAGGCGGGTGCCGATGCCCTCAGCCTTATAAACACCCTGCGCGGCATGGCGGTGGACGGCTGGACCGGCCGGCCCGCGCTGACAAACGTTACCGGGGGCCTCTCCGGCCCCGCCATCAAGCCCGTCGCGCTCTACATGGTCCGCCGCGTGTGGCAGGAGGTGGCGGGCCCGCGCGGCGTGCCCATCCTGGGGCTGGGAGGCGTGCAGTTCGTCGAGGACGTGCTGGAGTTCCTTCGCGCGGGCGCCACGGCCGTCGCCGTCGGCACGGCCAATTTCGTGGACCCGGAGACCGCGCCGAAACTGGTCGAGGGCCTCCGCGAGGCCCTGGGCCGCCTGGGCTGCGGCAGCCCGCGCGACATGGTGGGAGCGATGGACCTGCCGAAATGATATTTGCGCTACGATGCCCCTTGCCGATTTGCGCGGCGGTCGGGCCGCCGCTGTAAAGGGGCGGGCATTTTCCCCGGAAGGGAAGGTGACGCATGCCCGAAATCTTCGGCCTCAACCTGAAGCCCGCCGACCTCCAGGCCCGCGTCGGCCGCATGGACCAGGTGGCGGGCGCACGACCGTTCGTCTTCGACGACGGCCCCGCGCGCGGCATGCGCGGCATCGACGTGTGGACCGGGTCGGGCCTGGAGTTCACCGTGCTGCCCGACCGCTGCCTCGACATCGGCGCGTGCCGCTTCGCAGGCAGGGCGCTGGCGTGGCAGTCGAGCACGGGCGATGTGCGCCCGGAGCGCTACGACCCGCACGGCTTCGGCTGGCTGCGGATGTTCCACGGCGGACTGGTGACCACGTGCGGCCTGCGGCACTTCGGCGCGCCCGACTCTGACGGCGGCGAATCGTGGGGCCTGCACGGCCGCGCCTCCAGCCTGGCGGCCGAGGACGTGGCCGTCCATCGCGCCTGGCAGGGCGGCCGCTATCTGCTCAGCATTCGCGGTCGCGTGCGCGAGGCCGAGGTCTTCAAGTCCACCGTCGTCCTGGAACGCACCATCTCGACCGAACTGGGGTCGCGCGAAATTCGCATCGTGGACCGGGTTACCAACGCCGGCCACGCGACCAGCACGGCGATGCTGCTGTATCACATCAACCTCGGCTGGCCGCTCCTTTCGCCGGAGAGCCGCCTGCTCGTGGCGTACTCGGCCATCAAGCCCGTGACCGACCACGCCGCGACCGGCCTGCGGCAGCACTGCCGGATGCAGCAGCCCACGCGAGGCTACGGCGAGATGGTTTACACGATGGAGCCGCGGGCCGACCGCCGCGGTCTCTGCCGCGCGGCCCTCGTGAACCCCGGCCTCGACGGCGGCACGGCCCTGTCCGTCGAGTGGCCGAAGGCGGCCCTGCCGTACCTCAT
This sequence comes from Planctomycetota bacterium, assembly GCA_016872895.1. Taxonomy (GTDB): domain Bacteria; phylum Planctomycetota; class Phycisphaerae; order FEN-1346; family FEN-1346; genus VGYT01. The sequence goes on from VGYT01000233.1 coordinate 5,694, forward strand.
GCAGTGGAAAATGATGGGGCAGGGGACCTACGTGCTCGGCGTCGAGCCGGCGAACTGCCCCTTTCCGCCGCGCGCCGAACTGCGAAAGAGCGGCAAGATGCCTTCTCTTGCGCCGGGCGAAGCCATCCGCGTCAGCCTGGTGCTGCGCGTGCACTGCGGCCGGGCCGAACTTCGCGCGCTTGAAAAAGCGGTTGGCGCCGCTCGCCGGTGACCCGCGATGACGCATGACAGCATGAAACTATTCGCATATGTATGGTTAATGCTCGCCCTGGTTGCGGCTTCGCAGGTGCTCGCGGCCGAGCCCGCGCCCGCGTACACGCCGGAGCAGTCGCGGATGCTGGCCGTGCGCGCGGCCCAGGTTGATGCGTACGGGCATCTGGCGGACCTCATATTGGCGGCGCGCCTGCCCGACGGACGCTCCGTCGGGGCCGCGCTCGGCCCGTCCGGCGACGGCGAGGCTGCGCTGCGCCTGCTGCTGCGGACCGCCCGCGTCATCGGCGACCCGCGCGTGTACTCCGACGACGTGGCCGAGGTCGACGTCGAAGTGGCACTGGAGGCGGTCGTCCGGAAGGTCGCCGGGCTGCTCGGCCTGCCGCTGGACACCGGGAAGGACCTGGCCGAGTTGCAGACCCAGGCGGTGGACGGCTGCCTGCGGGCGGAGGGCCGGGCCGCGCCGCCGCGAGACGTCGCCGCGGAGACCATCCGTTGCGTCGAGGCCGCCCGGCCCGACGAACTGCCCGCGATGTTCCCGGTGGGCTGGGAGCGCGTGACCGCCCTGGGGCGGGTCGAGGCCGTCTCCCGGGCGCGCGCCCGGGCCTACGCGGCCCTGACGGCCGAGGTGCGCGGCCTGCGAGTGAGCCCGTCGCGCACCGTGGGCGACCTCGTGGCCGGGTCCCCCGCGGCGGAGTCGCTCCTGGATGTGTACATACGCGGCCTTCCGGTTGCGGGTCCGCCCCGGCTGATGCCTGACCGCATTGCCGAGGTCGACGTGGCCGCCGCCGTCCGCGACCTCATCCGCGTCCTGAAGAACGTGCGGGCCGTCGCCCCCGCCGGGGGCGGTGTGACCGAGGACGAAGCGGACCAACTCTCCATGAACCTGAAGGCCGAGCGCCTGCTGGCGACCGGCCGCGGCCTGCCCCCGCCCGACTCTTGTCCACCCGAGGAATCGCTGCCGGAGGTTCCGGCCGCGCCGCTGCCAGACTGGGCGGCCGCAGCCCTCGACGCCCACGGCGCCGCGCGGCTGCCGGAGGACGTCCAGGACGAGGCCGAAGCGCGGCTCCTGGCGGCGCGGGCGGCAAAGGCGCGGGCTGCCGCCGACTTGGAACGACAACTCGACGCCGTCGTCCTCGACTCTCGGACCACCGTACGCCAGCGGGCCGCCAAGGACGAGGTCTTCCGCCGCGACATCCGCACCCTGCTGGCCGGCGCCAGGGTCGTCCGCCACCAGCCCCTCGCCGACGGCAAGCAGTGGGAGGCCGTGCTGCGCCTGCCGCTGATGCGGTTGTGGGAGTTCTCGCGCCCGCGAGAGCCGTAGGGTATCTCAGCGGACCAGCGTGCCGTCCAGGATGAATGCCACGTCCATCACGATGAGCCAGTAAAGCGCACGCTGGGTGAAGGGCTTGTACTCGTCGGGTTTGCGCTCGTGTCCGGCGGCGGACCAGAGGCCCCCGGGCCACAAGGCTGGCAGCAGCATCGCCGCCAGCACGCGCGCCACAGGGGCGACGAAGCGCGGCTGCCCCTCGGGCGCGTGCGGCTGAAGCGAGGCCAGGGCGATCAGGCCGAACCCCGCCAGCGCCGCCGCCATGAAGGCGCCTTGCCACACACGGCTTGTCATTGTGTATCCCCGCCGGGCGGCAATGCTGTAACCGGTCGCAATGCATGTGGTGAAGAAAATGGCGAAGGCCTGCCGCACCCACAGCGGCCCGGACGGCAGGAGCAGCCCGGCGTGGACCTCTCGCGGTACGCCGATGGCCGCCAGCACGCCGATGCCGAAGTTCAGCATGCGGCACAGGCCCATCACGCTCATGGCGACGTACGAGGGGCCTTCCTTGGCCGCCAGGTTGTAGAGGTTGATGGTGACGAATGTGGCGATGGCCACAAAGAGGGCGCCGCCGTGGACGCGCGGCGCGGCCTTTGAAAG
>VGYT01000234.1 GCA_016872895.1 Planctomycetota bacterium
GGCAACAAGGGCTCGATTTCGGCCCAGAGGTCATCGGGTAACAGTTCCTTGGCCATGGCTTGGCTCCCGTATGCCAGGTTGAACTGTTACCTTCATCGGCAATCTCCGGGGTTGTGAAACAGCTTCTAAACGCGGGCCGCGGCCGTACCGGCCGCGGGTAAACGCGGGCCGCGGCTAAACAAGTTCCGAGCCGCGCGAGCGGAATTACCTCTTGGCCCTCTTCAGGATGTCCTCGGCGTCCTTGCGGGCGTTCTTGTTTTTGGTGAACGCGAGGATTTTTTCCATGGCCTCGGCGGCCCCGGCGGGCGGGCGGCCGAGGGCCTTGCCGATCTTGGTGGCGGCCAGGGCGGCTTCCTCCTGGACGGGCTTTTCGTCGAGCATGGCCGCGACCATGTTGAAGGCCTCGGGGGTGGCGGCGTCGCCCAGGACGCCCAGGACGAGTTTCTTTTCGTCCGCGCGCTTGACGACGGCGAGCGCTTCCTGACACATCTTGATTTTTTCGGGCGCCGGACGGTCGGGGAGGCCGGCCAGTCGCAGGTATCCGCGGATGGCCAGCACCTGGTTGGTCTGCTTGGCGTCGGTCCTGGCGATGGCCAGGAGGTCGGGCGCGACGGTGGCGTCGGGCCAGTCGGCCAGTGCGCGGACGGCGGATTCCCTGACGGCGGGGTCGGCGTCGCCGACGGCCGCCCGCACGGGGCCGAGTGCCTGCGTGCCGCCGATGCGTCCGAGGGCCTTGATGAGCGTGCCCTTTGCGGGCATCTGCGCCGGGGCGAGGGCGGCCAGGACGGGCTGAAGGCACGCCGCCTTGTTGGCTGCACGCCCGCAGACCGCCAGGATGGTCTTTTCGAGGGCCTGGGGCTCTTCCGGGCCGGCGGCCTTGGCGAGCGCCGCGACGAGGGCGGGGAGCGATTTTTCGTCGCCGATGGTCTCCAGTGCCTTGACGGCCTCCAGGCGGACGGCGGGGTCGGCGTCGGAGACGGCGGCGGTGACGGCGGGGGCGGCCTCGGCGGCGCGGCGTCCGGCGAGGGCCTTGATGAGTTCGGCGCGCTGCTTCGGGTCGCCCCTGGCTGCGGCGGCCGCCATCGCCTGGGTGGCCTCCTGGCCGCGCATCTGCGTGAGTGCGGCGCGTGCGGCGTCGGCCTCGGGGCCGGCGCCGGCGGCCGCCTGGGCAAGCATGGGCACGTCGGCCGGGCCGCCGAGGGTTGCCAGTGCGCCGAATGCGGCGGCGCGGACGGCGGCGTCGGGGTTCCTGGCGGCCGCCAGGACGGCGGCCCTGGCCGCGGCGTCGCCGCGGGAACCCAGTTGCGTGATGATGGCGGCCTGGTCGGCGGGGCCGAGTTTCGGGAGGAGGGCCGTCATGGCGGCGGTGGCGTCCGGTCCGGGGATTTCCTGGACGAACGAGAGGGCGATGGTCTTCATGGCGGCGTCCTTGCCGGCGAGGACCTCGGCGATGAGCGGGATGGCCTTCTCGCCGCGTGCCATGACAAGGCCGCGAAGCGCCGCCAGGCGGGTGGTTGCCGGCTCGGCGGGCGCGTACATCTGCTGGTAGATGGCGGCGGCTTCATCCTTCTTGCCTTCCTTGAGGAGGAGGTCGGCGCACTTGAGGCAGGCGTCGGCGGCGGCGGCCTTGAGCGCGGGCGGCACGGCGGCTCGCGCGGCGGAGAGGGACCTGGCGGCCTCGGGGCCGCCGATGTTGCCGAGCGCGGCAAGGGCGGCGGCGACGACCGACTCGTCCTTGTCGGCCAGGAGCCTGGCGACGGCGGGGGCGGCGGCGGCGTCCTTGCGGCTGCCGAGGGCGCCCACGAGGGCCACGCGCCAGGCGGGGTCGGCGGCCTTCGCGAGGGCTGCCCGCAGCGCGTCGGCGGCCTCGGGGGCGGGGTTCCACTGAAGCGCGCGGCGGGCGGACTCGCGGACGAGGGCGTCCTTGTCGTCCAGGAGGGGCACAAGCGCCGGGATGACCTCGGCGCGGCCCATCAACTGGAGTTGGCGGAGCAGCCAGACGCGGGCCGCCTGGGGCGTGGCTGCGCCCAACCTGGCGGCGAAGGCCCTGGCGGCGGCGGCGCGTTCGGCCTCGGCGCCGGGGCGCGCAGCGTTCATGGCCAGCATCTCGACGGCCTTGAGGGCGTTTGCGCGCCGCTGGATGTCGTCGCTTGCCACGTCCGGAAGGAACGTGTCGAGGTCCTTCAGTTGCGGCGCGGCGGCGGGCGCCTGGGGCACGGCGCCGATGCCGGCGGCCGCGGCGCACGCGGCCGCAGCGAGGGCGAGGGCGAGCGACAGGACGGCGGTCCGAAGGGATGTCATGTGCGTATTCCTTTATTACGTGCGCGCGGCCATGAGCGGCGGTCATCCGCGCCCGCCGTGCAAGGCGCCGCGCAGCGCCGGGCCGGCCGGGGCGCCGGGTGCGGCGCATGCGGCTACGTCAGCGTCCAGGGGGCGCGCATCGGCCGGTCGAGCCAGCGGGCGGCCTCCGGGTCGCCGACGATTTCTTCCCTGGCGGGGTCCCACTTCAGCGGCCGCCCGAGCCAGGAGGCGATGTTGCCGAGGTGGCAGACGGTAACGGAGCGGCAGCCGATTTCGACGTCGCAGATGGGGCGGCGGCGGGTCTTGATGCAGGCCAGCCAGTCCTGGTGATGGCCGGGGCTCTTGTAGAGGTTCACCTCGTCGGGGCGGGTGGGCGTCTGCATGAGTTCGTCGGGCCAGGTCTTGAGGTATCCGCGGTTGACCTCGACCCTGCCCTTGGTGCCGGTGAAGAGGACGCCGTTCGCGCCGCCGTGGTACATGACGATGCCGTTGGCATATTTATACGTGAGGGTCTTGACGTCGCGGCCGTCGGGCGGGGCGATTTCGACGGGGCCGGAGGCGTCCATGCCGAGCGCCCACTGGGCGATGTCGAAGTGGTGCGCGCCCCAGTCGGTCATGGGGCCGCCGGAGTAGTCGCGGACGTGGCGCCACCCGCCGCCGTAGTCGCCGCTGCACCGCTCGCTGTTGTACGGCGCCCAGGGGGCGGGGCCGAGCCACATGTCCCAGTCCAGGCCGGGGGGCACGGGCTCCTCCGGGAACTGCTTCTCGGACGACGGGCCGCCGATGCCCACGTTGACGGTCTTGAGGTCGCCGATGCGGCCGCTGCGGACCATCTCGCAGGCGAAGCGGAACTCTTGGCTGGACCGCTGCTGGCTTCCCGTCTGGAACACCACGCCGAAGCGCCTGGCGGCCGTGACCATGGCGCGGGCCTGTCGGACGGTCAGCGACAGGGGCTTCTCGCAGTAGATGTCCTTGCCGGCCTTGGCGGCGGCGACGGCAACCAGGGCGTGCCAGTGGTCCGGCACGGCGATGATGACGGCGTCGATGTCGGGCCGGGCCATGAGTTCGCGGAAATCGTTGTAGGCGGCGCAGCCCTGGTAGCGGCCGCTCTCGCGCTCCTGTGCGTAGCGGTCATCGACGGCCTTCTGGCAGGTCTGGCGGACCTCCTGCTTCACGTCGGAGACCGCCAGGATCTGGACCGCGCCGTTGCCGAGCATGGCGCCGAAGTGTCCGCGGCCCTGGTTGCCGATGCCGATGTGGCCGAGCGTCAGGCGCTCGCTGGCGGCAGGGCGGTCGGCCGCGCCCAGGGCGGTGGAGGTGATGACGTACGGCGCGGCCAGGGCCGCCGCAGCGCCGCGGAGGAACGCCCGCCGCGTCACGTGCACGCTCTTTCGCATAAGCCGTTCTCCGTGTGTGCCCCGCGGGACCGTTGCCGCTCAAGGTGGGGCGGCACGCCGCCGGCTCCGGCAGGCCCCCGGCATCCGTTCCGCGGGCATGCCCGCCGCGTCTCGCGCGGCAAGCCTGCCGGCCCGCCGCGCAGACCGGAGTAGTTGAACGCGGCCGCGCCGGATCGGTTCCGCCCATTCATACAGCCCGCGGGGCGGGGATGCCACAGAAACTTTTCGCCGGCCGCACGGCCCCAGTTTCGGGGGCCGTTCCGTGACAGGTGCGGGCGAGCGAGGCGTCGCTGCGGCGTCGCGTTGCCGCCTAGGCCCCGGCGGCTGCGGCCAGGCGGGCGGTGTCGCGGGCGATAAGGAGTTCCTCGTCGGTGGGAATCACGAGTATGCGGCTGCGCGAACCCGGCGCGGCTACGTCGCGCGGGGCCCGCGAGGGCGCGGCGTTGAGCGCGGCGTCCAGGACGTAGCCGAGGGGCTGAAGTCCGCAGCAGGTGCGTTCGCGGATTTCGGCCGAGTTCTCGCCGATGCCGCCCGTAAAGACCAGGCCGTCCACGCGGCCGAGGACTGCCGTGTAGGCGCCGATGTATTTGCGCAGGCGGTAGCAGAAGATGTCGAGGGCGAGGCCCGCGCGCCTGTCGCCCGCAGCCGCGGCCGCCATCACGTCGCGCATGTCGCTGGCCACGCCGGAGACGCCCAGGAGGCCGCTGCGGCGGTTCAGCAGGTCGTCAACTTCATCGGGCGTCATGCCCTGTGCGCGCACGAGGTGAAAGACGACGGCGGGGTCGAGGTCGCCGGAGCGGGTGCCCATGACGAGGCCCTCAAGGGGCGTCAGGCCCATCGACGTATCTACGCTTTTTCCGCCCTCGACGGCCGCCGCGCTGCACCCGTTGCCCAGGTGGCAGGTGATGAGGTTCGTCCGGCCGAGCGGGAGGCCGAGGACCCCGGCCGCCGCCTCCGTCACGTAGCGGTGGCTCGTGCCGTGGAACCCGTAGCGGCGGATGCGGTGCTCCGCGTAAAGGTCGTAGGGCAGGGCGTACAGGAACGCGCGGGGGGGCAGCGTCTGGTGGAACGCCGTGTCGAAGACGGCCACGTGCGCGGCGGCGGGCATGAGTCGCTGGGCGGCCCGGATGCCCACCAGGTTCGGCGGGTTATGGAGCGGGGCGAGGGCTGAAAACTCTTTCAGCGCCCGGATGACCTCGCCGGTGACGCGGACGCTGCCCGTGAACTGCTCCGCCCCGTGGACGACGCGGTGGCCGACGGCCTGGATGTCGGCCGGGCCGGCGATGACCGCGAGTCGGCCGCGGGAGAGGGCGTTGATCATCAGCGCCAGCGCCGCCTCGTGGTCCGGGGCGGCCACGTCGCGCTCGTCGGTGCGGCCGCCCGCCTCGGCCGGGCCGCTGTCGCCGGCCGCGCAGACGGCGCGGTGGCGGATGCGGCCGGGTTCCAGGCCGATGCGCTCGACTATGCCGGATGCCCTGACCTCGGCCGCGCCGCCCTCGCCGGCGGGCATCCGGAAAAGCGAGTACTTGACGCTCGACGACCCGCAGTTTACGACCAGGACGTTCACGGATGAACTCGCTTGCTGGAGCCGGTATGGCACGGCCGGCTTGCCCGGCCGTGGGAAACCTCGGCGGCGCTCCGCCACGGCCTGCCCGCCGGCAGGCGGGGCCGGGCAAGCCGGCCGTGCCACGTGGGCTTCTTCAACGGGAGGCCCGTTGAAGAGGCGGAGCCGGGCGCCCGCGTGCCCGGCTCCGCTTGCACGTTACCGCCCTCAGCACTCGCCGTGCGCACCTGCCCGGCGGTTACAGCGACTTGCGCACCCACGGGCCGACGAGCCAGTACTCGAAGTCTTTTCCGCCGTTGACCTGGACGGCGCCGATGATCAGGTACACGATCGCTGCCAGTGGAACCAGAATGATCACGGGAACGCACACGCAACTGAGGACGCCCGCGGTGGCGACGCCGCCGACGCCCGCGAGGATGCCCAGGCCGAGCATCACCACGATCAGGGCGACCTGGAAGAACAGCGATTGCTTGACGTGATATATGACGAACTTGCTGGCCGAGTCCTTCTTGACGAGGAAAAGGATGAGCGGTCCCAGGAACCCGACTAGGCCCAGCAGGTGGCCGATCATGGCCATGGTGCGGTCGTCCTTGGAAGCGTTGGCCGCCTGAAGTTCCGGCGGCAGCGCGGAGGTACTGCTCGGCTGTGGTTGCTGCGACATCGGTGGTCTCCTTGTTGAAGGCGCCCGATGATTTGGGCGGCTGTCACCCCTCCGGGCTGCCAAGTGCGTCCTTCTGACTTGACAATAGACCGAGTGCGCGCGGGGCTGTCAAGAAACTTCACAAGAGGCAAGCGATAACATGCCCCTCCTGTGCGCTTGCGGCCGACGGCCGGGGGCCTCTATAATGCCGCGCGATGGCTGCTGAGGACGGTTCGCGCATGCCGCCGATTCGCATTCTTCCCGAGCCGCTCGTCAACCAGATTGCCGCAGGAGAGGTCGTCGAGCGGCCGGCCAGCGTCGTCAAGGAACTCCTGGAGAACGCCATCGACGCCCAGGCCGCGCGCATTGCCGTGGAACTCCAGGACGCCGGCAAGAAACTCATCCGCGTAAGCGACGACGGGCTGGGCATCCCTGCGGCCGACGCGCCGCTCGCCCTGGCCAGCCACGCCACGAGCAAGATCGCCGCGGCCGAGGACCTGGAGGGCATCACGTCGCTGGGGTTCCGCGGCGAGGCCCTGGCGTCCATCGCCTCCGTGGCCGACGTGCGCCTGGTGAGCCGCACGGCCGATGCGATGGAGGCCGTCGAGGTCTGCGTCTCCGGCGGCAAGGCCGAGCCGCCGCGACCCGCGAGCGGCCCGGTCGGCACGGCGGTCGAGGTTCGCAACCTCTTCCGCTACGTGCCTGCCCGCCGCAAGTTCCTCAAGACCGACGCCACCGAAATGGGGCACATCACCGAGCAGGTGGCGCGGATTGCGCTTGCGTACCCCGCGGTGCACCTGGTGGTGACGCACAACGGGCGGAACGTGTACGAGTTGCCGCCGACGGATGCGGTCCGCAGCCGCATCGCCGTGTTCTTCGGCGAAGAGGCGGCGGCGAGCCTGCTGGAGGCGGCCTCGGAGGAGCCGGGGGGGCGCCTGTGGGGCCTCGTCGGTCCGCCGCACCTGGCCCGCGCGACCGCCGCTGCGCAGTACCTGTTCATCAACGGCCGCTACGTCCGCGACCGCGGCCTGGGGCACGCCCTGCGCGAGGCGTACCGGGGCCTGCTTGAGGGCGGGCGGCAGCCGGTGGCGTTTCTGTTTCTCACCGTGCCGGCGGACCGCGTGGACGTGAACGTGCATCCGACGAAGATCGAGGTGCGGCTGCGCGATGCGCACCTTCTGTACGGGCAGGTTCTTGCGGCGGTGCGCGAGAGGCTCCTGGGGCCGGGCATCACGCCGCATGTCGCCCCGCCGTCGTCGGCCCCCGGCCGGCAGGCAGCCCCCGGTGAATACGCCGTGGGCGGCACGCCGCCGGGGCCCGCGGCCGATGCAATCGCTGCCGCGCGAGAGGCCCGCGTTCGCGGGGCAGTCGCGGATTTCCTCCGCAGTCCGCCGGCCGGCGCACAGGGCCGGCTGCCCCTGGCGGGCCGGGCGGGAGCGCCGGCGGCGCGCAGCAGCGCGGCCGGGCAGGGCGGGCATGCGGGACATCCGCCCCCGGCGCGTTCGCCGGGGGCTGAATATGGCGCGCCGGGGGCGCGGGACGGCCGGGCGCTCGCGGGGGGCGAGCCTGCGGCCGGGCGGCCCCCGGCGGGGTCGCCGGGGGCTGAATACGGCGCTCCGGGGGCCGACGGCCGGCCGGCGGGGGCTGAACATGATGATACGCCTGCGCCCTCGCGGGTCGTTCAACTTCACAACACGTACCTGGTGGCCGAGACGGCCGACGGCATCCTCATCGTGGACCAGCACGCGCTGCACGAGCGCATCCTGTTCGAGGAGATCATGTCGCGCCTGGCAGCCGGGCCGCTGGAGGGCCAGCGGCTGCTGCTGCCCGTGACGCTCGACCTGACGGACCGCGAGATGGCGGCGCTGGCGGAGCACCGGGATGCCCTCGCGCGCCTGGGCATCGAGGCGGAGGCCCTG
>VGYT01000235.1 GCA_016872895.1 Planctomycetota bacterium
GCGGCCAGTGGCGAGTGGCCAGTGGCAAGTGGCAGTCGTTGGAACTACGCCTGCGGCGCGGGAGGGGCCTGCGCCGGCGGCGCCTCGCCGGTCGGGCCGGTCAGCACTTCCTTGATGCGGATGCCCAACTGCTCGCCGACGACCACCATGTGCCCCGTGGCAAACCGGATGCCGTTCAGGATGAGGTCCACGGGCTCGCCCAGTTGCCGCTCCAGGCGGACCACGGCGCCCGGTCCGAGTTGCAGCAGGTCCCGCGCGGGCATCTGGGCCTGGCCCAGGTAGGCGGTGATCTCGATAGTGGTGTCCAGGAGGATGTCCATCTTGTCTCCGGGGACCTTGGCGCCGGTGTCGGCGGCCTCGGGCAGTTGGACGTCCTGTACGAGGGCGGCGGCGGCCCCGGCGGGGTCGTTCACGTTGGCGGAGGGTGCCTGGGTCATGTTTCGGGCTCCTCTAGTAAGTGCAGATCCGGGGCCACTGGCGTGCCTCCCGAACCTGGAAGGCGTAGTTGCCCTGGCAGGCCACGGGCAGGCCCACGCGGATGACGTTGCCCATGATGAGAAGTTCCACCGGCTCACCCGCGGCGCGGCCCAGGAGGAGCACGTCGCCCGGCTCCAGGGCCATCGCATCGCGCATGGCCACGCCGACAGTGCCCAGCCGCACGGTGGCGGTTACGGACACTCCTTCGAGGTGGGCGAGGAGTCGGCGGCGGATTTCCTGGGGCGCGGGCGGCGCGGCCTTGCGGCTCTCAGGGTCCGCCACGGGCACGAGGAGGTCGCTCGGCAGGGCGATGACCGCGGTCGGGCGTGCGGTCTGCCTGCCGGCAGGCAGGCCGCAATCGCCGCCCATGAGCGCCAGCGCGCAGAACTCCTGGCCCGCCAGGCCGGGGGGGGGCGTTGCGGTAGTCACCTTCTCGACGTGCCGCAGGGCCGGGACGCCTGCCTCCCGGCAGGCCCCACAGAGCGCCTGGACCGCCGCGGCCACGATGTCCACCAGCAAGGCCGATTCCAGGGACGAGAGTTCCCGCGCTGCGGTCGGCGCGGCCTGGGACCCGCCCAGGAGGCGGTCCACCCAGTCGAGTGCCGCCGCCGGCTCCAGGCCGATGAACCCGGCGGGCCGGCCTGCGGCGTCGGCCAGGGGCACGCCGTAGACCGGCCGCTCGTTCGGCTGCCAGAGATCCTCGCCGTAATGCTGGGCGACCGGCTGTGGGCGGAACTCGCACTGGCGCCGCAGCAGGGCCGTGAGGTCCTTCGAGATGCGCTCGGCGGCATCGCGGGCGAAGGCGTCCAGCCGCTCCCGCTCCGGCCGCGTGAAGCGGCAGGGCGTCCGCCAGGGGTACTCGGCGGCGCCGTCGGACGGCGCGAGGGCGCCCGTGGCCGCGCCAGCCGCCGCGACCATCTGCTCCAGCGCCTGGGTGTCGAGGGTGGTCGTCGCCTGGCTCATTGGACGGCGAATTCCTTGAACAGGACGTGGTTGATGAGCGGTTTCTGTTCGGGCCAGAGTTGCTGGCTGAAGTTGTCGAGGATTTCGCGCCGCAGGCGGTTCAGGTTGGGCGCGCCGCGGACCTCCTCCAACGTGCAACTGGCGAAGAAGACGGTCAGCCAGTTCTTGAGTTCCGGCTTGCGCTTCTCCAGCAGCGCCACGACGGCCGAGGCGTTTTCCTTGCGTATGGCCAGCGTGATGGTGACGCGGATGTACCGTGCCAGCCGCGGCTCGTCGAGGTTGACGACGATGGGCTCGAAATCGTAGTAGATGAAATCGTTGGCGGGCGGCTGGGCGCCGGCGGCGGCGTCGGCGGGGGCGACGGGCGGCGCGGCGGCCGAGTCGCCCCCTGCTTCCGCGCCCGGCTCGGACCGCGCGGGCGCCTCGGTCGCCAACCCGGTGCGCTGGATCAGCAGGGCCGCTGCGTATCCGGCGCCGGCTGCCACCAGGACGACGGCGGCGCAGAGCGCGATGAACAGTTTTTTCGGCGTGCGGCGCCGTTGTTTAGCCGTCGCCGGTACGGCGCCGGCGCCGGCCGTCCCGGCCGCGGCGTCCGTGCCCCGAGTGCCGCGGCCGGCTTGTCCGTCCGTGGCGTCGGGGGCTTGCGGGGGGCGGTTTATAGTTTCGTCGGCCATGACGGCTACTCCTTGGCTTCGGACTCCACGACGGCAATCACCACCTGTGCTGCGCTTGGGCCGGACAGGCCGCGAGGGCCTTCGCGGCCGGACCCGATGCCCCAGGAGAAGACGCGCGTGCCCGCCGAGCGCAGTTCGCCCGGCATGCATGCCTGGAGGGCCTCGGCGGCGGCCAGCGCGCGCATGGCGGAGAGGGTGAACTGCTGCGGCCGGTCGGCCGCGTCGTCGGCCAGACCGATGGCGTACACGTCCAGGTGCGGCGCGGCCGGGTCCTGCGGCAGGTCGGACGCCAGGGTTGCAAGGAAGTCGCGCCCCTCGGGCCCGAGCGTTGCGGCGCCGGGGCCGAATACGGGCGGCGCAGCCACGATGCGCACCTTGCCGCGCCTGAGGTCCGACGTTTCGGGGCCAAGAGCGCGGCGGAGGTCGTCGAAGAGTTTCCGCAGTTGTTCGTCTTCGGCGTCGATGATGCGCTCCGGCGCGGCGTTCTGGGGGTCGGATTCCACCGTGTGCTTGCGCAGGCGGAACCCGAACTTGACTTCGGGGCGCTTGCCCACGAGCCACTTCGGGAGGCCGTCCAGGAAGGCCATAACGCTGGAAGATGTCTCGTGGCCGACCTGGAGCAGTTCCGCCCGCTGCGCGTGCGAGAACGACTGGAGCAGGATGAAGAACGCCAGCAGGTTGGTAATCATGTCGCCGAACGAGAGGACCCAGATGGGGACGCCCGGCCCGGCGTCTTCGGCGATTCGCCGGCTCATGGATATATCCTCCGGGCCAGGAGCGTGATCTCGACCACGGGCTCGTCGAGGCTGCAAGCGGCAGCGCTGGCGCCGGCCGCCAGGCCGAAGCGGTGGGCCGGCAGCCCCTCCTGTTCGGTGAAGAACTGGATGACCGACCAGGCGCGCTGGGTCCCCAGTCCGGCCCGCGCGAACAGCGGGTGGTTCGGGTGTGCATCGCTCGACTCGGCCACGACCACCTGGCAGGGCGTGGCGGCCAGGAACGGTGAGACTTGCGCGAGGCGCGTGCGGCCGGCCTCGGTGATGAACTTGCCCCAGCCGTAGAAGAGCAGCCTGGCGGGTATGCGGATGACCTTGCGGTCGCGGTAGGCCTCGGCGTCGAGGATGCCGATGGGCGGGCGGGGATGGTGCGTGGGTTCGAAGGGGGCGGCCGTGGGCTTTTCGCTGCCCGCGGGAGAGCGGGGGGCAGGCGAGTCGAGCGTGGGCGACGCCTGGGCCAGTTGCTCGCGGGCGGAGTGCACCGTGGCCCCGCCCGTCTTGGGGGCCACGCCGCCGCCCGTCCCGGCCCGCAGTTCGCCGAACGCCGAGAACGTCAGGAGAAGAATGAAGAATGTCAATAGGTTCGTCATGCTGTCGGTGAACGACACCATCCACAGGGGGGCGCCGGGGCCTGCGTCTTCCTGTCGCTGGCGGCTTGCCATGTCAGACCTTGGGCTTGAGTTCCTCGCGGTGCGCGGATGAAACGAACGTCTGCATCTTCTCGCGGACGCCGGTGGGTCCTTCGCCGCGCGCTATCGCCAGGATGCCCTCCAGCGTCATCTCGCGGAGGATCGTTTCCTTCTTCGAGCGGATGCCCAGTTTGCCTGCCAGCGGCAGGAACACCAGGTTCGCCAGGAGCGCCCCGTAGAAGGTGGTGATGAGCGCGGTGGCCATGCCGGCGCCGATCTTCGAGGGGTCGTCCAGCGTCCGCAGCATCTGCACCAGGCCGATGAGCGTGCCGATCATGCCGAAGGCCGGCGAGGCCGCGCCCATGAACTCCAGGATCTTCTTGCCGTCGGCGTGGCGCTCCTGGAGGTACTGGATCTCCAGTCCGAGGTGCTTCTCGATGGCCTCTTCCTTCTGGCCGTCGATCAGCAGCCGCACGCCCGCCAGGAGGAACGTGTCCTTCAGGCCGTGCACGTGCTGCTCCATCGCCAGTGCTCCGTCGCGGCGGTTGATGGCTGCCAGGTTCACCATCTGCTGGACGAGGTTCTGATCCTGCGGCAGGCGGTAGAAGAGAGTCTTCTTGACCACCGAGAAGATTTTCAGCACCTGGTTCATGGAGAAGTGGATGAACGTGGCCGAGATCATGCCGCCGACCGTGATCAGGATCGACGAGAAATCATAGAACACGGCCGCGCTGCCGCCCATCAGGATGGCCCAAGTGACCAGCCCGAAGCCGGCTGTTACGCCCAGTACGGTTGCGAGGTCCATGGCATTACCCCTGTTCCCGGACTCGTTTCATCTGGTCGGAGAGGCGAGCGGCCAGGTTCTTGTCGGCCAGTTCGGCCAGCACCTTGGCCACCGCGCGCTCGGTCATGTAATAGAGGATCTTGACGGCGTCGGCCTCCTGCTGGTTGGCGCAGAGGCCCTGGAGTATCTGGGCTGCGGCGGCGGGGTCCATCTTGTCGTAAACGGCCGCCGTCCGCTTCAGGTTCGTCTGTTCCTGGCGCTCGATGGCCAGGCGAGTCTTCTCCAGGTCGGCCTGCGTCTCCTTGAGCCGAGCGACCGCGCCGGCCGCCTGGAGCCGGAGGTTCTCCAGGTCCAGAGCCTCCTTTTCCAGGAGTTGGCGGGTCATCTGGAGGCGTCTTTCCTGTTCGGCCAGGCCCTCTTCGCGTTTCTGGCACTCGCGGGTCTTCTGGCGGATTTCCTTGATGAGGTCGTACAGGTGCCGTTCCTCGACGCGCGGCGTGTCGGCCACGAGGGCGATGGGGCCGTTGCCGCCCGCCGTCTCGGCGCCCGCCGCGGCCGGCGGCCCCTGCGCCGAGGCCGGCGCGGGCACGCCGCCGAACCATCGCGAGACCGTAAACGACATCGCAAACGCCACGGCCGCAAGCACCAGAAGGATGATCAGCGTCAGCACCTTGTTGCTCACGTCGGGACCCCTCCTTTCCTGGCATACGCCATGTGTGCGAGTTCGTCGAACTCCTTCTGCTCGCGGCGATCTTCGTCGCGGCGATGCCGCTCGCGGGCCTCGCCGCGCAGGCGTTCGAGGGTGCGGCGGCGGCCGCGGGCCCGCAGGAACTCCGCCGTTCTGGCGTCGCGGCGGGTCCGCAGGTCCCGCTCCGCGCTGCGCAGCCGCCGGAGGATGCGTTCCTCGGCGGCCGCACACTCCAGGACGATCGCCTGCTCGGGCAGCCGGTCCGCGAGGTCGCGGGCCGCCAGTTCCGTCAGAATCTGCCGCACCAGGCCCTGCCGCCAGACGATCTCCTGGCGGACTCGGACGATCTCGCGGGCCAGGGCGAGCAGGTCCGCCCGCAGCGCTTCCTCGCGGCTTGCCGCGATGTCCAGCACGCGCTGGAGGCGCCACCGGAAGCGCTTCACGCGGCGCCTCCGTCAGCGGCCGCGGGGGCGTCGGCGCCGGCCGCATCATCGTCCGGCATCAGGAACGTCCACGCCTTCGTGATCTCGCGGAGGCGGCCCACGGTCTCCTGGAGCGGCGACCGCACTCCCAGCGGCTGCACGAGAAAACCGTTCACGCGGTCAATGAGCGAGACGGCCGTATCAATCCGCCGGTTTGAGCCCGGTGCCAGCGCGCCGATGCTGATAAGGTCCTCGGCCCCCTGGTACGTGGCGTAGATGGCCCGCAAGCGCTGCGCGCCCGCCTGGTGCTCCGGCGACGCCACAGTCGTCATCAGACGGCTGACGCTCTGAAGGATGTCCACCGCCGGGTAGTGCCCCAGTTCCGCCAGCCGCCGCGACAGCACCACGTGCCCGTCCAGCAGACTTCGCATGCAGTCGGCCACCGGGTCGGCCATGTCGTCGCCCTCAACGAGGATGGTGATGATCCCCGTGATGGACCCGGAGGCGCTCCGGCCCAGGCGTTCGGTGATGCGCGGGAGCATTGCGAAGACGCTGGGGCAGTAGCCCTTGGTGGTGGGCGGCTCTCCGGCCGCAAGGCCGATCTCGCGCTGTGCCTGCGCCAGTCGGGTGGCGGAGTCCATCATGAAGAGGACGTTGCGGCCGCGGTCGCGGAAGTGCTCGGCCACCGTCAGGGCCACCTGGGCGGCCTTGACGCGCTGGATGGCTGCTGCGTCGCTCGTGGCCACGACGACCACGCTGCGTGCCAGGCCCTCCGGGCCGAGCGATTCCTCGATGAAGTGGCGGACCTCGCGGCCGCGCTCGCCCACCAGCGCCAGGACGTTCACGTCGGCGTCGCTCGCGCGGGCGATCTCGCCCAGGAGAGTGCTCTTGCCGACGCCGCTGCCGGCGAAGATGCCCAGGCGCTGGCCCTTGCCGCAGGTCAGCAGGCCGTCGAACACGCGGATGCCGAACGCCAGCGGCTCCGTGATGGGCCTGCGCGACAGCGGCGGCGGCCCGGAGGCGTCAATCGCCCGCCAGTCGTCGCCCGCGACCGGCCCCTTGCCGTCGATGGGCCGCCCGAGGCCGTCCAGCACGCGGCCCAGGACGGCGTCGCCCAGGGCCAGGCGCCGCGGCTCGGTGCGCGCCACGACCGCGTCGTTCGGCGCGATGCCCTCGACCGGCTCCAGCGGGATGAGGATACGCAGTTCATGGTTGAATCCGACGACTTCCGCCGGCACGCGCCGCCCATCGGCCAGACGTATCTCGCACAGCCGCCCGATGCCCACGGGCGGCCCCTTCGATTCCACCGTCAGGCCCGTGACGCGCACGACGGAGCCCCGGCAGGCCAGGCAGGCCTGGCGCCCGAGTTTCTCCACGTACTTGCCTAGGTCAACGCGCGTCATTTCTACTCCGGCTGCCGCAGCGCCTCGCCGAGGGCCTCCAGGCGGTCCGCGATGGTGGCCGGCACGGTGCCCTCGGCGGTCTCGACGAGGCACTCCGCCCGCCGCACGTTCGGGTTCGCCACGAAGCGCACGCCGACCACGGCACGGCCGGTGTCCGTGCCAGGGTGGCTCGGTCCGGGCGCGGCGTCGGCGGCCTGCTGCACATGGGCCAGGTCCTGCGGGTTCAGGTGCACGAGCACGTCGCGGCGCGGCGGCGCCTGCCGCAGCGCTTCCTGGATGATCGGCTCGACCTTGTATCGGCCGTTTTCGATTTCCTGGGCGAGGACCTGGCGGGCGATGGCCAGGGCGAGGTCCACCAGTTGCGCCTCGGCCTCGCGGACGACCTGTGCCTCGAGGCCGGCGAAGGCGGCCGCGGCGTGCCGGAGCGCCTGGCTGGCCTGGGCGAGGCCCTCGCGCTCGGCCTGGACGGCCTCGCGCTGGCGGCGGAGGGCATCCGCCTGGCGTGCGGCCTCGTCGGCCTCGTCGGCCGGGCCGACGGAGCGGAGGACCTCGACCGCCGCGGGCGGCCCGGGCAACTCGATGACAGTTGCATGCACGGCTCAGGCCCCCTGGAACTGTAGTTCGCCCTTGGCGCTGAGGGCGCGCAGGATCGCAAGAATCTCCTCGCGGGCCTGCTCGATCTCTTCCGCCTTGGGCTGCTTCATCAGTTGGGCTTCTTCGTCGATCATGGCGCGGGTGCGCTCGGAGAGGTTCCCCACGATTCTGGTGCGTGTGGCCGGGTCGGCGCCCGCGAGGGCCAGGGCCAGTTTCCGCGCGTCGAGGCCGCGGGTCGCCTCTTGGATGCTCCGGTCGGCCACCTGGGGCATGTCTTCCCAGAGGATCATCAGGTTCTGCACGGCGGCGGCGGCGTCGGCGTTCTGGTCGGCGATGGCCTTGACCAGGCTGTCGCGCAGTTCGGTGGCC
>VGYT01000236.1 GCA_016872895.1 Planctomycetota bacterium
TTGACCGGAACATGGTCCGATTTTGCGCTTTTTGAGCGTTTTTGACGACCTGCCATATTGGCAGTTATAGATACTTCTTTGTGGAAAACTTTTTCCGGGGCCGAGTTTGCTGCGGCACGGCCGGCTTTTCCGGCCGCGGTCAGGTTCGCCGCAGGTCCCCACGGCCTGCCCGCCGGCCGGCAGGCGGGGCCGGACGGGCCGGCCGTGCCACGTCTTGGCGGGCCGGGCGGCCAAATCGTGGCTGCTGGAAGATGGCGAAGATGGACAAGACGGGCAAGTCAAGCGCGGACCGGGGAACTCGGAGTGCGGAGCCGCTGGAAACGCGGAGCGCGGCTCACGGGCGCCCTTAACTGCAAGGGGCGCGAAGAACGCAAAGGGAACGGCGGGTCAGGAACGACGTGCCCGCGCGCACGGACTTGCGCTGGACGTACCGCGCCTCCGTGTTCGGCCGGCAGGGCCGAATAGACGTAGGGTGCCCGCCTTGGCGGGCACCTTGTCTCGCTCGGACACGCGCCGTCCGCACGAATAATCCGCGTGCCCGCCAAGGCGGGCACCCTACGCACCTGCGCACCTACGCACTGCGGAAGTCGGGCTAACGCACTGCGGCGGCGTTGGCAGGTTCTTCCGGCCGGAAGAACGCCATCAGGATTTTTGCGAGAATCTGTTCGCCGGACTCGTTTGCGTGAACGCGGTCGCGGTAGAACAAGTGCGGATGCACCGTGGCCGAAAGGATGTATTCAATCCAGGGAGTCCGCATGTCAAGGAAGGCGCACCGCTCCTCGGCGGCTAATCGCTTCAGCGATTCCGTGAGGCCGGCGGGGTCCTTTATTCTGGCCAGGGCATCGGGATCGCGCGGGTCGGCCGAGCCGAACGGCCCGCTGGCGAGCAGGAACTCGGCGTCGGGCAGTCCGGCCCGCAACTGGCGGATGACTTCGCGGATGCTCGCGACGTCCTTCTGGCTTATGCCGCCGATGAATACCAGGTCGGGCTTCAGCGGCAGGAGGTATTTCTGAACGCGGCCTTCCTCGCGGTAATGCTGGCAGCCACCGCCGCCGCGCACATAGACCGTGCCCCTGATTTTGGCCTTCGGATAAGCCTCACGCAGGAGGGCAATCCAGCCGCTGCGCATCGTATCGTTTACGATGCTGTCGCCCAGGCCGAGCACGTGAAGTTCGCCGCCTTCGGTCAGGATGCGGCGAGTCCGCTGGAGACCTGTCCAGTCATTGCGCGGCGGGGTGAAGCGGCCCTTGGGCATCTGGGCCTGGATGGTGGCAATCTGGGCCGGCGAGCGGCAAGGAGATTCAAACAGCGAGTAATCCTTCTCTACGGGGTATGACTTGGTCTTGACGTCGGGCGGAAACTTGCCGGGCAGCGCCCCTTTGTCGGGGAAGTTGACCGGCGAATCCTTCAAGAGGTCGGCCCGCGCCGCAACGGCGACCAGGGCCGCACAGGCGGCAACTGCAACCGGCAACGCTCTGACATGCATGGCGAGTCGCTCCTTGCGGGCGTGCCCAGCCGAGCAGGCACGGGCTTGCGCGGCAGGTCAGGAGACCCGCCGCGCGAAAGCCAAGAATAATCCACGTGCCCGCCAGGGGGGGCACCCTACGCACCTACGAACCTACGCACTGCGGAAGTCGGGCTAACGCACTGCGGCGGCGACAAGAGCATGCCCGCGCAACGGCGGCCCCCGCGGCGGGCCCGGAGATGGGAACGCCCACCGAGAGCGACACGTTACGGGTTCCCCCTGGAGCGCAGCGTTCGCACGAGGGCGAAGACGAAGAGGCCCAGGATGGCGGCCCAACTTGCGAGCATGAACATCCAGCCTGCGGGGGTCATGCGGCGGCCTCCCCGGAGCGCCTGCGCTTCCAGGCGAACCGCACCAGCAGGGCGAGGTTGGCGAACATGGCCACCAGCGCCAGGCGTGTGCCCAGGATGTAGTAGAAGTCTTTCTCGGGTACATCTTTCATCATGAAGATTTTCTCGAAGCCGCCCTGCACGAGCCACGAGATGAAGATCGTCAGCAGCACGGCCGGCGTCACGTACTTGATGATCCAGCGGTAGAAGGGCGGGATGGTGATGTCGGACCCGGCGTGCAGTTCCGTCCAGGCCCTGTCCATGCCGAAGACCCACGCAAACAGGAAGATCTCCACCGTCGCGAAGAGCACCAGGCAGAGGTTCACGCCCCAGAAGTCCAGTTCGTCCATCACGCCGTTGCCCATGAAGAAGATGACGCCGTGGCACAGGGTGAAGGTGTTGAGGCCGAAGACCAGGGTGGCCTCCTTCTTGGAGAGGCCGAACTCGTCCTCAAGGAACGCGATGGCCGGCTGCGCCAGGGAAATCGACGAGGTCACGCCCGCCACGAAGAGCAGCAGGAACCAGGCGAGTCCCAGCAGTTCGCTGAAGGCCATGCGCTGGAGCACGAGCGGCATAGTGACGAACCCGAGGTCGAACGTGCCGGCCCTTGCGATCTCGGCGGTTGCGGCGGCCCCGAAGAAGGCGAACGCCGCCGGAATGACGATGCTGCCGCCGATGATGACCTCGGCCGCCTCGTTGGCGGCCGCCGCCGTCAGGCCCGAAAGGGCCACGTCGTCCTTGGGCGTCAGGTAACTGGCGTACGTCAGGATGACGCCGAAGCCCACGCTCAGCGTGAAGAATATCTGCCCCGCCGCCGCAAGCCACACCTGGCCGCTCCCGAGGGCCGACCAGTCGGGGTTCCACAGGAACCCCAGGCCGTTTACGACGTTCCAGTCGGGCTTCCGGGGGTCGGGCGTCGCGATGGTGAACACGCGCACCATCAGCACGATGCCCAGGACGAAGAGAACGGGCAGGCCGTACTTGCAGACGGCCTCGATGCCGCGCTGGACGCCCCCGTACAGGATGAGCAGGTTCGTGGCGAACGTCAGGACGAAGAACAGGTACGCCGGCCCGATGCCCGAGAAGTGCTCGTTGGGGGCGGCGCCCTGGTAGCCCCGCAGGAAGTCCTTCATGGCCAGCGTCGCCTGTTCGAACGAGCGGCCCTCGATGCAGGCGTTCAACTGGCCCGTGACCGCGAACCAGGCGTAGCCCAGAATCCATGACTCGACATAGATATAGTAAATGAAGATAACGGCCGGGCCGAAGATGCCGATGACGCCGAAGTACTTGATGAAACGGTTCTTGTTCCACAGCGTGTGGAACATGCCGGGGGCGGTGGAGTGCCCGAACCCGCCGCCGAAGCGGCCCACCGTCCACTCGATCCATATCATCGGCAGGCCCAGCAGGAACAGGGCCACGAAGTAGGGGATGAGGAACGCCCCGCCGCCGTTCTGCGCCGCCTGCCCGGGGAACCGCAGAAAGTTCCCCAGGCCGATGGCGCTGCCGGCGACGGCCAGGATGACGCCGAGTTTGCTGCCCCAACGCTCGCGGGCCATGCCGCAAGGCTCCTCAGGGGTCCGAGGCGGCTCAAGCATAGTCAGCCCTGCGCACGAGTCAACGATTCTAGCGCCGGCCAAATGACGGGGCCCGGAACCCGAATGCCGAATCAATGACGAAACGGCAATGACGAAGACGGCGCGGCGGGGCGCTGCTTCGGCGGCGGCGCAGCCTTGTCGGCCGCCGCGGCGGCCGTTATACTTCGCGCCCCGGAAAAGGAGGCACGATGCACCGCCGCGCAGTGATCTTCGACATGGACGGCGTCCTGGTGGACAGTTACCGCGCGCACCTGGAGGCGTGGCAGCGCCTGGGTGCGCACCTGGACCGGCCCATCACCGAGGAGGAGTTCATCCCCACGTTCGGCCGGCGCAACAAGGAGATCTTCGAGGTTCTCTGGCCCCAGGTGCCCCCGCACGAGCACCAGCGCTGGGGCGAGTGGAAGGAAATCGAGTACCGCCGCATCATCACCACCCGCTTCCCGTCGATGGACGGCGCGCGTGAACTGGTGGACGCGCTGAAGGGGGCCGGGTTCGCCCTGGCGATCGGCTCAAGCGGCCCGCCGGAGAACGTGGATGCGGCCCTGGCGGGCCTGGGGCGCGAGGAAGCCTTCGACGCCATCGTCGGCAGCCGCGAGGTTGCCCGCGGCAAACCGCACCCGGAGGTGTTCCTGAAGGCGGCGGAGAAACTGGGGGTTCCTCCGCGCCGCTGCGCGGTGGTGGAGGACTCGCTGGCGGGCCTGGAGGCGGCCGCGAGGGCCGGCATGACGCCCGTGGCCCTTGCGGGCACGTTTCCACGCGGGCCGCTTGCCGAGAAGGCCGCCCTGGTGGTGGGTTCGCTGCGCGAACTCTCAGCCGCGCGCTTGGCGGAACTTATCGACGCGCATAAATAGTATGTGTGCTCCAGTCCGGTCTTACTTATAGTGCCAGCCTTCGCGCTCGAACAAGTCTGCAAGGGCTCTCTCGCCGCACATGCAGTCAACCTGCATGTGCCGGCAAACATCCGGAATCTTGGGAGGCTTGCCAGTCTTGGCAAAACGCTCGCTCGTGACGACGACGCACCGGGACGGGCGGAAGAGGTCCTTCGGCTCCAGGTTCCTCTGCGCGGCCAGGGCTATGACGAAGGGGTCGGCATCAGGGATCTCCTTGTCGGGGTCAACCAGCCCGGCAAATCGCTGGACGATCTCCCTGGCTATCTGGAGTGCGTGCGCATTGAGCGGCCTGAACATTTTGCGGTTGCCGGCCTCTCGCACCCAGTCCGGGAGCACGTCATCGTTGCGGATTTCCGTCCAGACCTGGCTGGGTGCAATCAGGCGGGCGGCTCGCACCAGTTCAGAAACGTCTTTCCAAAGTGCGGGAAAGGTGTGGCGTCTGTAAATCAATCGCAGGTCGATCAAGGCGCTGGAGTCGATGCAGTAGATGATGGACTCAGTCACCTGATGCGATCCCCCGCAGAAGGGCTTCCGCCTCGCTTGTATCCTGCGGCCTCACGCCCAAATAATCCAAGGCATCGCGAAATGTGATCAGCCTGCGACTTTGGGCCTCGAAGACAAGTGATGAGAACTTGCGTCCGCGCTGGCGCAAAGAACGTCGGGCCGGCGACAACGCTTTCCCGCCCTTGCGCTGCGGCGCGGGTTCTGCCAGCCAGCGCTTGACGCGGTCCCAGTACAGGTGGTCGGGAATAGAAACCGTTTCGGCCAGCCTTCTCCAGAGTACGTACTTGCTAACCTTGAATCGCCACGCCGCTGCCTTCACTTCCGAATCTGTCAGACCCGCGGGTTCCGGGCAGCCGCATGCGTGCAGATGTTGAAGCAGCGATTCTCGCGGCACGAGGAAGTCGCCGGCAAATCGGTTGCAGAACGACTCTACGGACAAGACTTGCGTCCTGGTTTCTTCTTCGGGCAGACAAATCCCGCCATGGCGAAGCAACAGATGTGCATACTCGTGGAACAAGGTGAAGATCTGGGCGGGCATGGCGTCTGAACTGCTGACCACAATAACGTACGGCTCACCGGCCGCCAGGGAGAACCCCCGGGTTTCGGCGGGGGGCATCGGAAACCGGAAAACGAAGATGTTGAACCGCTCGACAGCGCTGCGCCATGCGCGGAAAGCCTCGCGGCAATTGCGCCAGCCGGTCTGCTGGTCAAGGGTTACGCCAAGGCGTTCTCGCTCGGCCCTTGCCGCATCTTCCGTATTGCTTGAGGTGCTGTACTGCGTCAGCGGGCTTGCATCTGCCCCGGTTTCCTGCAACAACTCGGAAGCCAACCTCTGGAGGCGAATCGCCCGGCGAATAACTATTCTGGTCTTACGCGAGAGAGGAACGGCCTGTTTACCGGGCACGCTGCGGAAGTCGTGCGGCAGACAGGGCTCGGGCGGCGGCGCCGGCAGGAAGAACGCTGCCACAGGGCGCTTGCAGAACAGAGCGAGCGCCTCAAGGGACCTCAATGTAGGAGGCTGCTCTCCCGCTTCCCATTTCAGGATCGTCGCCGCAGGGGTCTTCAGTTTGGCGGCCACTTCGTCAATCGTCGCGCCGACTGATTCCCGTGCCCACCTGATCAAGGCCGGACTTACCTCTACCGTGGGCGACTTGCCGGGCATGGTGCTCCCTCGCCTTGACTATTGGACGGCCCTCGGTCCCCTTACGCCTTGCCCATCTTCTTCAGGCCCGCGAGGCACTTTTCGACCGCTTCAAGCGGCGGAAGGCCGGGCACCTCGTACTCCACGATGTACCACTCGGTGTTGCCGGTGGTCTCGCAGAGGTCGAAGATTTCCTTCCAGGGCAGTTCGTCTTCGCCGATGACGGCCTTCGGGTTGGACTTCGACCAGGGCTTCAGGTGTATCGTGAGCGCCCGGCCGGGGTACTTCTTCAGGTAATCGACGGCCTTGCCGCCGCTGCCCATGGCGTTGCCGATGTCGAACTGCATGACCACGTCCTTGGGCGTGTTGCCGAAGAAGAGGTCCCACGGCAGTTCGCCGCCCTCCAGGGGCTTGAACTCCTGCGCGTGGTTGTGATAGCCCACGTACATGCCCTGGGGCTTCACCTTGTCAACCAGTTCGGTGAACGCCTTGGCCTTGTCGAGCCAGTCCTGCCTGGTCTTTGCCTGCATGCCGGGGACGATGAGGAACTTGTTGCCCAGGGTCTTGTTGAACTCGATGGTCTTTGCCAGGTTGTCGCCCATGAGCGTGTCGAAGCCCGTGTGCGTGCCGCAGCACTTGAGGCCGTTCTCGTCCAGGAGTTTCCGCAGGTCGGCGGCCGACTTGTTGTAGTAGCCGGCGAATTCGACGCCCTTGTAGCCCATCCTGGCGACGGCGGCGACGGTTCCCGCGAGGTCCTTCGCGCATTCGCTGCGCACAGAGTACAGTTGCAGCCCGACCGGAATCCTGGCCATGCTCTTGTCTCCTGCCTGCCCTTTCCTGGCGGCGGCCCGGGCGAGCGGCGCCAGCGGGCCCGCGCCCGCCAGGCACGCCGCGATGCCCGCCCCGCCCAACCTCAAGAGTTCACGCCTGATCAGCATGGTATTCTCCTTTGCGGTAGGCGCGCCGCCCCGACGCCGGCGCGACGGGCGATAAGGATAGCCGCCCGCCCCGCGCGCGGCGAGAAAAATGTGAGCCCGGGAGCACTCGCTCGCTTATGAAGAGAGAAACAGAGACGCGGCCCGCCGGGGAGCGGCGCCGTGGTCGTGGCCGTGGCGCGCGCAGGCCAACGGCACCGCTCCCCGACGGTCGCGGCCCTGATAAGGCACAACGGCGGCCTTTTCCGTGGACGGAGGGCGGGCGCCCGCGTATGCTGCTGCCGCTGGCGGCAGGTCACCCCGGCCGCCGGACTGCGCGAGCGGAGGACTGCCATGCCCGTTCCCGGCTACGTCGATTACCAGCGCCGCGAGTATTGCAGGGACATCCGCTGCCCCATCCAGCGCCTTCTGGAGCAGGCGGCGGAGGGCTCCGACGAGCACGAGCAGGTCCGCGCCGTCTGCAAGGGCGACTGCATCCACACCACGTACGAGTTCCACCACTGGCTGATGGAGCGCGGCTACGAAGTCGTGCGGAAGGCGTGAGGCCCGCCGCGCGGCTCGGGGTAAGGGGGCAGTTACGTGCGCCTTTACTAGCCCCCGCCGTGAGGCGGGGGGCGAACCGCCGCAGGATGCTCTTTCAGTCTGCGGCCCCCTGCTTACGCAGGGGGCTGGTCGCGGCGCCGGCGGGCGGGTAACATGCCGGCCGGACCAGTCAACGCCGCCGTT
>VGYT01000237.1 GCA_016872895.1 Planctomycetota bacterium
TTTGTTACGAGCGTTGGGGCAAACATTTTCAGGCGTTTCACGATCTGGCCGCCAGCATCATTTGCTTCAACCGCCTCCGGCAAGTGACCGGAGGGCTGTGAAACAGCTTCTTAGCAACCGCCAGGTGCAACCGGCGTGAGGCCGGCCAGCAGCCGCGCGGCCCCCCGGCCGCGAGGGGTGAACGTCAGTCGCCGGTCGCTGGGGCCGATGATTTCCAGGCGGACTTCCAGGTGGTCGGGCGGAAGGGCCTGCGGCGCGCGGTCGGCCCACTCAAGGGCGCTCAGGCCGTCGCCGCCGAGGATTTCCGCCGCCCCGATCGCCTCCAGGTCGGCCGCGCCGCGCAAGCGGTACGCATCTAAATGATAGAATGGCATACGCCCGCCCAGGTGCTCGCGGCAGAGAACGAACGTCGGGCTGGTGACCTCGCGTGCCGATGCCGCCCCCAGCCCCTCGGCCGCGCCCTTCGCCAGGACGGTCTTGCCGCTGCCCAGGTCGCCCACGAGGGCCAGGACGTCTCCCGGGCGCGCCGCGCGGCCGATGCGGCGGCCCAGGTCAAGGGTTTCTTCGGGCGAGTGCGTTTCCGCCGTCCAGGTTGAGGCGTGCCCTGAACTCCGCATCGGGCGGCTCTCCAGGCTGTGCGCGGCGGCTCTCCTGAGCCGCCGCGCATGGTCTCGCCTTGCGCCCCGCGCGCGCGGCGGGTCGGGAGACCCGCCGCCCACGCATATGCACTCTCACTTGAAGTGCTCGTAACCGCCGGGCGGCAGGGGCGACTTCGAGCCGTCGGCCGCCACGAGCGTTACGCCGCTGCCCTCGGTTATGTGCCCGATGTGCGTCAGCCGCGCGGTCGCGAGCGGGTTCTGCTTCAGCAGGTCCCGCGCATCCACCGGCTCGACGGCCAGGAGCAACTCGAAGTCCTCGCCGTCGTTCAGGGCGTGGTCGAGGGGCGTGCGGCCGTCCTGCTGGGCAAGGCGCCTGGCGTCGTCCGAGATGGGGACGGCGTCGGCCATGACTTCTGCGCCCGCGCCGCTTTCGCGGGCGACGTGGTTCAGGTCGGTAGAGAGGCCGTCGGAGAGGTCTATCATCGCGTGGATGGTCACCAGGGCGGCCAGTTGCCGCGCCTCGGCCACGCGCGGCACAAAGGCCAGGTGCCGGCCGAGCACGGAACCGCCGAGGTCGCCCGTTGCGAAGAGGAGGTCTCCCGGCTTTGCGCCGGAGCGGCGGATGGGGATGATGCCGGCCGGCCGGGCCACCAGCGCCGTTCCGACGGTTACCAGGGGCTGGTTCCAACTGGTGATGTCGCCGCCGACGATGGGGCAGGCGAACTTCTCGGCGGCCTCGGCCATGCCGGCGCAAAGGTCCTGGGCGAACTGGACGTCTCGAGTCTCGGGCAGGCCCGCCCAGGCCAGCGCGCAGACGGGCTTTGCGGCCATGGCGGCCGCGTCGGAGAGGCTGACGGCCAGGGCCTTGTAGCCCACCTGGCGGGGCGCGGCCCTGGCAAGGTCGAAGTGCGTGCCCTCCAGCAAGGCGTCGATCGTCAGGAGGCACTGCGATTCGCCGCCGAGGCCCGCCAGGGCCATGTCGTCGCCCGGCCCGATGGGGAACGCCTGCGGGTCGAGGCGCGTGCGGCTGCGGATCCACTCAATGAGTTTCCATTCGCCCTTCGGTTCAGTCATGGTCTCTCACCCGGATTAAAACCATTTGCTCAGATATTTAAGCGCCTCCTCGGCCACCTCGCGGGCCTGCGCTTCGTACGGGTACAGTTCCACGGTCACCCAGCCGTCGTAGCCCGCGTCGGCCAGGGCGGCCAGGACGGCCGGGAAGTCTATTGCGCCGCGGCCGGGCACGAGGTGGCGGTGCTCGCGCGAGGGGGCGATGTCCTCCAGGTGCACGTGGCGGATGTGGGCCGCAAGGCGCCGCGCCGCCCCCGCCGGGTCCACGCCCACGCAGTAGAAGTGCCCGATGTCGAAGTTCAGGGCCAGCCGCGGGTGCGAGAGGCCCGCGAGCAACTCCTCGAACTCCTCCGGCCGCTCTATGAGCAGCCCCGGCTCCGGCTCGACCAGCAGGTTCACGCCGCATTGCTGGGCCTCGGGCAGCATGCGCCTGAGGCCCTGGCGGTAGAGGTCCATCGCGGCGGCGCGGTCCATGCAGGCGGGCAGGGGGCCGCCCGGCTCCAGGCTGATGCCGGGCGAGCCCAGGTCGCGGGCCAGGCGGATGGCGGCCAGGGTGTGCTCGCAGCGCCGCTCGCGCAGGGCCGCCTCCGGCTCGATCCACGACGGGTGCCACGTGTCGCCCTGCGCGAAAAGCGTGAACGCATTGAGATTCGTTATGGTGAGGCGAAGTTCGCGGCAGAGGTCAAGGACGGCCTTCCGGCGCCGGGCGTCCACGTGGGGCGGGTAGGCGTGCGGCACGTCGGCCATGATCTCGACGCCCGCGTATCCGCAAGCGGCGATCTGGCGGAGGCTCTCCTCGAGGCTCACCTGCTTGAAGGCGTTCGTGCTGAAGGCGAGTTTCATCTCGCGCGTGCGTCCCCCTTGCGTGCGACGGCGCGGCGTCCCCCCGCAGCGCGCTCGCCTGCGGCTCGCGGCTAACCGTGCCGGGCCCGCGGCGCCGGGCGTTTCTGCCGCGCGGCGGATCTCCGCACCCGCCGCGCCCCGGACAGGGCGCTGCTTGCGGCAGCGCGGCAGGTACGCCGACCCGCCGCGATCGCCCGCGGCTAAAGACTGCCCGCGGCGAACCTGGCGACCGCTTCCTCGGCGCGGCCGGCGAGCAACTCCGCCGCCTGCGCCATCGCGCGCGGGAGTGTAACATTTTCCCGCACAAGAGGAAATATTCTCGTCACGCCTTCCGCCAGCGCAGGTTCGTGGCCGGGGCCTACGCTGCCGGGAATGACGATGCACGGGACGCCGGCCGCAGCCGCGCGGCGGGCCACGGCCATCGGCGCCTTGCCGGCGAGGCTCTGTGCGTCGAAGCGGCCCTCGGCCGTCAGCACCAGGTCGGCCTCGGCCAGGCGGCGGCCGATGTTGACGGCGTCCAGCACCCACTCGGCCCCGCGCACGAGTCGGGCCTTGAGGAACGCGACGGCCCCCGCGCCCAGGCCGCCCGCTGCGCCGCCGCCCGCAAGGGGGCGCACGTCCGCCCCCAGGTCGTGCTCGATGACGTCCGCCAGGCGCGCGAGGGCCGCTTCAATCTCTTCCACCTGCGGCGGCGCGGCGCCCTTCTGCGGCGAAAAGACGCGGGCCGCGCCGCGCGGGCCGAGCAGGGGGTTGTCAACGTCGCACGCGACGGCCACTTCCGCCTCGGCCAGCCGCGCGTCGGCCCCCGACGGGTCGATGCGCGCCAGGTGCGCCAGG
Source organism: Planctomycetota bacterium (assembly GCA_016872895.1). Lineage (GTDB taxonomy): Bacteria > Planctomycetota > Phycisphaerae > FEN-1346 > FEN-1346 > VGYT01. The sequence goes on from VGYT01000237.1 coordinate 3,351, forward strand.
CCCGCCGCGCCGGGGCCGATGTCGCGGCCGCGCGCGTCCAGCAGGCGGAAGCCGAGGGCCTGGGCCAGGCCCGCGCCGCCGTCGCTGGTGGCCGAGTCGCCGATGCCCATAAAGATGCGCTGCGCGCCGGCCTGGAGCGCGGCCCGCAGGAGTTCCCCCGTGCCGCGAGTTGTGGCCAGCATGGCGTTGCGGCGCTCGGGCGGCACGAGCGCAAGGCCGCTTGCGGAGGCCATCTCGAAGACGGCCGTCCGCCCGTCGGCCAGCAGGCCGAGCGCGGCCGCGACGGATTCGCCCAGCGGCCCGGCGACGCGCACGGGCACGATGCGGCCGCCGAGCGCCCCCACGAGGCACTCCGTGGTGCCGCGGCCGCCGTCGGCCAAGGGGAGTTCCGTCGGCTGTGCGCCCGCGCGGCGTGCGCCTTCGGCGAGGGCGCGGGCGGCCTCGCCGGCCGTCAGGCATTCCTTCAGCGGCGCCGGAGCGATGAGCACGCGCAGGGGCAAGGTTCGGACCTGCTATTCTTCCGGCGCGCGGGCCGACAGCACCGCCCGGGCCACCGTCTGTCCGCGCACCACGTAGAACAAGAGGCGATCGCCCTTCTTGACCTGCGCCAGGAGGTTGCCGAGCGTCTCCAGATCGTAGATGCGGTAGCGATCGATCTGAACGATGACGTCGCCTTCGCGGAAGCCAGCGGCGCCGGCGGGGCTGCCGGCGTCGGCGCCGCTGACGAGCAGGCCGCGGTCCACCGCCAGGCGCATGCTCCGGGCGAGGTCCGCGCCCAGTTCCTGAAGGTGCAGGCCGAACAGGGCCCGCGCCAGCCGCGCACCGTCGGGCTTCGGCGCCTCGGCCAGCGCGACCTTGATTTCCAGCGTGCGGCCTGCGCGGCTGATGCCCAGGGCCACGGCGTCGCCGGCCTTGCGGTCGAGCATGGCGGTCTCAAGTTCGATGACGTCGCCGGCGGGCCGGCCGCCGAGCGTCTCGATGCGGTCGCCCTTCAGGACGCCCGCCTTGGCGCCGGGGGATCCCTTCTCGACGTCCAGCACCACCGGCTCGCGCCCGGACGGGTCGAACTTCAGGCCGTGCCAGGGCTGGCCCGCCCGGCGCACCGACAGCAGGCCCACCATGATTGCGCGGACCTTGTCGATGGGAATGGCGAACCCGAGGCCCTGCGCCCCGGCGCGGATGGCTGTATTTATGCCGATAAGTTCCCCACGGATGTTCAGCAGCGGCCCGCCCGAGTTCCCCGGGTTGATGGGCGCATCGGTCTGTATGAGGCCCTCGTACTTCGTCTCCGGCGACGGCTCGATCGTGCGGTCCAGGGCCGACACCACGCCCGTCGTCACGGTGTGCTGGTATCCGAACGGGTTGCCGACGGCGATGACCGTCTCGCCGATCATGAGGTCCGAGGAGGTGCCCATGCGGACGGCGGTGACGGGCCTGCCGGCCTCGATCTTGATGATCGCAAGGTCGGCCTCCGGGTCGGCGCTCACCAGGTCGGCCTTGTGCTGCGACTCGTCGGCCAGCGTGACGATTACCTCGTCGGCCTGCTGCACCACGTGGGCGTTCGTCACGATGTACCCGCGCGGGCTGATGATGATGCCGGAGCCGAGGCTTCCGGTCACCTGGCGGCGGGGGCGGAAGAGGTCGCCGAACTCGCGCTTGAAGACCTCCGGCACGTCCATCCAGAAGTAGGGGCGCACCACGCGCACCTGCTTGGTGGAGATGTTGACGACCGCCGGGGCGGCCTTCTCGACCGCCCGCACCACGGGCGTCCGCCGGTCGGCCAGCGGGTCCGCATCGGACGGCGCGGCGGCGGGCGCCGGAGGCGGGGCCGCACCGGCCGGCGGCGCAGCGGTGGTCGCCGGGGATGGGGCGGATGGTGCCGGCATCGCGGCGGCGGGGGCCGGAGGCGCGGTCCCAGGTGCGGCCGAGGGCGCCGCAGGTGCGGCCGCGCGGGCCGCCCATCCTGCCGCCGGCAGCGCCGCGCCCAGGCACATCGCCAGCAGGAGCGTGTGTTTCATCATGGTCGCTCCATCCTAGGAACCGCTGCACGCGGCGACAAGCGAAAACGCGCCCCCCCAGCCGCCGCGGCTTACTCTTACACGCACCGCGCCGGCGCGTTTTTGCACGATTTACCGCCGCCGCGAGGCTATCTTATCGCGGGACCGCCCGCGGAGCACGACGCCCCTTGACGCTTTGCGCGGTGGGTCTGCCGACCCACCGCGCCGGGAGTCGCCTGGTTCCGCCCGGGGGGAAGGACGCGGCGGGTCAGGAGACCCGCCGCGCAAAGCGGTGCGGCACTGCAAGCCGGAGCACCGGATGAGCGCAACCGGCCCACCTTGCCCGCAGCGGCGCTGGCTTCGCCTGGCCGCGCGCGTGGCGCGCCTGGCGCTCGCGCAGCCGCAGCGCACGGGCGACCTGGTTCAAGCCAGTTACGACTCGGCCGCGCCGGGCTACGATGCGGCGTGGACCGACCACATGCGGGGCCTGTCGCTGGAGATGCTGGACCGGCTGGCTTTGCCGCAGGGCGCGGAGTGCCTGGACCTTGCCTGCGGCACGGGTTTTGTGACGGAGGAACTCGCTCGCCGCAGCGGGCGGCGGGCGGCGGGCGTCGATGCCTCGCCCGGCATGCTGGCGGTTGCGCGGCGGGAGCGGGGCGTCGCGGCCGATTTCACGCAGGCCGACGCGGCGGCGTACCTGGCGTCGCGGCCGGACGGCTCCGCCGACGTGGTCACCTGCGCCTGGGCCCTCGGCTACACGCGCCCCTGGCGGCTGGTTCGCGGCGCGGCGCGCGTGCTGCGGCCGGGCGGCCGGCTTGGCGTCATCGACAACAGCCTCTTTTCGCTGGCCGAGGTCGTCGGCTGTTCGCTGCTGGCGTTTGCCGAGCGGCCGGAGGCGCTCGTGCACGTGATGAATGTCCGCTTCCTTCCGGCGGCGTGGACGCTGGCCGCGATGATGCGCGCGGCGGCCTTGCGCGTCGCGGCCTGCTGGAGCGGGTGGAAGACGTACTACGCGCCCACGGGGCGTGCGGCCATCGAGCGGCTGACGGCCACGGGCGCCGCCGCAGGCTTTGAGTTCGCCGCCGCCCCGGCTGCACGCGACGCCGTCTTCGCCCGCTTCGCGGAACTCATGGACGCGCGGCGGACGGAGCGCGGCGTGCCCGTCACGCACCGCTACATTGCGGCCATCGGAGAGAAGCCATGATCGCGGCGCTCCTGCGCCTGTGCCGCCTCTACTATGCCGTGCCGATGGCGCTGGCGTACGCGCTGACGCTTTACTACGCGCTCGGCGGGCGGATGGACGGGCAGTGGCCGGGTGCGGCGGCATCGACGGCTGCCCTGGCGCTCGTGATTGCCGCTGCATACGTCCTGAACGACGTGTTCGACATGGCGTTTGACCGCGTGAACGCTCCGTGGCGACCGATCGCGGCCGGTCGCGTGCCGCGCCGCGCGGCGGCCGCGTGGGGCGCGGCGCTTGCGGCGGCGGGCCTCGTGCTGGCGGCCGCCGCGGCGAGGCCGGCGTTCCCGGCGGCGCTGGCGGCCGTGGCGGCGGCGCTCGTCCTGTACGACGCCGCCTCCAAGCGGCTCGGCGCCGCCAAGCCGCTGGCCGTGGCCGCGCTCATGACGAGCATTTATCCGCTGGCCCTGGCGCAGGCGGGCGGGGCGAGCGACGGCTGGCGCAGTTTCACAATCGGCGCCGTCGCGTCGGCCCTGGCGCAGGGAGGCGGGCCGCGCGCGGCCGCGCTGCCCGTCTTTGCCGCGTGGATGTTCCTCACGGCGTTCGGGTACGAGGTGCTCAAGGACATCCGCGATATTCCGGGGGACCGCGCCGGGGGCGCGGCCGCGACGGCCTTGCAGCGGAACCCGCGGCTGTGGCGCCGCGCGGCGGGGGCAGTCATTGCGGCGGCGGCCGCGATGCTCCTCCTGCCGCTCGGCCTCGGATGCGGATGGGTGTACGGCGCCGTCGCGGCGGCGGCGATGGGGGCCGCCGTGGTCTCCGTCTTTCTGCCCGTCCGCCGGGCCATCATGGCGGTTTACGCCGAGTGCTTCCTGGTGGGCGTGGCCGCGGCGGCCGACCCGCTTATCCTGGGCTTCTGAGAACCGTTCGACGCGCCCGCGATGGAAGAGCAAGAACGTGCCGGACGGCGCATGTGGCACGGCCGGCTTGCCCGGCCGTGGTGTCGCCGCGGACCCTTCCACCGTCAGACAAGCCAACCGCGCCGCGCCGTCGTCAGCGCTGCTTGAACAGCAGCCGGTACACCT
>VGYT01000238.1 GCA_016872895.1 Planctomycetota bacterium
AAAGCCGCGCGATCCGCGACGCCGCCCGCCGGTACGGAACGATTTTTCAGACGGGCCTACAGCAGCGGTCGGACTGGCGGTTCAGGTTTGCCTGCGAGTTGGCCATCAACGGATACCTCGGCAGGATTCATACGGTTCAGGTCGCGGCCCCCGGGCCGCACTACAAGCCGGTCTACAAAGGCCCGCTTGACGCGCAGCCGGTTCCGCCGGGCCTTGACTGGGACATGTGGCTCGGTCCGGCCCCGCACGCGGCCTACAACCCCGGCCGGGTCGCATGGCCCGACTGGTATCTCATCTGGGACTACTGCGCGGGCTTCATCGTCAACTGGGGCGTGCATCACCTGGACATCGCCCTGTGGGGATGCCCCCTCCTGGGGCAGGAGCCGTTCGAGGTGCAGTGCACGGCCGCGTACCGCGACGAAGGCTTCACCGACAACGTTGACGGATGGCACGCGACGTTCCGGTACGCCGGCGGGCTGAAGATGGTTTACTCCGACGAGGGGCGTCAGAAGATCGGCTGCCGGTTCATCGGCGACGAAGGGTGGGTGCACGCCGACCGCTCGGGAATCTGGGCCGAGCCGGAGTCGCTGCTCAAGGCCAGGCCCGCGCCGGGCGACGTCCGCCTGCACGAATCGGCGCACCACCAGGCGGACTTCCTGGCCGCCGTGCGAAGCGGCTGCGCCCCCGTCGCCGACGCCGACGCCGGCCACAAGGCATCTTACCTGGGGATGGTGGCCGACATCGCCGCGCGCGTCGGCCGGCCGCTCCGGTGGGACCCCGAGCGCGAGCGCTTCGCCGGCGACGCCGAGGCCGACCGCATGCTGGGCCGGCCCGAGCGCTCCCCCTGGCGCCTGTAACATGGAGGCGGCGGACCCGTCAATCGCTGCAAGGCAACTTGCCGATTTGCGCGGCGGGTCGGGAGGCCCGCCGCGCCCAACAGTGTGATTTCGGGCCCCCAGTGGGGGGGGCGCGCGGCGGGTCGGGAAGCCCGACGCGCGAAGTCGCATTGCAGTATCAACCGCATCAACAGCCTTCGGCCGCAGTAGAAGCACGTGCGGAAAGGAGCCTCGCCATGGCCGGCATCCACATCGGTCTGAACGCGGAGTTCTCCCGCTCATCCGACAAGCCGTTCGAGTGGGCGGTCCGGAAAGCCGCGGAGATGGGCTACGGGTACTTCGAGCCCATGGTCCACTGGGGGCGGGAACTGATGAGCGAGGCCGGGTACTTCCACACCGTCTCGATGTTCGACGACCCGCACCGGATAAAGGACGCCTGCGACAAGGCCGGCCTCAGGATCTCGGCCCTCCAGGCGCACGGGCCCCTGGGCAGGCCCGACGTGCATGGCGAATATATCAAGATGGCTATACGTGTCGCCGCGGAGATCGGCGTGCCGGTCGTCAACACGGACGAGGGCATCAAGGCCGCCTGGACCACCGAGGAGGAGGACTTCGTCCTCATCAAGTACACCCTGCGCGAGGCGGCGTTCATCGCCGAGCGCCGCGGCGTGCGCATCGGCCTTGAACCCCACGCCCAGTACTCCCGCACGCCCGACGGCCTCGACCGCATCTACAACCTCGTCAAGTCGCCGTCCGTCGGAATCAATTTCGACACGGGCAACGCCTACCTGTGCGGCCACGACGTGTATGCATGGCTGGAGCGCGTGGCCGGCCGGCTCGTCCACCTGCATGCCAAGGACATCTCGGCGCCGCACTCGCAGGCGGAGCGGGGCAAGGTCACCGGCACGCCCGTCGGCTGCGCCTGCGGCCGGGGCGTGCTCGACTGGGCGCGCATCGTCGGAATCGTACGCGAAAAGTGTCCCCGCGACATCGTCTTCTCCGTGGAATGCGGCACGCCCGACCAGGCGCAGCAAAGCCTTGAACACCTCTCCAGGCTCGTATAAGCACCGCCCTGCGGCGCTCTTTTCCCACGCGGCCGGCCCGCTCAGGCGCGGCCCCAGCCGTCGCCAAGAGCCTCGCGCGCCACTCGACCATCGTCCTCACGATGGACCACTACACGCACACGCTCATCGAGGACGAGCGCGCGGCCTTGGACAAGTTGCCCAGCATTAACGCCCCACGGGCCAACGTCGCGGCCCCCTGGCACGGCCCGCCCAAGGCGGGACGGCTGGCCGCGACCGGAACCTGAAACATCGCAGCGAGCCCCGCGGCCGCATGGTTCAGAAATGCCCCAGGTTCTGCGATGACGACACGTCCCACGGTTCAATCGGCCGCCGCCGGTCCGATGCCTCGACGGTCGCAGATAACACCCGCTGAAAACCGCCACTCATCCCGCAGACCCCGGTCGGTGTTTTCGGGACGCACAACTCTGCCCAAATCCACCGCGTGTAACCCAATCTACTCTGTGTGGCGGATTGCTGCTACAATACTGCCCCGTACAACCGAACCTGTACGCAGCAGCCACCGACAATGGGACGAAAGGCAGTCACTATGAAGATGACCTCACTACGGCTGTCTGTGCTCACCGCCCTGCTGCTGGCGTTGTGCTCCCGAAATGTTCCGGCTGCGCAGCAAGACGCCGGCCGTATTCAAGGAGCCGAGATGGCCGGCTACCTCCATGCTCCCGTGGAGAAGGTGCCGGAGGAATTTAACGGCGGCTTCTCGCTCTATGCGGCGGCGTGGCCGCTCGTCGAAAACTACCCCGGGCACAGATTCCAGACCGGGCTTTTCGGCACCTGGATGCATCCGCAGTATGAACCGGACAAGAAGCCCGCGGGCAAATGCTACACGGACGTCGAAGGCGGCCTCGGTTGGTGGCGGGACACCCACTTTCCAACCACCACGCCGAAGTTCATCATGGGCGGAGTGGGGCCCAACTTCCGGTGGATCGCCAACGGCCCCGGCTACGGCAGGGGCACCTGGGAGAACCCCCGCGGCAAATATGGCGTCGCGCAACTCAGCCCGTGGCTGTTGTTTCCGCTTGACGGACTCAATCTGAAACAAGGCACGTGCGGTGAACTCTTCGGCTACGGCTATCTCCCTCTGCCGCTGACGAATCCCAAGACCACCACCGCGGGCAAGAACGTGCCCACCGGCAACCACTGCTGGACGCTGTTCCTCAACACGGCCAACTTCAAAGGTCCGGTGGCCTTCTTCACGCCGTTTTTCTGGTCGCAGGCGACCCTTGAGAATCCGGAGTGGGCCGGGCTGATGCTGGATTCCCGGCCCGTCGGACCGAACAAGGGCATTCAGATGGAAACCCAGTACGTCCCGGCCATTCTGAGCACCAGCGCCGTCGGCACAGTTTACGCCCGCATAGCCCCCACCTCGTTTCCTGTCGGCCCCGACGGTTACTCCATCGTGCTGCGCCGGCTCACCGCCTACAAGAAGGCGGCGCTGTGGGATGACGTGCAGCGCTGGTTTGACGGTGGCGCTCCGTGCACTGGCCAGATCAAGGCCGAGGCATCCGCCGTGCATGCCTTCCGGCAGGGCGGCGGATCCAGTTGGAGCGTCTATTCTCCGAACACTCCGCGCGAAGAGAGGGCACCCCTGCCGTGGAAATCCTTTGCCACTTCCTTCACGCCGAATCCCGTAACCTTCGGGTATCGGTGGAACGAGCAACTGACCCGCAGGAACGATTCGCTCGTTACCCTGCCCGAATACTACAGGCTCGATTCGGACGGCAAGAAGCCGCAGTGGTCCGTCGTGTCGCCCAAGGACGTGCCGGCCGAACTCGGCCTCACCCAATACCGCTTTGAGACCCCGAAAGAAAAACCGCAAGAACCCCGCACTACGCCCGACGATCCCGCAAGTTGCTGGAAGAAACCCGGCCCCGTCGCCGGCCCATTCAAAGCACGCCTCGGCGATGGCAGCGTGGTAACTTACTACTGGTATCGCTTCGCCGATCAACCCGCAATGCTCAACGCCGACCTCACACCGGAGGAGCGCGAGGTGGTGCAGAAGCGCGTGGAAATGCTCCATCGCGCCTGGACCAAGGACCGCAACTACCTCGCCCCGCCCGACGTCGGCACGCTCGCAAGCCTGGATCCGGCCTTACTTGTAACCCCACCACGCGGCATGGAAGCCGGCTATGTGCCGATTGCAACGTGGCAGGAATTGGAGTCGCCGCGCTGAACCGCCTGCCCGAGATTCGCGCGCAGGAGCCGAAGCCCGAGGCCGCCAAAGCGACCGGAACCTGCGACGCGGCGGCCCCGGACGGCCACAGGCCTTTCAGCGCCCTTTCAGCGCGCCGACGCCCCCGGACGCCAATACCCGCCATCATCTGCCAAGATTGGGTGTTAGGCAACGGCACCGCAAGGAGGGCCGTAAGTGGCGCACTTATCGCTACTTAGCAAGACTTGTCACTACCTGATCTTGGTGGGCCCAGGTGGATTCGAACCACCGACCAAGGGATTATGAGTCCCCTGCTCTGCCGCTGAGCTACGGGCCCGCCATCTGCTGACACGTCTTGCCACTCGCGTACAACTGGCGACAATTTCTAGAGATTGTGCGCGTTTCCGACCCCTCCTGTCAAGCCCGCGAGAAGGACAAATGATGACACGCAATGGCGTACAGGGGCGTTGGCGCGCTGAAAGGGCGCTGAAAGAACTGCGATATCTGAGGGTACGACACGCTGGCTCTCGTTGAACGAGAAGGTCCTGGTTCTCGTGCCCCTGACCTCCGCTCGCCGCCGGGCTCGCCTAGGAATGTGATAGCATGTGGCGTACGCGGCTCGTATACTCCTGGAGGGCATAAAGCGCATCCGGTCGGGCATCAGACTTGGCACCGGCGGACATGTTTGCGAGCGTGCTACAGCAGTGCAGGTAAGGCGGCAGGGGGTCTCCGATGCTCTGGTTCAGACTCCGCCGATGGGAAAGGCGCCTGCTAAGAAGTGGCAGCACGGAACGTGCGGCCCTGCTAGAGATGTTTGCGCGAGAGATGGCCGCCGTGTCAGATCCGAGGGTCAGCGACTTGATGGCTGCCTGTTACGACTTGTCAGCCCCCGGCGTTGCGTGTAAGGTGGCCTCGCTGTTGGCGGATCGGCCTGACCAGGTTGCCCCAAAGCACTTGAGGGATTTGTTCATCAAGAGCGTCACCAGTACTCACGATGTACGAAGGGCGCTCGTAAACGCGCTGCGCCGAGTGCACACCTCGAACATAGGAGTCTTTTTTGAGGAAGTTGCTGGCACAGGAGAAGGCGCGACTTTGCGGGCCGTTGTCGAAGCATTGGTGCAGATCAGGGATTTTCCGAGACTGGAGAAGATTGCTCGCTCTAACCCAAGGTCATGCGTTCTTATTGCTGAAGTACGGCACCCCGCTGATCCCGGGACGCTTTTTGGGATTGGGCGAGTGCTGGGTGGCTGTAGCAGCAGCGCAGCAATCGAGGCCGCAGAGTCTCTCTTCTTGGTAACCCTGCGTGGCACTGCAAAAGGACAAGAGGCATTTGTGCGCGGACTGCGTGCCGCAAGCCCTTCGGCAGCAGACAATCTATTTCAGAAGACGATGCAGAACGCGGATGAGGAACAGATACTTGCTTTGATTCAGTTGTATGGAACGGAGGCGTTGCAGAAGGTCGTTGACGCATGGCTTTGCCGGATTGCACGTGTGCAGGACAAGCAGGTAGCCGAGGTTCCTGCGGCTGACGGCGCCTGCGAAGAGCCTATTGCTGAACCCCAATCCGAACCGGTCGCATTGACCAACCGCCTAATTGCGGTGGCACACGTCTTGGCAAGGAAACACGATACGGGAGCCTGTCGCGTTTTGGTAAGCATGATGCTTGGCCCGACGCGAGTTCGCGAAAATGCCGAGAGATCTCTCAAGTTGCTGTGCGACTCATCTCTGCAACCCCTTTTGGCGCTGCTGGGTCACTGCGACAGCAATGTCCGACTCAAGGCTGTGGAAGCACTGTGTACAGTGTCCTTCCCTGAGCTCTTGATTCCCATCCCACTGAGAGAACCTGACGAGGAGCAACTGCCGGAAGAGACTGTTGCTGGAACGGGTTCTGACTGTGTCGAGCACTCGGGTTCCATTGGGGAGGAAACAGCCCGGGTATTACTTCCTCTCCTTGATCACGGCGATAAGAGTGTCAAGTCAAGCGTTGCCAAAGCGATACTTGGGTCAGAAGGCTGGTGTCCTACGGATGCAGCCATGCTCGTGTCGCTCTTGGAGGCCACGGGGCGATACATGTCCTCAACATCCGCCGCTAGTGAGGCGGCAGCTAGATGGCTAATCAAGCACCGTGGCGCTGCTTGCTGCTACGACGAGAAGAAGCGAAGTTGGATCCTCGAACTGTTGATGACCCTAGGCAAGCCAGCCGTGCCAGCTCTCGTGGAGGAGCTTCGGGTCCGGCGGCTAGGCCCGATCCGTGTTCTTGCAGTAGAGGCCTTGGGTTGGATCGGCGAACCTGATGCATGCGATTCCCTTATCAACGTCCTAGCCTGTGAGTCTGAGAGTCCTGCGCTGCGCCGCGCGGCTGCCCAAGCGCTTGGCATGATAGGAGACGTGAGGGCTTACCAGCCTCTGATGGACACAATCACAATAGATCCTATGGGCCAACGGTGTGGCACCGTGGACCGTGACCTGATCAAGGCTGCAGTTGGAGCTCTCGGCGATCTCGGCGACAGGAGGGCCTTTGAACCTTTGATGGGCATTCTGCTCCAAGACCTCGTGCGGTCCGATGGCAGCACACCGCGCCAGGAGCTGAAGGACGCTGCTTTGATGGGCATTCTGCTCCAAGACCTCGTGCGGTCCGATGGCAGCACACCGCGCCAGGAGCTGAAGGACGCTGCCTTGAAGTCGCTCAAGCAGTTGGGTATTGAATCCAAACCAGCATGGTGCGCGCTCTTGGCGAAAAACTGGGAGGCACTCGCCCGTCAGAAGGAAGATGCAATCTTGCCACTTCTGACCGTGCTGAGACAGACCAGCGGAGGCGCCGTCTTTTTCGCAGCGGCGAGAGCCCTGCGAGACGTGGCCCACTCCTTGCGTGGCCCGATATGGGACCCGTACGTGCCCGAGATTCTTGATCTGTGTCGCGGGAGCTGGTGGCAGCCAAGGGATGACTTGATTGCCGTGCTTGAGTACTGCGGGTCCCGGCATGCTGTTGAAGCGCTGCTGACACTTGTTGGGGATTGTCCCAGGGAATTTGCTTTGCCCGCAGCGCTGGCCATTAGGAATAGTGGACAGTGGCCACTTCTTGGCCGGGCCTTGAAAGACGCACAACTGCCGTGGGTCAAGGCTTTTATGGGCGACCACCAGGCAGTTGCCCTGCTCATAGACTCCGTGGACACGTATGGCCTTATGTACTTGCTCGACCACGCTCCCGACACGCTACGCGCGGAAGATCTGGATCGCATCTCAAGGATTCGAGATGGGGGATATTTGGGTAAAACTTGGTTCGAAGGCGTCAGGGGATACGAGGAGGAAGACGTTTGGGTCAAGTTGGACCGGTCGCCTCTTAGAAGCAAGGCGTCTGCGGAACGGCAGCGTCGTGAGAAGCAGAACGTAGGGTTTCTTTCGCCTTGACACTGGAAGGAATCGCGGGTTGAATGCCAA
>VGYT01000239.1 GCA_016872895.1 Planctomycetota bacterium
CAGCCAGGATCCGGCCGCCCGGCCCGCCAAGACGTGGCACGGCCGGCTTGTCCGGCCGTGGGAATCCGCAGCAAACTCGGCCGCGGGAAAAGTTTTCCACAAAGAAGCATCTATAACTGCCAATATGGCAGGCCGCCAAAAACGGTCAAAAACCGCAAAATCGGACCCTGTTCCGGTCAAAATCGATCAAAAACGTTCAAAAAGCGCGCGATTTTGCCTTACCTATCTTAACATTTTGCCCCTCCACCCCCTCTGGCGCTAGCGCCAGGGCCGTTTTGCCCCCCCGGAAGGGGCCAAAACGGGCATTTTCGGGGTGCGCCGGCCCGGTCAAAAAGTTATCCACAGGTAACCGCAACGGCGGGAATCGGGATGCGGGAATCGGGACCCGGAAACGGCGAACGACGCGGCGGGCGTAGCCGGCCGCCGTGGCGGCCGCACGCCTTCCACCTGGAACCTGGAACTGCCGTTGTGGCGGGAAGTCGGCGGCCGCGGTCGCCTCGCGGCGGGGCCTGATTTGCTGTTCTTTGCCGCCCCTAAGAACCGATAAAAGGGGTTGCGAGGATGCTGCCGCGCACTGCGGCCGCGGGAGGAACGCCCTTGCCGCGAAGCGACAACGACAAACTCCGCCAGGAACTCCAGGAGGCCCGCCGGCATATCGAGCGGCTGGAAGAATCGCTCATCGACAGCCAGCGCCTGGCCACCGTGGGTCAACTGGCCTGCTGCGTGGTCCACGAGTTCAATAACCTGCTCCTCTTGATTATCGGCCGCGCGGGCGAGGCACTCAAGTACGGCGACGCGGCCGCAAAGGAAAAGGCCCTCCACAAGGCGGTGGAGTGCGGCCAGCGTGCGGCCGACATCGCGGCGGCGATGCTCGGCTACGCCACCTCCCGGCAGACCGAGGTGCAACTTGTGGCCGCCGACGACCTCATGGACTCGGCCGTCAACCTCATCGCGTGGGACCTGCCGAAGCGCGGCATAGAACTGGTGCGCGATTACGAGACCGACTCGAAGGTGCGCGTGGTCGCGGGCAAAATGGAGCAGGTGCTCCTGAACCTCATCCTGAATGCGCGAACGGCAATGCGGGGCCGGGGCGGGCGGCTGACGGTAAGCGTGACCCCGGCCGACACCCGCGACTTCGTCGCACTGCGCGTCCGCGACACGGGGTGCGGCATACCGAAGGAGCACCTGGAGCGGATTTTCGACCCATTTTTCACCACGCGCGAGCGAGCGGGCGGCAACGGCGACGGCCGCCGCGACGGCGGCGCAGGGCTCGGCCTGCCGGTGGCCCGCGATATCGTCCGCCACGCGGGCGGCGACATCCAGGTGGAGTCCGCCCCCGGCGCGGGCGCGACGTTCACGGTGGTCCTGCCGGTGGCGAAGTAGGGCGCGGCAGACGCCTGTCACCCCTGGGATCGAACAGAGGCTGGTCGCGGCTTGACACTGCGGCGGCCCCCCGGCGATAATTCACGCCTGAAGGAGTCTTGCCATGACTGTACCTCAGGCCACAGCCGAGGTCTTTTTGACGGCGCTGCGGGCGCTGCCCCGGAAGCACCGCAACGAGGTTCTTGCCCGCATCGCCCGCGACCCCGACCTGCGGCAAGACCTGCTCGACCTGGCGCTGGTTGCCGGCAGACGCCGCGAACCTTCTCGGCCTTTCCGGCAGTACCTTGCGGAGAAACGAGGGTGAGTTCTTCCGCACGGTACCAGGTTCTCATCAAGGCGTCGGCCCAGAAGGAAATGGATGACCTTCCCTGGCAAGTTTTTGCGCGCGTCGCCAAGGCGGTGCTCTCGCTGGAAACCGACCCACGGCGACACGGAAGCCACAAACTGTGCGGCACGAACGCCTATCGCGTGCGCGTGGGCAACTATCGAATCATTTACACCATTGACGACGCGGCGCATACTGTGCAAGTCGTAGCGGTTGCACATCGCAGGGAGGCCTATCGCCAGGGCCTATTGCGCCCAAGACTGCCGCTATCTACGGTTCCGGGCCTCCCGCCTTTCCCAAGCGCACCAGCAGCCGGCGCTTCATCGCCTGCGACAGGGGGGACCGCCGGACCTTCTCGGCCAGCACTTCGGGCGGTTGGCCGCGACGGCGAGATATGTAGATCACCAGCATCGCCGTGTAGAAGTTGACGGCCTGGTGCATGCCGTACATGGCGGCCGTGAAAACGACAAGGTATGCTGCGCCCCCCCAGAATCCGAGCGGTCCGCCGAGCGCGGCCAGCACGTCGCCCAGCGGCTGCTGCCCGCCGCGGAGCCAGTCCCACCCGCCGCTGAAGAGCCATGCCACCAGGACAAGCAGGGCCGCGAGCGTCAATGAGCCGCAGATGGAGATTATGCGGTCCATAGAAGACTTGTCATTTGTCCTTTGTCATTGGTCATTTGTCCTTCGTCATTTGTCATTTGTCCTTTGTCATTTGTCATTTGTCCTTCGTCATTTGTCATTTGTCATTAGTCATTTGTCCTTCGTCACTTGTCACTTGCCGCTTGTCGCTTCAATCTTGGCGGCGGAGGCGCCAGTAATCAGCGCCGGACCTGGTCTCGCGGGCGAGGTGGTACACGCCCCTGGCCTTGCGGCCGGCGAGGCGAATCGTTATGGCGTCCAGGAGGTCGCAGGCGGTCTCGCCCACGCGGGCCGTGGGGCAGGCGTGCGGCGGCGGGTCGATCCACTCGAACTCGCCCTGGTCGTGAATCCTGCACCAGCCGCGGTTGCCCGATATCTCGCCCTCGCGGTCGAGGTACGCCAGCCGATGATTCGGCAACTGCCGCACGAGGCACGGCAGCCGCGCGGCATCGTCGGGCGCAGCGCCGGAGGAAAACGTAACCAGGGCCTCCCGGCACTCAAGCATCAGGTCGTAGTGCCAGTCGTCGGCCGAGCGAAAATGCTGCTGGACCACGAATCGCGGCATGGGCGGCCCTATCAGGATTAGGGCAAGCGCTTAATGGGCTGCCTTATGTTTTGGTCTTCAGTGCAGATTCCAACGTCGGCCAATCCCGATCAACCACACGCACGAAAACGCACCGGCCACCCGATGCTTCGGCCCAGAGGATGCCGATTGTAACCTTGTGCATTTCTTCCGGCAACTTGGCCAGGTATTCCTTGTACTCAATAATGGCAATTCTGCCGTCGCATAGTTCCGCAATGAAGTCGGGGAAGAAGCGGCCAGGCGAAAGCGGCAGGCTGAAGCCCCCGGCGCTCTCGTGTTCAAGGTTGCGGATCCAACGCCTCACGTTGGGGTGATCATTTACATGCTTGGCGCACTCGGCCTCGCGATCGTTCATATCGCCGATTTTGACAAAGGCATGTTTCGGCAAAGAGAACACGTCGCGGTATTCGCGGTAGGGAGCGTACTCTTCCTCGCGAAGCATGAAGGGGCGGTTGGGCGACGTTTCAAGCCGCCTCAGCGATTGTCCGGCAAACAGCGCCTGCGCCGCGAGGCGCACTTGCCTTCTGCCGTGCTCGGCAATACGGCGAACGGCCGCATCAGCTAAGTCGTGGCGCTTGCGCACCAGGACTGGTAACCGGGCCTTGCGCTCCGACAGCAGATATTCCACTACTCGCAGCAACCAGGCTTGGCTTTCGGCCTTTGACAGGCCGGCATAGGCGCCTCCGCGGTGAAGTTCCCAATCAAGCCAGCGCACAAGGTCGGCCTCGCTCCAATCGTGGCTCTCAGGCACCAAAGACAATTGGCGCACAATCACTTGCTCAACGCCACCTATGCGAACGCCGCCGCGCTCCGTCAGGCCTATGGAAGTGCGGTCACCTACGTTCACTTCAATAGAAAACTCCGCCTCACTCAAGGCCGGGTCGCAGTCGTCCAGGGCCCAGGAGAACTCGTCCAGTTCCTCCGGCTCAAAGAGATAACTGCGCTGGGCATCCGTCACGATCATCTGGGGCACGCCGATGGGCTGGGCATATTGGTCCAGTGCCTTCGCCGCAGTGCCCACGGCGCGCTCGCGTTGCCAGTACTCCTCCACCGCCGCGCGGTCCGCCGCCGTCGCAAGCGAATCGCGCAGCGCAATCGCCTCTTCCCGCGTCAGCGGCTCGCGGACGCGCAGCGCACCCGATGCCGCGTCATACTCAACCTTGGCGCGCACCGTCGCCGGAAGCGTCTCGGCATCAATCGGGGCCGTTACGGCAATGGTTGCCGAAGGGAACAGGCCCAGTCCGCCCGGCGCACGATGCACACGCAAGGCGTCGGCCACCGATTCGGCGTCGAAGCCGCAGCGGCTCACAAGGCTGTCGCACAGGCCCTTTGCCGTGCTGATCACGTCCGGGCTTTGCACAATGGCGTAGGCGCGGTCAAGTTGGGCAACGCCCGTAGGAAGGGCGTCGGGCATGCGCAAGACGCGCCCCAGCAGTTGTTCGACCGCCGTTTGCGTCGCCACGTTGCCCACAGAACCCAGGACATAGGCAAAGGGGCAATCCCAGCCCTCGCGCAATTTCTCCACGGTAAGGACGTATTCCACCTGGCAATCTCTGCTGCGCAGGTCTTCGGCCCCCAAGTCGTCATGCTCCCCGGTCGCAATGCGGATGCGCTCGGCCGGCACCTTAAATTGCCGCACAAGCGCCGCCTTGATGGCCTCCACTATATGCGTTTCGCGTGACTTGCTCCTGGGCTGCGCTTGTATGAGCGCTATCGGGCGGATGAACCGCCCGCTTTCTCGCCCCCACGTCTGGGCCCGCTGTTGCAGGGCCAAGCGGCGCTCCACTGTGGCAGCAAGGACGTCCAGCCAATTGTGGCGCGATTCAAGTTCCACGGGCAGTTTGATCATGCCGTCGTTCTTCAGTTGGAGCGCCGATACGGCGTGCAGAACGTTGCTGGCGTACTCTCCCCTGTCGGGGTCGTGTTCGTCCTGGGGCGTGGCGGTGAGTTCCAGCACGGCCAGGGGGCCGAACCGAGCCAGCGAATCAAAAGAAATCCGTGTCCGCGCATTGTGGGCTTCGTCCATGATGACCACCGGGCGGCGCAACTTCATCACGTTGGCCAATGACCTGCTCACGATGCCCGATTCGGGTTCCTTCATCTGATCGCGCAGCCAAGCGGGCATATCCGCAAAATGGGCCATCAGATAGCCGTCATCTTCGTACACCTTGCGGTTGCCCGGATCGTCAATCCGGTAACTCTGAATGGTAGTGACCACGACGACGGCGCTTGAAGAGAGCATGGTCGGGGGGGCCGAGAGGGCATCTTCTATGGTCACCACTTCTACGGGCGCGCCCGCCAGCCCTTCGCGCAGGGCCGCATGGTAGGCATGCTCCCGCCGCCGCAAGGCATTCAGGGTCTGATCGCGAATCGTGGTTGAAGGCGTCACCCAAAGGCACAGCGGCCGATCCTGATGCCCCAGCCGCCTGGCGATGGTTCCGACGGCGTGCGCGGCAATCAACGTCTTGCCGCCGCCGGTGGGCACACGCAGGCAAACGTAAGGCACGCCCGGCAGTTGGGGCACTTCGATGAAGTTGCGCGTGGTCCGGGCGTAGTAGGCATCATGCACCGGGCGCAGGGCCTTTGCAGCCACCGCCCCGCGCACCTCATCGCAGAATCGCCCGATGGCTTCCAGCGACTCCCGCTGGTACTCCTTCAAGGGGAGTGCGGCCATGGCTAGTCCACCTTCAGTTCATAGGGAATCTGCCGAAACGTGATGCCGTAATGATCCAGGGACTTCGGCCCCAAGCGGCAGGCCTCGCCATAAACGACGCGCGGGCCTTTGGCCGCCGGATGGCCCGGCAGGTCGTGGGCCACCGCGTGCGTCAGTACATTGCCGCCCCCCGGCCGCCTGTCACCCATCACCCCGTTGAACAGCAGGTACACCGCCTTGCCCTGGTGCACGCCCAATAGCGGCGTCTTGCCCGATGCGCGGGCCGGTATGGGGCTTCCGGTTTCGGTGAAGAAAACGTGCGCCGCCAGGTCGGGGAAACTAACTTCGCAGGCGATGTTTCCG
This sequence comes from Planctomycetota bacterium, assembly GCA_016872895.1. Classification (GTDB taxonomy): domain Bacteria; phylum Planctomycetota; class Phycisphaerae; order FEN-1346; family FEN-1346; genus VGYT01. The sequence continues at coordinate 5,947 of VGYT01000239.1, forward strand.
GCCGCGTCAAACAGCGGCGGCCCCAAGGTGCAGTAGCGGAACCCGCCGCCAAGACCGGGCACTTCCTCGGCCTTGCCGCCGGCGCTTTGGCGGGTGTAACCCCGGATGGCCTTCGTCAACCGCTGGGCCGTAACCGACCGGGCGATTGACTCCTCCATTTCCACCAGGATGAACCGCCGGTTGCCACCGTCGGACTTGTTCAAGGCCAAGACAGCATGCGCCGTACTGCCTGATCCGGCAAATGAGTCAAGCACCATCGCATTGGGGTCTGCTACGGCTTCCAGAAGCATGGCCAGTACGTCAACATCCTTGGGGTTGTCGAAGACGTCGCCACGCATGACAGCCCGCAATTTTTGGCGAGCCGCACGACGGTCCGCATAAAGCACACTTGGCAGCACGTGGTCCTCGGTTTCGTGCAGGTATCGCTTCAATTTGGGCACTTGTGCCTCGTCAGGGCCGAAATCAACTCTATTCTGGCGAACTTGACCGAGAAACGTCTCTTTCTTGGCAAACACCCAACCGCGTTTCGGCTTGGCAACCGGCCTTCCCGTGGCTGGATGCAGTATGTCATAACTGGGGCCCCCACCCCCAGGCCATGATATATCGCCACGGAAATAAACTCCAACTTCATCAATGCAATTGTAGTGGCGGTGCCGCCACGCCGGGTGCGTCTTGTCCAACTGCGCATACCATCTCTTCAGAGCCGCATTCCTGGCCGCAGGATCGCCACACTGCCTGCGTATCGCCTCAGCTGCTGCGTAAATATCTTCAATGCCCTCCTTCTTGATGCGCCACCGGCCCCGCCTATCCTTAAGTAAATCCAAACTGCGCCCGTAACACAGCACGTAGTCATGTGAAACGGATATAAACCGTGAGTCATTCTTCAGCGCCCCCTCCCATACAAACGTGCCAATGAAATTGCGTGCGCCCAAGATCTCGTCGCACAAGCATCGTCCATGGTGCGCCTCATTGTCATCGAGACTAATGAGAATTACTCCATCAATAGCCAGGAAGTCCTTTAACAGCGCCAGTCGCGGGTACATCATGCAGAGCCACTTATCGTGGCGGGAGAGGTCCTCGGCCTCGGCGCCCACGGCCTTGCCCAGCCACTTGCGGATCTCCGGGCTGTTGACGGCGTCGTTATAAACCCACTTCTCGTTGCCCGTGTTGTACGGCGGGTCAATGTAGATGCACTTCACCTGCCCGGCGTAGTAGGGCAAGAGGGCCTTCAGGGCAAGCAGGTTGTCGCCCTGGATCAGCAGGTTGCCGCTTCCGGGGTCGCCGGCCGAAAGTTCCCTCTCGCACCGCAGCAGATGGTAGGGCACACTGCGGTGGTGGCCTGTCACGGCCGCCTTGCCGATCCAATCCAGCGTGGGCATGTTAGCAAGGTTACGCCGGGGCGGGCTTCAAGTCAACGCGCTTCGCCCCGGGCCAGCGGTGAAGAACCTCCCGACTATGACACGGCGGGACTGGGATGTGACGAGGTTGAGGACGGTCGCGGCGCATGGGGGGCGTGGCGGCCGGTTGGCCGCGGGGCGAGGGGGCGAACGGGCGGGTTC
>VGYT01000240.1 GCA_016872895.1 Planctomycetota bacterium
CACGGGTAGCGAAAAAGCGAGAGAGGCGTTTCGCTCGCCAAGGTATGGTGGAGCAAACATTCCTGTCAGCGAAACGGTCTCTGTTCCAAGCGGGCCGGTTCGGCTACTCGCCGAGCAGCAGCCGACCCTCAAGGTAGCGGGCCTCTCGGTGCTGGCCGTTGACGAACAGCGCCGGCTTGCCGCTGACAGCGAGAGTCATGGCCCGCAGATCGCCGCTCACGTCGACGCGGTCGGGGGCGATGCGCACGTACGCCCGGTCGGCGAACGTGAAACTCTCGCCCTCGCCCGCCAGCGTAAGCGGCTGCCCGTATCGGTCCCCAAAGCGGACGAGCAGCCGATCGTTGACTGGCGACCCCGGCCCGCCCCGCACGGCTGCGGCAACGCCCTCCGCCGTCTGCTGGACGCATCGGAATGATTCGATGATCGGCCGGGTGTCCTTGAACGGCTCGTGGAGCGCGGCGAAGACCGTGGCGGGCGTGGTGCGCGACACAAGCACCGTCGTGCCGCCAACCTCGTTGGGCAACTCCGACCGCTCTCCCTTGTTCTGCTCCTTGCCTCCCTGGCTGCGGCTGACCGGCGAGCGGCCGGCGTAAGCCACGGTGCCCGGTTCGCCCAGCATGTGGACGCGCACGCCGATTCTACGGTCGTACCAGGCCTTGCCCAGGGCGGCGCCGGCGTCCGGCAGGGCGCACGTCTGAAGGACGGTGGCGGTCCAGGATTGGCGGCCCGCGTCCAGGCGGACGACGCCCTTCAACTGGTACCGGTCGCGCTCGACCGGGTCGCTCAGAAGTGCGGCGACGGCTCGGTTGCCGGTATCGTAGAGACGGTCGTTCAACTCGTCGGTGGGTTTCCAGGCGGGGTCGTTCTGGAACTGCCCGAGGGCGTGCACCTGCCACTCGTACCTTCGGGGCCGGTTGCTGGAGAGTTGAAAGAAATCGCACAGGTACTGCCGCGTGAGGAACAAGGCGCGGGTCATGTCCACGCCCGGCCAGACCTCCGGCTCCTCGCGGCGCAGGTCCAGGCTGAGCGTGCCGCCGGCCAGGGGCTGGCGGTTGTCGAGGCTCACGGTTCCGCCGACGGGCCGGGCGCGGGCGGCAACGAACTTGACGAGCGGATCGAAGGCGCTGCGCGTCGGCACTTCGCCGATCGGGTTGGGCCAGTGCGGGTGGCCTTTCGCGGCGTCGGCGTCGTCGGACAGGTACTGCAGGCCATCCACCATGACGCCGCAGTGGCCGCGGGCGCTGTCCGTCCAAGGGCATCCGCCGCCGTAGCCGTTGGAGATCTGGCGGTTGAGGTAGATCGGGCGGTTCATCGCGTAGAAGCCCAGCAGCGAAAAACAGTCGTGGGCGTAATGGACATAGTAGGTGGCCAGTTGCAGGGCGACGGCGGGGGCCTCGCTTTCCCAATAGGCGGGGGACTCGTCGGCCCTCAGCAGTACGAACCCGCGTTCGCGCGCCACGTAACTGGGCGCCGGCGGCGGCGAGACCTTCTTCGGGTCGATCGGTCCCAGTCCCCAGAAGAGCGACGGCGCGTACGCGGCCTCGCCCGGCCTGCGCATCTGCGCCAGGAAGTAATCGAAGCGCCCGTCCGGCCACTTCGCGTGGGCCAACTCGAACCAGAACGGGTGCAGCATCTTATCGACCTTGGCGTTCTTGTGGTCGCGGCCGTTCATGTTGGCGGCGATCCATCGCGGGTTGCCGCCGGCTCCGCCCGGCATGTAGCCCATGACGATCGATTTCTGGAAGACGTAAGGCGGTGCGCCGCTCAGCCCCGACGCGCGGGCGTCGCCCATGGTGATCTGCGGATAATGCGGCAGCCCGCCCGGAATCTCGACGCGGGGGTAGCCGATCTCCACGACGCTTTCAACAAAGCGGCGCATCGTCGCGCCGCCCTTGCCTGTGTACCCGTATCCCAGTTCATTGAGGCCCAACCGCTCCAGGCCGCGACACCACAGGAACATCTCGCCGATCATAGAGTACTGCTTGCCGAACTCCTCGAAGTAGAACCGGCCGTCGCCCAGGTAGTCGTCGAAGAAATACTTCCAGCCTCCGCGGGAGTTGAAGCACTGGCGTATGAGCCTTTCGTCGCGCAGTGCCACCGCCATGAGATGGGCCGTCATGGGGCGAGGCCACTGCATGTTCGGCAGCCAACTGGTGCGGGTGAACCGAAGCGTTTCCTCTTCACAGTGGTGCCGGATGAAGTCGCGGAAGGTGTCCTCGAGGCCCTGGCGCTCGGCGCTGCTGAGACGATCGTACAGGGCGTCGTACCGCAGGACGCTCAGGTATTGATCGTAGTGGCGTCCGCCGCCGGTATCGCCTTTAAACAGCCGCGGGTTGTTGCCTATCAGGCTCACCAGGTATTTCTTCTCGGCGTTAACGACGCTCTCGTCGCCCATGACTTGGTAACGGAAGAGGTTGCGGAAGGTCTGGCCGTTGCCGGTTTCCTTGAGCATCGCTTCGTACTGGGCCGTGGCCCACGGCTCGTTTTCGATTCGTCGGCGGATCGCCGCCGCCTCGTCCTTCGTCCAGAGGAGGAACGGATGCTCGGCTGCAGTAAGAGAGGCGCCGGACGACGTCGCAGCGGCATTCGGCGCGGCAGGAGCCCCCGCCGCAAGGGCCGCCGCGACCACGGCCAGGCCCGCCAGGAACAGAAGCCTCATGGTAAATTTCCTTGCCCCAAGACACCTTTCTCCTGCGGCGGCCCGGCCGTGGCGGCCGACGTTCTAAGGTTTCTCGATACGGATCGTCTGCACCGCCGGCGCGGCCGTCTGCACCAGGGGCTCCACGCCGCGCCCGAACTGCCAAGCGACGACCTTCACCGCAATAGGGAACGCGGCCCGGCCCGGCACCTCGACGATTTTCAGTTTGCCGTCGGCTACCGTCGCCGGCCCGCAGGCGACGTAGTATTCCACCAGAAGGCCGGCGTCGCTCGTCGCCCGAAGTTCCACGGGTCCAGCGTCGGCCTTCAGGTCGCCGATGGGCGGGAAGGTGATCGTCTGCGCCTTGCCGCTCTTCAGGCCGCCGAAGCCTCGCGGCATCATGCCCACCTGCTCGGTGTATCGGTACTCGGCGTCGCCCGCGCTGTATGCCATGAACGTCACGCGCGACGACTCGGCGGCCGGGGCCAGGCCGTCGTATTGCATGCGGAAGGCGTTCGGCCCCGCCGGGACCACCGGCCCGCTCACTTGCTTTATCCGGATGGGGGCGGTCGAGCGGCCCACCGTCTGGCCCGCCTGCGGCCATCGCGGCCTCCGGCCGTCGCGCTGCGAGGGGTACGTGTCGGCGTACGCGGGGTGGACCTCGAAGGTCTGCCCGTCGCCCACCCATTTGAGGCTGGTGAAGTAGAACCGCGCTCCGGCATCCACCCAGCACGGGTCGTTCCACTTGATGAACTGGTCTTTCTTGCCGAAGCCGCCGGCGTGGCAAGCGACCGTGGCCTCCGCCAACTCCCTGTCGAAGTGCCATGCGGCCTTCGCCTTGTCGCCGCGGTACTCGGCGTAGGACGCCGGCGGGAACTCGCCCGGCGCCTTGATCGCCAGGTCGGTCAGCCAGCCGCTGCGGGGGTCGATTTCCTTCAGGGCGACAGGCGCCTTGGCATCAATGGGCCACGCAGCGGGGATGAGGGCCTCGGCCGCCTTGCGGATGTAGAGCGCCAGGTAACCGGCGTTCCGGTCGGACCACGCGAAGTGCCCGGCGCCCGGCTCGACCACGATGCTCACGAGGTTCCGTTCGTTCTGCGCGCGGAATGCGGCGAGGGAGTCGAGGCCGCCCTCCCAGGTTTCGCGGCCGTCCTCGTTGCGCATCGTGCCGCCGAACTCGTCGAACTGCCCGACCATCATCAGGGCCGGCACGCCGGGCGGGATGGCGTCGGCGCCTCCCGGAGCGCCTCCCCGGTACTGCACCAGTCCGAAACAGCGGGCGGCCATCCTGGCGGCGCACGCCTTCGCCTGCGGCCCGCCGGCCGAGTGCCCGACAAACATCAGCGGCGCCACAGCCAGTTCGCGGTAGCCCGACGCCTTCGCCAGGTCGTCCAGGATCTTCTGCGTGTCGGCCGACAGGAGGCCGCACTTTAGAAAGACGATGGCCAGTTGCTGGTCGGCGCACGCCTGGCGGATGCGCGGATCCTTGGCGAACTCGCGTTCCATCAGCGTCATGCCGCCCATCACTACGCCGCGCACTTGCCTGGCCTGGGGGGGAATCCACAGGAAGGCTTCGCTCTCCCCCTTTTCCGTCGCTATCGCGGCTGAGTACTGAAACACCGCCCCTGCGGCGGAGAGCGCGCAGGTCGCAAGGATGATGACGGCCGCGCAGACCTGTCGCATGAGTCGTCTCCCATGGGCGCGAGAAGCGCCAGGGCTTGTCTTTGTCCCGGTCGGCCGTTATTTTGTCAAATACCAAGCCGCAAGGCCAGAGGTCAGATGAATGAACGCTCCGGCCGGCGGAAGGATCGCCCCATGAAACGCTCGACGCGTGCACCCCATTCCCGGTGGCTCGCCGCGGCGGTCCTTGCGTTGAGATCATCTTTGCTGGCGACCCGGCTCCGCCCTGCTCTGCCGAGGCAAGCCACCCATCATCCGGCGACGCCGCTGCCTATGTCACGGTCAAGCGCGGCTGGCGGCAGGTCGCCGCCCTCGCCGGAACGGATGTCAACATGGACCGCTCGCAAGGCGAAATCGGGCTGTTCGTTCCCGACGCCGGATACCCCTTCGGCGAGATCCCCGACTGGCTCGTGCGCCAGCGCGCCGGTCGCCCCCGGGGGGCGAGGTGACGCGAATGTCCGCAGCGCCGGCCACGGGCCGGGCGGCGAACCTGCAGCCGGAGACCAGATGCTCCATGACGAAACGAGGGAACTCCCCACAGGCCTCGTTCGGAAATGGTTTGACACGGTGACCGGACGGCCGTGATATGGACCGCGACTGCCGCAACGCAACCGCAAGGCTAAGGAGCGAAGGCGGCTGCCATGAACCTGATGATACGGACCATCTGCACGGCCGTTGTCCTTGCGGCGTGGGCATCGGGCCTTGCCCTTGCGGCAGAGGCCGGACTTGGCGAACCCATTGTGCCTGTCGCGGTGACCGCCTCCAGCACGCAGACGGCCTCGAAGGCGCCCGGCAACCTCATCGACGGCTCCGGCCTCAGCGAGACTTCGCCGAGCAGCGGCGTCTGGGTCCACAACAGCAACGCCTACCGCGAGAAGGGTGTGGAGCGCGGCACGATGTGGTCGTCCGGTGCCGCCGGCGGAAAGACGGAGACCAAGCCCACCATCACCTTCGACCTGGGCAAGGAGCGCACGGTGGGCAGTTTCCGCGTCTGGAATTACAACGAGGCACGGTGGACCCCTCTGGGTTTCAAGGAGGTCGAAGTCTCGTCCTCGCTCGACGGCGAAAAGTTCGAGCCCGTTGGCACGGCCGTTTTCGAGCAGGCCCCCGGCGATGACGATTACGAGGGCCAGACGGTCTCCTTCAAGCAGGCCGTCCAGGCACGCTACATCCGCCTCCATTGCCTCACGAACTGGCAGGGCGAACGGTCGGGGTTAGCGGAGATCCGCTTCTATCCGGGCGGCGCGGGGGGTGTGGACGCCATCGCGCCGGGCGTCAAGCCCGCGGTTAAGGCGAGACAGCGAGAACCAAACATTCCCAATCCGCCGCGCCCCGCCCTCGCCGGCGCGGAGAACGTCGTCTTCCCGCCCGACTCCGGCATCATCGACGTCACGGCCGCGCCCTACAACGCCAAGGGCGACGGGGTGGCCGACGACACCAAGGCCATCCAGGCCGCACTGAACGATTACCCCAACGCCGGCGCAATCATCTACCTGCCGAACGGCACGTACGTGATTTCCAAGACGCTCCGCTGGCCGCAGGGGCGCGGCGGGGGGTCGGAGTACAAGAGAACGGTCCTCCAGGGCCAGAGCCGCGCGGGCACCATCATCCGCCTCAAGGACGCCTGCCCCGGCTATACCGACGCGGCGGCGCCGAAGGAGATGGTGTGGACCGGCGGCGCTCCCGCCCAGCGGTTCAGAAACGCCATCCGCAACTGCACCTGGGATACCGGCAAGGGCAACCCCGGCGCCGTCGGCGTGCGATTCAACGCCAGCAATGTCGGATGCCTGAGAGAGGTGGACATACGTTCCGGCGACGGCTCGGGCGTCATCGGCCTGGACATGGCCTACACCGACGAGATCGGCCCGTGCTTCGTCAAGCACGTCGGCGTCACGGGCTTCGACACCGGCGTCGCCACCAAGTTCGGCGTCAATAGCATCACGTTCGAGCACATCACGCTGCGCGGCCAGCGGCAGGTCGGCTGGCACAATAACGGCCAGGCCATCACCGTGCGCGGGCTGGCAAGCGAAAACGCCGTGACGGCGATCCGGCAGGACCAGTGGGGCGGACTCTTTACGCTCATCGATTCCAAACTCACGGGTACGGGCGATGCCTCCGCGCTGCCAGGGGTCCGCCTGCTGGCCGGCTGCATGTTCGCGCGGAACGTCACCGTAACCGGCTATGCCAGCGCAATCCAGAAGGAAACCAAGGCCGGGTCCGAGATTGTTCCCGGCCCGCTGGTGGGCGAGTGGGTCAGCACCAGGCTGCCCGGCTCAGGCCCGGCCTCGCTCGGCCTGCCTGTGAAGGAAACCCCTGATGTGCCGTGGGACGACCCGAAGGACTGGGCCGTCATCACCCAATTCGGCGCCAAGATGGACGGCCGGAGCGACGATAGTGACGCCCTCCAGCAGGCGATTGATTCCGGCAAGACCACCGTCTGCCTGCCGCGAGGCAGCGTGACCATCAAGAAGCCCCTCGTCCTTCGCGGCAAGGTCCGGCGGCTCATCGGGTGCGAGGCCTCGCTGAGGTTCCCGACGCCGATGACGGGTGCGGCCAACATCTTCACGGTGGGCGAGAGCACCGAGCCGGTGCTTGTTGTGGAACGCCTCACATCCTGGTTCTGGGACAACAAGGCGGGCCTCAACTTCATAGACAACCCCACCAGGCGAACGCTGGTCCTCAAGGAACTCGGCGACGTGGACGACACCAGCGACCAGCACCCGAACGGCCGCGGCACGCTGATTACCGGCCCCGGCGAGTTGTTCGTCGAGGACGTGACCGGCCGGTTTCACCTCATGCCCGGTGCGCGGGCGTGGATGCGCCAGATGAATCCCGAGACGAACCAGGACCGGCGCAACACGCAACTTGAGGCACAATGGCACCTCATCAACGAGGGCGGGCAGTTGTGGATTCTCGGCATCAAGACCGAAGGCCCCGGCCCGGTCATCATCACCCGCGGTGGCGGCCGTACGGAACTCCTCGGCGGCCTCATGTATTCCAGCGGCGGGGCGCGCACCCAGGACCAGCCAGCGTTCATCTTCGAGGACTCGCAGGGCAGCGCCACCATCACCGAGATGAACTTTTCAAACAACGCCTACAAGACGCTCGTGTTGCTGAAGAGGCAGGGCCAGACCGCCTTCGAGTTGAAACCCCGC
>VGYT01000241.1 GCA_016872895.1 Planctomycetota bacterium
GGCAACAAGGGCTCGATTTCGGCCCAGAGGTCATCGGGTAACAGTTCCTTGGCCATGGCTTGGCTCCCGTATGCCAGGTTGAACTGTTACCTTCATCGGCAATCTCCGGGGTTGTGAAACAGCTTCTAAGGCGGGGCGGGGCGCCGGGCCGCGCGCCGCGCCCAACGGCCACGGCACCGCTCCCTTACGGTCGCGGCTCTGTTACGGTCGCGGCTCTGCTGCGGCCGCGGCTCGGCGCTACCGGCTTCGCCTCGTCACGGCCGCCAGGATGTGTTCCGCCAGTTCCTTCTTCGTGACCCCGGTGAGCCGCTCGCATCCGGCGCGCGCGGTTATCAGAAGGGCGTCCTGCCGGTCGGCGTCGATGGCTTCCGGGCCGTTGGCCACAACCAGGTCGAGGCGCTTGACTTCGAGTTTGTGGCGGGCGCGGCGCTCCAGGTCGTCGGTTTCCAGGCAGAAGCCCACGAGGGTCTGTCGGCGGCGGCGCTTGCTCATGGCCAGGAGGATGTCGGCCGTGCGCTCCAGTTCCAGGGTGACGCGGCCGCCGGACTTCTTGATCTTGCGCTCCTCGCGGAAGACGGGGCGGTAATCGCACACGGCCGCGGCCGAGACGAACACGTCGCACCCGTCGAACCGCGCCACGACCGCCTCGAACATGTCGGCGGCGCTGGTCACCCGCACCAGTTCATCCACTGGCGGCGCTCCGGCGGTGGTGGGCCCCAGCACGAGCGCCACGCGGTGGCCGGCCCCCGTGGCTGCCGCCGCCAGCGCGCAGCCCATGCGCCCGCTGGAGGCGTTCGAGAGGTAGCGGACGGGGTCCAGGTACTCGCGCGTCGGTCCGGCCGTAATAAGGAACCGCATGGGGGCGCCCTTTCCGCAGGCGTGTTGTGCCGGTCGCTTCACCGCCGACGGTACCCCCAAGGCCGCGTGGCCTTCGTGCGGCTGCTGCTCCTTGTTACGGGGCATTCTTGCGTGGCCGATTGGTCAGGACATTCACGATCTGGGCGAGGATTGCATCCGGTTCCGCCATGCGTCCCGTGCCCGCCTTTCCGCAGGCCAGGCGTCCCTCCTGCGGCCCGACCATGCGGACGCCGCGGGCGCGGAGCGTTTCGATGTTGGCGCGGACGGCCGGATGGTCCCACATCCGCTCGTTCATGGCGGGCGCGAGGATCACCGGCACGTCCAGCGCCAGCAGGCTGGTCGAGAGCAGGTCGTCTGCAATGCCGTGGGCGAGTTTGCCGATGATGTCGGCCGTAGCCGGGGCCACGACCGCCATGTCCACCAGGTCGGCCAGGGCCACGTGCCTGGCCTGGTGCGCCTCGGGCGCGATAAACAGGTCCGTATAGGCGGGCCGGCCGCTGAGGGTCTGGAACGTGAGCGGCGCGACGAAGCGCGCGGCGTGCTCGGTCATGATGACGTTTACGCCGGCCCCTTCCTGGACGAGGCGCGAAACCAGGTAGGCGGTCTTGTAGGCGGCGATGCCGCCGCTTACGCCGACGAGGATCTCGCGGCCTCGGAGGACGGATTCAGATTGTGATGCGCGCTTGGCCACGGTTGGTCCGCCGGGAGGCTAGGCTTCCTTCTGGTCCTCCTCCTCGGCCGGGGCGGCCTTCATCGCGGCCGCACGCTTCCGCTCCGGCAGTTCCAGGGTGATCTTGCCTTCGAGGACCTCCTGGATGACGGCCTCCATAAGGGTCTTGTTGCCGCGGTCCACCAGCAGGGGCGCCCCGAAGGTGACGTCCACGAGGCGTTTCTGGACGAGGACGGCCAGTTTGAACCGCCCGCCCATTTTGTTGACGATGTCGTCGCTCTTCAGGGCTTCAATCACGCTTGCTTCCTCCGTGTTTCGATGGCGGCTGCTACCTGGTTTATCGCATCGTCGAGGCGGTCGTTGACGATTTCCACGTCGTAGCAGCCGGCCTCGCGTGCTATGCGCACTTCGTCGTGGGCCTTGGCGAAGCGGCGCTCGACGTCGGCCTGCGACTCCGTCCCTCGCCGCGACAGGCGCTGCCGCAACGCCCGGTCGTCAGGCGGCAAGAGGAGGATAGCCAGGGCCCCCGGGTACTTGCGCTTAATCTGTATGCCGCCCTGGACGTCGATTTCCAGGAGGAGCATTTTACCCGCTTCTCGGGCCCGCTGCAACTCCTCGACGGGGGTTCCGTACGAGTGGCCGAAGACCTCGGCCCGCTCGACGAAGCGGCCCTCGGCCGCGCGCCGGCGGAACTCCTCCGGCGTGATGAAGTAGTAGTCCTGCCCGTCCACCTCTCCCGGCCGGGGCGGGCGCGTCGTTGCGCTGGTGGAGAGGAGGAGGTCCATGCGGCCGGCCAGCGCGCGGCAGACGGTGGTCTTGCCCGCGCCGCTGGGGCCGCTGAGAACGACGAGGTTGCGCTCGGTGTGCACCGACATCTCCGTCGCAGAATCCCCCGTTGCGTTCATGGTGCTGACTTGCGGCATCCGGCAACTCCACGTGTTCAACGACCAAATGACCAATGACCAAGCACCGATGACCAACGGCCGGCTGCCCGTTGTCGTTTCGTTGCCGTTTCTCCGTTTCGTTGGTCATTGGTGCTTGGTCGCTGGTCATTCCACGTTCTGCGATTGCTCGCGCAATCGGTCCACGCCCACCTTGACGGCCACGACGAGGCGCGAAACTTCGGCGTCGCTCGACTTCGAGCCCATCGTGTTGACCTCGCGGACCATCTCCTGCGTCAGGAACTCCAGTTTCCGCCCGGCCGGGCCGGACTCGACCAGGAGGTCGCGGAACTGGGCCAGGTGGCTGCGCAGGCGCGCCAGTTCCTCGTTGATGTCGCTGCGCTCGGCGGCGAAGGCCACCTCGCGGGCAAGCGCCTGGTCGTCAACGGCAATCTCGGCGCCCTGGAGAAGTTCCGACACGCGCTCTCGCAGCCGGTCGCGGTACTCCTCGATGACGGTCGGCACGCGCGCCTCGACCTCCGCGCACAGACGCTCCATCTCGCCGAGGCTGGCCCGCATGTCGGCGGCGGTGGCCTGGCCCTCGGCCTGGCGCATGGCGTTCAGGCGCCCGGCGGCCTCGCGCACCACCGCCTCGATGCGGGCCGCAAGGTCAGGCACGCCCGTCAGCAGCATCTCCTCGCTGCCGACCACCCCCGGCAGACCCAGCACGAACCCCGCCAGCGCATCGTAATAATTCGCGTTCCGCATCGACCACGCGCCGCGGAACTCCTCCAAGTCGTTCAGGTACGCCTCCAGGACCTGCCGGTTGATGGGCACGCGGACCGCCTTGCCTCGCGGCTCGACGTAAAGCGTCAGGTTCACCGTGCCGCGCGTAATGCTCTCGCGAAGGATTTTGTCGATGGCGGCCTCGACCGCGCCCAGGCCTTCCGGCAGGTGCAGGTTCGCCTTGTAGAAGCGGTTGTTGACGGTGCGGATTTCGACCGCGATGCGGACGGTTTCATCCGCCCGCTCCGCTGCGCCGTAGCCGGTCATGCTGCGAATCATAAGCGCCTCAAGTCCTCGCCGCGGGTGGCATGCTTCCGCGCCGTTGCGAAAGCACGGTCGTGCGAGGCCCGTAAGCGTGCTTTCGCAAGCGAAAGCATGGCATCCCCCTACTTCTTGCCCGTGCGGCCGGGGCTGACGAGCGGCCGGCCCTCGCGGCAGAGCGGGCAGTCATCGGGCCGATACGTCGGCACGTCCACCCGGAGCAGGGCCGTCAGGGGCATCCCCAGGCCGGCGTCGCGGCCGCTGGTGCGGTCGACCAGGGCGGCGACGGCGGCCACCCGGCCCCCCGCCGCCGACACCGCGTCGCGCACCTCCACGAGGCTGCCGCCCGTGGTCACCACGTCTTCGCACAGCAGGACGCGTTCGCCCGGCCGGATGGCGAAGCCGCGGCGCAGCGTCATCCTGCCGTCCATGCGCTCGGCGTAGATGGCCCTGGCGCCCAGCGCCCGCGCAAGTTCGTAGGCCACCAGGATGCCGCCCACCGCGGGGCCGACAACGCACTCCGGTGCGCTTCCGGCCACCGCCTGCGCCAGCCGCCGGCACAACCGCTCCGCCAGCGCGGGGTGCTGCATCACCTGGGCGCACTGAAGGTACTTCGGGCTGTGCAGGCCGCTGGTGAGGAGGAAGTGCCCTTCCAGCAGGGCGCCCGCCCGGCGGAAATCGTCGAGGACGCTCGTGTTGTCGGCGGCCACCGGCGGCTCCTCGCTTGCTTCTGTGCAGCCTCGCGGCGGGCAAGCCCGCCGGCTGAACTACAACACAACTTTGCGCGGCCCGCCTTCCGTCCTGGCGGGCCGCGACACCCGCAACTTTGTGATACTCGACCCTTACTGGCCGGCCGGCGGCGGCACAGGGGGCAGCGGCGCGGCAGGCGCGGTCGGGGCCGGCTCCTCGGGCGGCGGCACGGCCGCGGCCGGCGCAGCCGGCCCTTCGCCCCGCATCACGAACGCCGTGATGATCGCCAGCAGGAAGAACAGGCCCCCCAGCACGGCGGTCGCCTTGATGAAGATGTCGGCCGTCTTGGTGCCGAAGGCGCTTGACCCGCCCGCCCCGCCGAACGCGCCGGCCAGCCCGCCCCCCCGTCCGCGCTGGATGAGCACCAGCAGCGACAGGACCACGGCCGTCAGGAGGAACAGGGCCACGAAAACTGTCTGAAGCATAATTGCGCGCACCTTTCTCCGTCAGACTTCCTTCGCCCGCGCGCTCTCGGCGACGATCGCCGAGAACCCCTCCGCCTTCAGGCTCGCCCCGCCCACCAGCAGGCCGTCGATGTCGGCCTGGCGCATCAGGTCGAACGTGTTGTCGGGCTTCACGCTGCCGCCGTACTGGATGCGCACGTCCCCGGCCAGGGCCGCATCGTAGAGCGATTCAAGGCACCCGCGGATGAATGCGTGCACGTCCTGCGCCTGCTGCGGCGTGGCCGTCAGGCCCGTGCCGATGGCCCAGACGGGCTCGTACGCGATGACCACCTGGCGGGCCTGGTCGCCGGTGAGGCCCGCCAGGCCGGACGTCACGTGGCGGTGGACGACCGCCTCCGTCCGTCCGGCCTGGCGCTCCTGGAGTTTCTCGCCCACGCACAGGATGGGCAGCAGACCGAACTTGAAGGCAGCGTGCACCTTCCTGGAGATGAACTCGTCTGTCTCGCCGAAGACGTGCCGCCGCTCGCTGTGGCCCAGGATGGCGTACCGGCAGCCGAGTTCCTTGAGCATCGGCCCGGCCACTTCGCCGGTAAAGGCCCCGCTTGCCTCGAAGTGCATGTTCTGGCCGCCGACCGCCAGCGGTGTGCCGCGCGCGGCCGCGACGACCGCCTCGACGTAGCAGGCGGGCGGGCAGACGCCCACCTCCACGCCGCGCGCCTGCTCGGCCGCCCGCGCCGCGCCCTGGGCCAGGGCCGCCGCGCCCCGCCGGTCGGTGTTCATCTTCCAGTTGCCGCAGACGAAAGGCTTGCGCATGCACATCCTCCGATGTTAACTCTGCCCTCGCGTGTCGGGGGCCCGCGCACGCCTTCGGCTCGCGGCCGGCCTACTTCGGTTTCTGCAACTGGCGTCCGACGGCCCCGGCGATGGGCGCCAGTTCCTTCATCATCACGGCGAAGGCGTCGGGCGCGAGTTGCTGCGGGCCGTCGCTCAGGGCCTTCTCCGGGTGCGGATGGACCTCGACCATGACGCCCTGCGCCCCCGCCGCGACGGCCGCAAGCGCCATCGGCGCAACCAGTTCGCGCCGCCCCGTGGCGTGGCTCGGGTCCACGAAGACCGGCAGATGCGATACGCCCTGGATGTTCGGCACGGCCGACAGGTCCAGCGTGTACCGCGTCGAGTGGTCGAACCCGCGTATGCCGCGCTCGCACAGGATGACCTGCCGGTTGCCTTCCGCCAGGATATACTCGGCCGACATCAGGAACTCCTCGATGGTGGCCGAGGGGTTCCGCTTCAGCAGGACGGGCTTTTCGAGGTGTCCGATCTCCGTCAGGAGGCGGAAGTTCTGCATGTTCCGCGCGCCCACCTGGATGACGTCGGCGTACCGGGCGACGGCCTCCAGTTCTCGCACGTCCATGACCTCGGTGATGGTGGGCAGGCCGGCCTCGCGGCCGACGTCCTGCAAGATTCTCAGGCCATCTTCGCCGAGGCCCTGGAAACTGTACGGGCTGGTGCGGGGCTTGTAGGCCCCGCCGCGGAGCATGACGGCCCCCGCCCGCCGCACCGCCAGGGCCGTCTCGCGGAACTGCTCCCGGCTCTCGATGGAGCACGGGCCCGCCACGACCGTGATCGTCCCGCCGCCCACCTTGCAGGCGCCAACGTCTATGACGGTGTCCTCTGCGTGGAAGTCGCGGGAGGCCAGTTTGTAGGGCTTCATTATGGGCATGACGGACTCGACGCCGTCGAGTGCGGCGAACAGTTCCGCCCTCATGAGCGACTCGTCGCCGATTGCCCCGATTATCGTCCGGAACTCGCCTTGCGACACGTGCGGCCGCAGGCCCAGGTCGCGGATGCGGCGCTCGACCGCCCGGACCTGGTCCTCCGTTGCCCTTGCCTGCATGACGATGATCATCACAGCGACCGCCTTCAAGTTCATCCCGCGCTGACGGTCACGGGGAACGACCCCAGGACCTCCAGTTGCCGCGTGTGCGGCCGCGCACCCTGAAGCGCCTCCTGCACGTTCGGGTCCTGGGCGTGGCCCTCGATGTCCACGAAGAACAGGTACTCCCAGGACTTCGTCGGCGACGGGTGCGACTCGATCTTGGTCATGTTGATGCCGAAGCGGCGGAAGATGTCGAGCACCTCCACGAGCGCCCCTGCCTTGTGGCTGACGCTGAACAAGAGGCACGTCTTGTCGCGGCCGGTCGGCCCGGCCCGTTCGCGGCCCAGGACGAGGAACCGCGTCTGGTTCTGCGGATTGTCCTCGATGGCCGGGGCCAGGACGGCCAGCCCGTACAGTTCGGCGGCCATGCTGGAGGCGATTGCCGCCGTGCCGTCCACGCGCGAGGCCAGCAGCGCCGCCTCGGTCGTCGAGCCGACGGCCACAAGGTCGGCCTGCGCCAGGTTCTTCGACAGCCACAGCCGGCACTGGTCGAAGACCTGCGGCTTGGAGTACACCTTCTTGATTCTCTCCAGCGCGGCCTTCGACAGCAGGTTCTGGTGGACAGGCAGGGCCATCTCCGCGCACACCTGGACGGGGCCGGAGACGTCCAGAAAACATTCCATCGTGTCGCGCACGGCGCCGCCGGTGGTATTCTCGACCGGCACGATGCCGTAGTCGGCCGTGGAGCGGGCCACGTGGTCGAACACGGCGGCAATGTCGCGGACGGCCACGAGTTCAACACTGCGGCCGAACTTTTCGAGGGCGGCCAGGTGGCTGAAACTCCCCTCCGGACCCAGGTAGGCCACCTTCAGCGGCTTCTCCAGCGCCAGGCTCCCGCTCATCATCTCCTTCCAGATGGCCGTGATGGCGGCGTCGGAGAGCGGCCCCGGGTTGGCGGCACG
>VGYT01000242.1 GCA_016872895.1 Planctomycetota bacterium
GGGGGCCGGCCGGCCGGTCATGGATTCCAGATCGGCGGGACGGCCCGCCGTCACCTGGACCCGCGTGCGACAAAAAACTCATTCGTCAGGGCTGCCGCTGGGTTGTTGCGTGCCGGGGCGAAACGTGTTATAGACACGGAAGGCAAACTGGCCGCTGGCCACTGGCCACTTGTCCCTGAAACAAGAAGCGACAAGGCGCCGGCAGCAAGTGGCAAGTGGCAAGTGGCGAGAGGCGAATGGAGAAGGCGGTCGCGGAACTTCAGTCGCGGCTCGACAGTTTTGACCGGGCCGAGCGGGACGAGGCGCTCGCGGACCTCCTCGCCCTCGTCCGCCGCGGACAACTGGCGCTGCCGCCGGCCCAGCCCAGGGTCAACCTGCACGCCCACTCGTTCTTCTCCTACAACGCGCTGGGGTACTCGCCGACGCACATCGTGTGGCGTGCGCGGCAGGAGGGGCTGCGGGCGGTGGGACTCGTGGACTTCGACGTCTTCGACGGCGTGGACGAGTTCCACCGCGCGGGCGACCTGCTGGGCATCCCCACCGTCGCCGGCATGGAGACGCGGGCATATATCCCCGAGTTTGCCGCGAGAGAGATCAACTCCCCGGGCGAGCCCGGCATCGCGTACCACATGGTGATGGGCGTGGCGCAGTCGGCCATCGGCGACCCGTGGGCGCGGGAGTTCGCTGCCATGCTTCGCCAGAGCGCCCGGCGGCGGAACGAGTCGGTCGTCGAGCGCGTGAATGCGTACCTTGACCCGGTGGCCCTCGATTACCAGGAGGACGTGCTGCCCCTGTCGCCCTCCGCCACGCCCACCGAGCGGCACCTGTGCGCAGCCTACCAGCGGAAGGCCGAGGCGGTCTTCGCCGACGGCGAGGCCCGCGCCCGCTTCTGGTCGGACCGCCTGGGCGCACCAAAAGAGAAGGTGGCCGCACTCCTCGACGACAGCCGCGAACTCCAGGCCCTCATCCGCGCCAAGACGATGAAGCAGGGCGGCGTGGGATACCAGAAGCCCGCGCCCGAGACCTTCCCGCTGATGAGCGACGTTAACCGCTTCGCCCTGACCATCGGCGGCATCCCCACGGCCACGTGGCTCGACGGCACAAGCCCCGGCGAGACGGACATCGAGGAACTTCTTGACATGCTTCAGCGGGCCGAGACGGCCGCACTGAACATCATCCCCGACCGCAACTGGAACATCCGCGACCCGAAGACCAGGGAGGTCAAGGTGCGGAACCTCCGGCGCATCGTGGAACTTGCCGGCTCGCGGCACATGCCGCTGTGCATCGGCACGGAGATGAACGCCCCGGGCCTTAAGTTCGTGGACGATTTCGGTGCGCCGGAACTTGCACCGGTGGTGGAGCCGTTCCTGCGGGGCGCGGCCGTGCTGGTCGGCCACACGGCCGCCGTGCTGGCGGGCGAAGGAGGATACCTGAGCGCCTGGGCCCGCGCACGGTTCCGCAGCGTGGCCGAGAAGAACGCCTACTTCGCCCGCCGCGGCGAGTCGTGGCGGCAATGACAACCGGAGAAAGCACGCCGAGGGCGGGCCTCGTGGAAGTGCGCGCGTTAGCCGGCCGCCTTGGCGGCCGCGCGCTTTCGGAGCACGCCCGGAACAAGGAGACATGCCATGAAACATGCGAAGCGATTGTTGCCGGCCGGCGTTCTGCTGGTCCTCTTCGGCGCCTGTGTGACGGCGGCCGACGCCCCCCCTGCTCCGCCCGCGCCGGCCGCGGCGCCGGGCGCAGCGAGCGCGCCGTCGCTGGAGGAGGTCATGAAGGACCCCAACCGCAAGGTCGGCTTCATCCGCAAGACGCTCAAACTGGACGACGGCACAGAGCGCATCTACCAGGTGTGGGTGCCCCTCTCTTACACGCCCGACAAGAAGTGGCCCGTCATCCTGTTCCTTCACGGCAAGGGCGAGTCCGGCACGGACGGCGAGAAGATTCTCGTCCAGGGCCTGCCGAAGGAAATCAAGAAGCGCGCCGGGAAGTTCGACTTCATCGTGGCCATCCCGCAATGCGCCAGCGGCGCAGCACCAAGAGAGCCGGCCAAGGAGGCCGCGAAAGACGCCCCGAAGGGCGCCGCGCTTCCGTTCAGGCGGACCGGCTGGGTCGGCCCCGACGAGGAGTTCGCCCTGAAGAGCCTCCAGGCCGCCATGCGCGACTACGCCTGCGACCCCCAGCGAGTGTACCTGACGGGCCTCTCGATGGGCGGCTTCGGCACGTGGTCGCTGGCGGCGAAGTATCCGGCCATGTTCGCGGCAATCGCGCCGATCTGCGGCGGCGGCGACCCTGCAAGCGCCGCCGCCATCGCCCCCCTGCCCGCGTGGGTCTGGCATGGCGCCGCCGACAACGTCGTTCCCCCCGAAATGTCGCGCAGAATGGTAGAAGCCCTGAAGGCCGCCGGCGCAAAGGAAGTCAAGTACACGGAACTGCCCGGCGTCGGGCACAACTCCTGGGATGCCGCCTACGCCGGCGACGAACTCTGGTCGTGGATGCTGTCGCACCGCCTCCGCAGCAAATGAACCGCACGTTTCGTTGGCGAATCATGGAAGAAAGTCGTATAATCCCGTGGCATGCCGAGCCGACAGGCCAGGGATAGGATCATGAGACACGCGATTTGTTTGCTCGCCGTTCTGGCGGCCGCGCTGGCGGGGGCGCGCCTCGCGCGGGCCCAGGCGGAGTCGCACTGCCTGCCGGGGGAGTTGCCGCCGGTGCTGTTTCCCACGTGGGTCCTGGCGATGCCCTCGGTGGAATCGCAGGAGACCGCGCCTCCGCTGGTGAGTTCCGCGCCCAGGTCGCGCTCACCAGCGGCGGCCGACGGCCAGGGCCGCCCCGACGCCGTCACCCTGGCCGAGATGGCGCCCGAGCCGCGCGAGGCCATCCGCCTGGCCGAGTCCGGCAAGTTCAAGGAGGCCGCCGCGGCCGGCAGCAAACTGCTCAACCAGGCCCGCGAGAACTACCGCGACTACACGTGGGACTACCTCGGCAACGCCACGGCCTGGGCCCTCATCCAGGCGGGCGACCTGAAGGGCGCCGCCCAGGCCCACCTTCTGGCCGCCACGCGCATCGACGACGAGGCCGTGGCCGACTATCACCGCGCGGCCGCCCGCATGCTGACCCAGACGAAGCGGTCTGCGGACGAGTTGAAGAACGCCGCGCCAGCGAAAGAGGAACTCCGCAAGGGCCTGTCGGATACGGTCGCGTCCCTCCGCCACGTCGCCGCCTCGGCCAAGAAGGCCACGCACCCGGACGCGTACCTGAGGCATCTGACGGACGCCTACGCCAAGGTGCGGCTGCTGATGGCGGCCGACCCCGAGACGGGCGGCCAGGAGAAGGAGAACGCCTTCCGCGAGGCCGTCGAGGCGCTGGCCGGCAAGGTCATACCGTCGCAGATGGCCGAGGCTCGCAAGATGCAGGACGCCATGCACGCAATGGCCGCCGGCTCCGTCCATTCCCAGGAGTACGACGACTGGAACGCCCGCGTGCGGGCCATGTGGGCCAAGGTCCAGGCCCTCAAGCGCCTCTGCCGCATGGCAGACTACCTGGCCCGGATGAAACTTGGCGGCTCGACAGGCGACGCCGGCCGCCTGTTCGCCGACGCCCACAAACTCCTGTTCGTCCCCGGCAGCAACCGCCTCGTGTGGCAGGAGATGGGGCGGCAGAAACTCTTCAACGGCATCGCACACATCGACATCCGTCAGCGCATTCCCTGGCAGGAAACCTACATCTCTCCCATGGGCGTCCGGTCCGCCGGCCCGACGCAGACCCCGGACCATGCCTTTCAGCCGGTCGACGGCCAGATGAAAGGGATGGACGGCAAGATGACGCCCATGACCGAACGCCTCAAGCCCATGACGCAGATGCAGCCGAAGTACCGCTGACCGTCTCCCCGCCGGTTTTTCCTTGAAAAAACGCCTCTTATCCCTTCTGGTAATGGCGGGGGAACAGGCGGGGAAGATGGCACAACTGGCGGGCGTCAACACCGGCGGGACGGCCCCGGCCGATGCGAAACATCCGGCGGCCTACCGGGCTCGCGAGGCGGCACTCTACCTGGTCCGCGACGCCCTCCAGTCCGCCGACAAGTGGGA
This sequence comes from Planctomycetota bacterium, assembly GCA_016872895.1. Lineage (GTDB taxonomy): Bacteria > Planctomycetota > Phycisphaerae > FEN-1346 > FEN-1346 > VGYT01. The sequence continues at coordinate 4,089 of VGYT01000242.1, forward strand.
CGCCTTCCTGGAGGACCTCCAGCAGCGCGGCCTGCCGGAGGCCCGCGCCCGGCAGATCATCGACGTGCCGGTCCCCATGGACCTGCACCTGCACTCGGCCTGCTCCGACGGCCAGATTCCCGCGGCGAAACTCGCGTGGCTGGCGCGCGTCATCGGCCTTCGCACCATCGCACTGGCCGACCACGACAGCATCTCCGGCGTCCGCGACCTCTACAGCGAGGCCACGCTGCTTGGCCTTGCGGCCATCCCGGCCGTGGAACTCTCCACCGGCCAGCCCGGCCTGGAAATCCTCCTCTACTTCCCCGACGCCGGCCGCTTCTTCGACCTGCTTACCACGCGCCGCGGCGCGAAGTTCGCCAAGTACCTGGCCGAGAAGCAGCAGGCCGTCCACGAGGCCACGCTTAAGGTCCTGGCGGCCGTCAACCGCTGGCTCAAGCGCCAGGGCGTCCCCGCCGAGCGGCACATCACGGTCGAGGAAGTGGACGCATGGTTCGGCGGCCAGAAGCCGTATTACCCCGGCACGCTGGCCGTCCTGGGCCTGGCGCGCCTCGATGAGAAGCAGCGCGAGGGCCTCGGCATCCGCGACCCGCGCACGTTCAACACGAAGGTCGTAACGCCCGCCCTCCGGCGCCTGGCCGACGCGCCCCCTGCCGCCCCCGACCTGCGGCGGGCCACCGATGAGGTCCGCAGGCAACTGGCCTCCATCCGCAATTCGCGCGCCGGGGCGGTCGCCATCCTCAGCCACCCCAAGGAACTGGTGACCAAGGGCAAGATGACCCTCGGCCACGTCGCCAAGACGGTCGAGTACCTGGTGGAAAAGGTCGGCCTGGACGGCATCGAGATCGGCTGCGCCCGCGACACCGAGGCCGACGTGCGCATCTGGCGCGAGATCACAGACGACTTGAACGCCCGCATCGCCGGCGGCAAGGTGGCCGCGCCGGGGCCGCTCCTGGTCTCCAGTTACACCTCGGACTTCCACGTGCTGGCGCCCGGGCTGGCGACGGGCGAGATCACCCTCGGCTTCGGCCTGCTGGACGAGCGGCCGCAACACCACCGCGGCAACCTGCGCCCGCAGACCTCGCCGGAAGAACTCCTCGAAGCCATGCGCCACCGCGCGGCGCTGCGGTGCAAGGAGTAACCCTTTTGAAGCCCGAAGCCCGAAACACGAAGGTCGGGCGAATCCGCTTGATTCAGGGCCGGCGGCGGACTATATTCTCCGCTCCTCGCCGGCGGCTTTTCGACAAGCGGAGGCTTGCATGTACGCCATTATCGAAGACAGCGGCACGCAATATCGCGTGGAGCAGGGCCAGACCCTTGACATCGACGTTCGCGACGCGCCCCCCGGCACAAGCGTCACGTTCAACCGGGTGCTCCTGGTGGCCGACGAGAAGGGCGTGCGGGTGGGCCGGCCCGTCCTGGACGGGGCGAAGGTGACGGCCGAGGTCCTCGGGCCGCTGGCCGGGCCGAAGATCGAGATCGTCAAGGTCCGCCGCCGAAAGAGTTCCCGCCGCCATACGGGCCACCGGCAGAAGTACCTGCGGGTCCGCGTCACCGCCATCGAAGCCTGAGCGTTGACGGAGCCATTTGCGGCTTGCTTCCGGGCCGTTTGTATCGTATATATTAGGTGAGGGAGTGCGCGCTTGTTGAACGGCCGCCGCATAAGGAGTCCCGACATGGCTGCGTGCGCGATCCGATGGGCGGTGGGGCTGGCGGTCGCGTGTTGCCTGGTGCCGGCGTCGGGGGCCGCCCTGGCCGCCGCCAAGGCCGAAGCGGGGGCCGACACGGCCAAGCCCGCGGCCGACGAGGCCGCCGTCCAGAAGATGGAAAAGCAGGTCGCCGGCGTTCAGGATCGCATGAGCGCCCTTCAGCAGGAAGAGTTCAACATCAGCATGGTCACGCTGAAGGGCCAGCAGGCGGCCATCCAGGGCATCGAGGGCCAGGGCCTCGACAAGGTCCGCGACGAACTGGCCAAGGGCAGCCATAACAAGGAGCACCTGGAATACCGTGCGGCCATGCTGGCGGCGGCACAGCAGTGGCAGGCCTTCGCCGAGAAGTATTCGCGCGTCCTGAGCATGATAAAGACGCTCGAGCGCGACCGCGACAAGGCCCCCGCCGAAATGCAGACTAAGATCGACGAACTCTCGAAGCGCGCCCAGGACAAGTACCGCAGCCTCCTGGAGAAGGTCGCCGACTTCTACGACAAGTGCGCCGAGTTCAGGCAGGCCCTCCAGATTTACGCCTCCCTGTACCAGTCGCTGCCCGAGAACAAGCGCGACCGCGGCCTGAAGGAGAAACTCGGCGACCTCTACGAGCGCACCGGCGACCTGAAGAGCGCCCTGGCCCTTTACAAGGGCATCTTCGACGCCATTCCCGAGAAGGCCCGCTTCAAGGACAAGAACGCCTGCCTGAAACTCGCCGGCGTGTACGAGAAGATGGGCGACGTCCGCAACGCCGCACTCATCTACAAGGGTTTCTGGGACGCCGTCGCCGAGAAGGACCGCACCAAGGAACGCAGCACGGGCGAAAAACTGGGCGACATCTGCGAGAAGGCCGGAGACATGAAGTCGGCCCTCGACCTGTACAAGGCGTGCCTTGCCTCCATCCCCGCCGACAAGCAGGAAAAAGACGGCGCGGGCCTGCGCAAGAAAATCTACAACCTGGAGATCAAACTGGGCCTGCGCAAGGGGTCGCCCGTCGCCGACGCCGCCGCCGCGAGCAGCAGCGACAACGAGAGGAATTACGGCCGGCGGCGGTAGCCCGCGGCGGCCTCAGCCGCACCCCCCAGCGACGAAGGAGCCGCACGCGCGGCTCCCTTTCATTGCGCCGCCATCTCGCCCGGGCATCCCGCCAGAACCGTCATGACTTCCTCCACGGGCACGATGCCCGCCCGGACCTTCGCCATGCCGTCCACCCAGAGCGACGGGTGGCCGGCCGCCCGGATGGCCGCTCGCCAGGCGCGGGCGTCGCGCGGCGAATCCAGGAGTTCGGCCAGGGGACCTTCGAGCGGCACAAGTTCAAAGAGGCCGATGCGGCCCGACAGGCCCGTCCGGCCGCAGCGCGTGCAGCCGCGGCCCTTGACGAAGTGCTCGATTGGGCCGAAGACCTCGGCGATGCGCCGCCGCAGCGCCGCCGGCGGCTCGTTGGCCGCCCGGCACTGCGGGCAGACCGTCCGCACCAGCCGCTGCGCCAGGACCGCCCTGAGTGCGCCGCCGATGACGTCGGCGGGCACTCTGGCGGCAGCCTGCGCGATGGCGTCGGCGGCGTCTATCGCCCGGACTCGCGCCAGCACCAGCCTTCCGGCGCGTGCGGCCGCGGCC
>VGYT01000243.1 GCA_016872895.1 Planctomycetota bacterium
CGAGTATCCGCGCTCGGCCGGCGGCGGCGTCGGCTACGCATACAACCGCAACGACGGCGTCCACCTGACGCTGGCCGACGGCGACGGGTTCGACGCCGTGGTCCTCCGCGGCGGGGCCAGGACGCGCCTGTACGCCGACGCCGGGTCGCTCACCGAACCGCAGGGCGTGCCGCCCCTGTGTGCATTTGCGGGTCCCGGCCCGGTCGAGACCGTGCGCTTTGCGAAGCGCATCAAGGAAAGCCGCGTCGTTCTGTTCGGCGCGGAGGGCGGCACGATCGCCGACGTATCCTTCTACCGCATCGAACCAGGGCCGCGACCCTCGGGGAGCGGCGCCGAATCAGCGCCGCGAGCGTCAGGGAGCGGTGCCGTAAAGCGGGCCCCGGCCGCAGCGCCGCAGGCGGGGCCCGCATGGAGGCCCGCCGGCGAACTCGCGATTCAGCCTCCTGCGTCCCCCTATGCGCCGGAGAGCATCTACCGCGCCATGGCCGAACGCTACCCGGAAGGCGAGCGCCGGGCGCTCGCCCTCGGCGAGGCATCCGGCCCCGGCGAACCCGTGCGGGCCGCAAAGGACCGGGCGCTGCACTTCATCACGCCGCCGCTGCCCGCCGAGCAGGGCCTGGCCGCCGTCACGCTCGAGGCGTCCCTGGCGGCGCCGGCCGGGCTTGCCACGGCGACGACCCCCGGCACGGCCCGCCCTGGGCGGGACGGCGGGCAAGCCGGGCCGTACGTCTTGACCGCGGCCGTCCAGGACCCGCTCGACCCGCGCCTGGACCTCGTGTGGGCGGACCTGACCTTGCCCGGGCCGGGCCCGGTGCGCGTTACGCTCGACATCCCGGACCAGGTGCTCCTTGCGGGCAGCCGGTTGTGGGTGACCTTGCGGTTCGGCCGCGATGCCGTCCTCTCCGGACCGGAGGGCGGCGCGCCCGTGGTGCGGCCGCACTTCGTGCCGCGAGAGCGGGCCTTGCCGGAGGCGCTTGCCCGCCGCAAGTTCCTCCTGAAGACCTTCTTCAGCCTGATGAGCGAGCCGCGGCCGTGGGGGTCCTACCGCAAACAATCCCGCGAGGCATTCTACGCAAGCGGCCCGTACGCGAAGCAGTGCCCGGAACTGTTTATGACGATAGATTTATGCCACGCGCTCGACCCGGCGGACGCCCTGGTCCGGCAGTACCGCGAGTGGGCGTACCTGGGCAACCTGCCCGCGCTGTCGGATGTTTCGCCTCCGCCGGCGCCCCCCGCCGGCGTCCCGGCGTGGGCGTGGTATCCGCGCCTGGCGTGGCTTGAGGCGCGGCGGATAGCCGACTGGTGGGTCCGCGAGCGCATGGTTCCCACGGGCGAGTTCGGCGGCCGCGTGGGCGACGACAGCGACATGTACCAGCAGTACCCGGACCTGCCTTTCTTCGAGGACGGCGGCACAGGGGCGGCCCTCAAGGACGGGGCCGCGCGCATGGCCGAACTGGCGGACCGCGAGAACCTTCGCGGCGGCCTGAACCGCTCCAGCACAGACGCCCTGCACGCCTACGAGGAAGGCATCAACCACCTGGCCCTCATGGCACGCTGGTTCTACGGCGACCCGATTTACCTGGAACGCTGCATGGACTCGGCACGCAACCTCGTCCACCTGACCGTCCGCACCGCCGACGGCCGGCGCCACTTCCGCGACAACCAGAACATGGGCGCCCGCGACATGGAAAAACCCCGCCCCCCCGCAGTGGACGGCCACGCCTCCCCCCTGATGTGGCACGCCGCCCTCCAGGCCGCCGACTACAACCGCAACCCTCAGGCGCTGGCCCTCATCCGCGAGTGGGCCGACACCTGGCTCGGACTGATGAAGCCCGGACAGTGGGCCACGGACGTGGAAGTCCTCACGGGCAAGGTCGTCGGCTTCGAGAAAGACCGCCCGCTTTACGGCGGATACCGCAGCCAGGCCTGCGTCTTCGCCTGGCTGGCCCACCTGACGGGCGACCCGCGGTACGTGGAACCGCTCCTTTGCTACGCCCGTCGCGGCCAGGCGCCGCTGCCCGTCAACGGTTTCCTGGGCGACCTTTACTGTCTGGGTTTCCTGGAGGGCCTGGATGCGCGGGCCGCGGAACGGCTGCTGCCCGCCAGTCCGCCGCTGGCCCTCTACCTGAAAGGCGACCCGCAGCCGCTCATCAGCGACACGATCGGCTCGCAGCGCCCGTCCGGCGCGGCCGTCGGCACCCTCTACGACGCACGCCGCTGGCCCGACATGTACACCACTGCCGAACAGTTTACGGACCGGGTATTTCCGAGCGTGCTGGAGGATGCCTCGGTGAGTTACCTGGGAGGCTTCACGCGGCGAAATAAGTTCAACCCCGCCCAGGCGGTCAGTTGGGAAGGTTACGGGACGGACTACGCGGCCCTCGTGACGGTCAACCGCCGGGACCACCTGAAGGCGCTCGTCTATAGTTACGCGGCGGCCCCGATGCGCGGCCGGATGCGTATCTGGGCGCTGGTCCACGGCTGCTATCGGCTGACCGTCGGCCCCGACGCCGACGGCGACATGCAGGCCGACGGCACGGAGCGCAGCGAGACGCTCGAACTGGCCAGGGCAGAGGCCGTCGAGTTGACCCTGCCGCCCAGGCAGGTGACCGTTGTCGAACTTCGCCAGGTGGCGCGCCTCGACCCGATCTTTGCGCGGGCGGACCTTGCCCTGGCCGCACGCGAGGTCGAAGTTGCAGGCGCCGAGGTCAAGGGCGTCGTTCACAACGTCGGCGCAGCCGACGCGCCGGAAGCGGTGGTCGCCGTCACGGACGCCGGCGGGCGCGTGCTCGCACGCGAGTCGCTCGGCCCGCTGGCCGCGCCGCTGGACCTCGCGCCGAAACGCCGGCCGTTTACGCTCCGTCTGCCCGGTCCGCCCGGTCCCGGCTGGAAACTGGCCGTGGACCCCGAGCGGCGCGTCCCGGAGATTTACGAAGGCAACAACGAGGTCCCGCTCGGGCCGGGGGCCTGAAGTGTGCCGCCTGCGACAGGTGCGCGGAGCAGGGGCGCCATGCTTCCCGCGGCGCTTGCGAAAGCACGGCCGTTGGTCCTCAGTCGGCCGCGAATTGCTTGCATCCCGGCCGCCGGGCGAGTACCTTCTTGTCCAGTGCGCAGCGCGGAATGGGGAGTGCGGAGTAAACACGGTTCAAACAAGCCCCACGCACCGCGTGGGGATGGATGGTGCGGGCCGATCATCCCCCGGCGGCGCCGGAGGCTTTAACCATGTCCGATTTCCGACCTCCGCATTGAAAGGAGACCGACGATGTCCGTACGCTCTGCGTGGTCGCTGGTGTGCGCGATGATGGCAATGCGGCGCCGCTCCCTTGCGGTCGCGGCCCTGATATCAGGAGCCATCCTGGCTGCCGCGCTCGTGGCGGCGCCCGCCGCGGCCCCGGCCAAGCCCGCCGCCGCCCCTCCGGGCCCCCCTGCCCCGCCGCCCATCGGTTATGACGATACGCCGATGCTTCCCGACGGCAAGTGGCGCGTCCACGACGGCAACCGCCCCCGGCCGCGCATGGTAACGCCCCCCTCGGCCGTCCCGCCGGCCGACCCCGGCCGCCCGCCGTCCGACGCCCTCGTCCTGTTTGACGGCAAGGACCTCTCGCACTGGCAGACCCAGGGCAAGGGACCCGACAAGGGCAAACTCGTCCCCGCCGCCTGGAAGGTCGAGAACGGTTACATGGAGGCCGTGCCCGGCGCAGGCAGCCTCATCTCGAAAGAGAGTTTCGGCGACTGCCAACTGCACGTCGAGTGGGCGTCGCCCGCCGAGGTCAAGGGCGCCAGCCAGGGCCGCGGCAACGGCGGCGTCCTCCTCATGGGCCGCTACGAGGTCCAGGTCCTCGATTCCTGGGACAACATCACCTACGCCGACGGCCAGGCCGCCGCGCTCTACGGCCAGTACCCGCCCCTGGTCAACGCCAGCCGCAGGCCCGGCCAGTGGCAGGCCTTCGACATCATCTTCGAGGCCCCGCGGTTCGAGGACGGCAAACTCGCCAGGCCCGCCTTCGTCACCGTCCTGCACAACGGCCTCGTCATGCACCACCGCCAGCAACTCATCGGAACCACCGGACACAAGCAGGTGGGCAAGTACACGCCGCACGAGCCGGAGTTGCCCCTCACGCTCCAGGAACACGGCAACCCGACGCGGTTCCGCAACATCTGGGTCCGACGCCTGACGGGCTACGACGAGCCCGCCCCGCCGCCCGCGGCGAAGTAACGCCCGCGCGGCAGAAAAGGCAAGGAGAATGTTGAATACTCAATATTCAATATTGAATATTTCACATTCAACATTCTCCTTGTCTGCCCGGCGGCGCCGCCCCCTTTACGGCACCGCTCCCTTACGGTCGCGGCTCTGATACGGAGAGCGGCCCTGATGTGCAGCGGCGCGAAGATCGGCGCCCCCGCCGGTTACTTCGTCACCCTGTCACTTCGTCACTTCTCGCTATCCTTATTCCTGCCGCCCGTGGATGAACCAGTGCATCAGCAGTTCGGCGGTGCGATCCTGTAGCGCCGGCGTGCCCGTGCGAAGGCCCGCCAGTTCCTCAAACCGCCTGCGCGCCGCAGTGATGCGCCCGGGCAACTCAAGGGCGGCCCTCCGGCAGGCGCCCCCGTCGGCCGGAACCGTCACCTGGCCGCGCACGCCCAACTCGGCCAGCGCCGCCGCGAGCGCCGCCTGCTCCACGCTGGAGTAGGTTACCTCGTGCCGCTCGCCGCCGGAGCGATATACCACGGTGCGCGGCTCAAACAGGTGCCCCGGCCCGTTTGCGCGGGGCCTGCCTTCCGGCACTTCTATCGTCTCGCCCGGCCCTGCGCGGGCGAGCCACGCCAGGAGCGATTCCCGCTTCTCCTCGGGCGCAAGGGAATCCCAGACGGTCGCGGCCATGTCCTCAACGGTTATCCTGTCTCTGGCGGCGGCGGCACGGTTCACCATCGCCTGGATGTCCTGGGTGCGCTGGAACCGGTAGTAAGCGGTCGTATCGCGGTAGAGTTCGTCAAGCAACCGGTCGCGCTCTTGCGCGCTTCCGACGCCCATCATTTCGAGAACCAGGCCGTCAAGGGCCCTCCTGTCGGGCTGCCGAAGTTCCCTCGGCAGGGCCGGCGCAGACTTCAACAGCGTGCGCATCGCGATCAGGGAATGGCAATTCAGCATCTCTTCATCAACCAGGTGGGTAACTTCGCGCGAAACAAGTGGTCTCAAGGCCAGCCTTAGCCGCCGGAGCACCTGGCGGGGCGCTCCGCGCGGGTCGGGCACGTGCATCAGCATGCAATCGACGACCTCCGTCTTCAGCGTCCCTTCCGAACCGGCGTAGCGCCCGTAAAAGTGCTTGAAGAGCCCCAGGACCGTGGAGTTGAGAACGGCGGCCAGGGCTTCTGCTTCCAGGCGGGTTAGCCCCCTTGGCAGCAGGTAATACAGGTTGCAGTTGCAGACCAGCCTTTCAGGATTTACTGGCACAATATGTCGGTATTTCTGCGTCTTCGGCCAGAAGGCGGCGCCGGTTTTCTCGCTCGTCAGGTCGTACCATCGCGGCCGCGAGGCGCACGTGCTGCGCTTCGGCACGGGCGCCGGCCTCGACTTGTCCGACTGGAACGTCTCGCGCGCTCCCCAGCGTATATACTTTGCCGCATACGTTCCGGCAATCCTCCCCAGCGGCTTGTCAACCCACAGGACCACGCGGTCAAGGTCCCGGGCGCGGATCACGGGCCGGCGGACCTCCATCAGGCTGTGCACCTCGGGCCGGAGGAACCTGGCCTCGACGGGGTGCAGCGTGCCGTCGCCGGCCCGGACGATGCGCACCCTGCCGCTCTCGACCGCGCGGCGGGGGCACGGCGCCATAAACCCGATGTCCAGCCACCGCTCGCCCGACCGCGCCCGGGCAAGCACCTTGTCCGTTACATCATGCGGCATGAAGAAGGCGTCGCAGCCGCTCGTGATGCCGCGGCGGATTTCCGCGATCTCGCCGAGCCTGACGAAGCGATGCCCGTACCGGCTCATCAGGCGGAAGTAGAAGTCGGGGGCGCGGAGGAACCTGCCCCACTTTCCGGCGGCGTAGGTGCGAGCGGCGGCGGCCACGCCCTCCATGCCGGCGGCCGGGGCGGGGACCTGCCCTTCCTCGCCTTCCGCTTCGGCGGCGCCCTGGGCCGCCGTGCCCAGAATGGCCGAGGCCCCCACGCCCTCTTCCCACAGCCGGCGCTGCGGCACGGCGATGATGCGCAGGCGGTCGTCCCTGTAGTCGGCGCGGGTCTTCTGGATGAGTTCTCGCAGGCGCACGGCGGCTTCCTGGCGTGCGGCCTCGTCGCCCCGCGCGCGGGGGCCCAGTATCTCGGCCAGCGGCTTTTCCAGGCGCACGAACTTCACAAGGTTCGCGTCGCGGGCCTGCGGGTCGGCGCAGCGCTCGAGAATCGTGGCCGCCGTCTTGACGCGCGCATCCTCGAACCACGGCTCATCAACGCTCTCTATGACCGCCACCAGGCGGAAGTTCCGCAGTATCCAGTCCTGAAGCGCGAAGCCGTACTCCACGTCCAGCCAGGAGGCCGACGTAAGGAACCCGAACCACCCGCCCTCGCGCAGCAGGGCCGTGGCCACGGGCCAGAAGTAGCAGTGCAGGTCGCTGCGCCCGGAAAGGCGCAGATGCGGCCACGCCGCCGCGCACATGTCGGCCATGTGCTCCTTCGTCTGCCGGCAGCGGGCCTCGAAGGACTCCCTGGATTCGCCCGCCCCCAGGCGCACCTGGCCCAGGCGCGGCACCATCTCCTGGCGCACGTACGGCGGATTGCCCACGACGGCATCGAGTTCCGGAAGCGCAACGGGCCGCATCTCGTAGGCGGCGCCGCCGTCGGGTGCGGAGAGGCGCGGGCCGGGCACGCGGCAGAAGTCGTCGCGGTCGGCCGCCGCATCAAAAAAGTTCGCCCGCGCCACCTGCGGATAATTCTCTTCCTGCGTTATCTGCCGCGCTGCCAGGTTCAGCGTTGCCAGGTGGGCCGGAAAAAGGGCGATGTCGCACCCGAAGATCTCGCGCAGCAGTCCCTGGTGCGTCTTGCCGTGGTCAAAGTGCCGCCGGCCGCCCTCCGCCTGCTCCGACAGCCACGCCTTGCGGTGATAGGCCCGCACGAGAAAACTGCCGGAGCCGCACGCCGGGTCCAGCACCGTGTCGCCCGCGCGGCGGATGCAGAAGGCGTTGATAACGTCGATGATGTCGTCCTGCGTGAAGAACTGGCCGAACCGCTGGCGCTCCTCGGGCGAGATGAGTTTCTGGAAGATGCGCCCGAGGATGTCGGAGGGAATCTCCCGGAAGTCGTACTGATGGAGGCTCGCAAAGAAGCCATGCCAGCCCTGGACCGACTTCGGCGAGGCGAACACCAGGCTCCCCGCCCAGTCGCTTACCTGCGGG
>VGYT01000244.1 GCA_016872895.1 Planctomycetota bacterium
CGCCCTGGTGGACGCACTGTACAAGGGATGGCGGCGGGTGGACGCTTCGGCCAAGAACTGCCACTCGGTCAAGAAGCCGCGTGCGGAAGCCCTCTGGATGAACTATTGATGCCGCCCGCTCGACATGCCCCAGCCGATCTTGTGGCCCAAGCCCGCGGTATCCTCGAAGGGATCTGGAAGGACGTATGCGAAGAGGCCCGCGGAACCACGCTGCTGGATTGCCTCGAAGGCGCGCTGCTGCAAAGCGTCAGGGCGGCGGTCAATTCCCCGACCAAGAGTTACCGCTACGTCCTGCCGACGCAACTGGCGGCCAAACTGGCCGACGCGTCGCTGGATTGTCGCTGCCTCCAGGCCGCACGCGGCGGCAAAGGCGCGTTCGACGCCCGGACGGTGGCCCACGAAGTCGTGGTGGCTTTTGACCAATTCAACAACAGTGTGCTTGGAGGTTCGCCTGAACCCTACGTTAATAATCCGCTACGTGTTCCGGAAGTAAGTGCTCGTTTCGCCGGCCAGCAGAAGAACAAAAAAGATTGGGCGGCCCTGTGCGAGGTCTTGGGCGCCGTTCAGGAGAGGGGCAGCGCGGACTTCACCCGGACCGTCCTGAGACAGGCTTTGATGGAGGTTTATCGGCGCCTGGCGCAGGTACACGTGGTCTATCCCGCCCCCAAGCGGGTCAGCCTGGACGCCGCCGTCGGGATTCTGCGCGGCTTCCTCGCCGCCGCTTCCGGCGGAGACAGGTTGCTTGCGGTATCCTCTGCCCTCTCTGCGGTATTGGGCCGGAGGTTTGGACTGTATGCCGAAGTGCGGCGCGGCAACATCACAGCCGCCGATGCTTCCACAGGCCTGTCGGCCGACTTGGAGTGCGTAAGCCAGGCGGGCGAAACAGTCTTGGTCGTTGAGGTCAAGGACCGTGACGTGACCATTACCCATGTGCGAAGCAAGATGGCGGACATCCGCGAGAAGCAGGTCTCGGAGATATTCTTTGTGGCCCAGCAGGGAATTGCCGCGTCGGATCGGCAGGCTGTTCTTGAACACGTGGCACGTGAGTTTGTCGGGGGCCACAACGTCTACATCACCGACGTTCTTACCCTTGCCGCGACGGCACTGTCGTTGCTCGGCGAGCCGGGTCGCCGTGAGTTTGTGCGCGAGGTTGGATGCCAGTTGGACGTGTATAGGTCGGACATAGTGCATCGTAGAGCGTGGTCGGACTTGCTGGGGTCGCTGTAGGAGCAAGGTGCTGCTCTCTGGCGGCGCCGCATTGTATGCGCTGTGGTCCTTCTATAAGGATACCTCCGATGAATCGGCGCGACTGGCTGAAGGCGGTGGCGGTGGCGGGCGGGGCGGCCCTGATGGGAGCGGCCCCGCCGGGCAGGGCAGAGGGTGCGGCGGCCGGCCCGGCCGCGCAGGGGCGCGCGGCCAGGGAACTTGCCCGCAAGTTGCCCCGGTGGCGCGGCTTCAACCTTCTTGAGAAGTTCACGCAGCGCGGCAACAAGCCGTTCGTCGAATCGGACTTCGAGTGGACGGCCGGCTGGGGGTTCGACTTTGCGCGCCTGCCGATGGACTACCGCTGCTGGACCGACTCCGCCGACCCGTACAAGTACGATGAGAAGGTCCTGAAGGAAATCGACCAGGCCGTGGAGTTCGGCAAGCGGCACAAGGTTCACGTCAGTTTGAACCTGCACCGTGCACCGGGCTTCTGCATCAACCCCCCGGCCGAGGCACTGAACCTGTGGACCGACGACGAGGCGCAGAAGCAGTTTGATGCGCAGTGGGCGATGCTGGCCCGCCGGTACAAGGGCACGCCGTCGGCGCAGTTGAGTTTCGACCTTGTGAACGAGCCGGCCCGGTATCCGGGGGTTGACCGCTACGTTGCCGTCTGCCGCCGCGCAGTGGAGGCCATCCGCCGCGAGGACCCCGACCGGCTCATCATCGCCGACGGGGCGAGCGTCGGCCAGCAGCCCGTCCTGGAACTGGCGGACCTGGGCATCGCACAGAGCATGCACGCCTACATGCCCGCGCAGGTCACCCACTACAAGGCCTCCTGGGTGGGCGGCAGCGACAAGTGGCCCGAGCCCACCTGGCCCCTCAAACAGAAGGACAAGACGCTGGACCGCCAGTGGGTTGCCGACACGCGCATCAAGCCCTGGAAGGAACTGGCCGACCGCGGCGTGGGCGTCAACGTGGGCGAGTGGGGGTGCTTCAACAAGACGCCGCACGCCGTGGTCCTGGACTGGGCCCGCGACGTGGGCGGCCTGGTGAAGGAGGCCGGCTGGGGCTGGGCCCTGTGGAACCTGCGCGGCTCGTTCGGCATCGTCGATTCCGGCCGCGCCGACATCCAGTACGAGGACTTCAAGGGCCGCAAACTGGACCGCAAGTTCCTGGAACTCCTGCGCGAGTGCTGAGTGACGGCAAGAAGGCGCTCACGCAAGGCCGCTAGGCCGCAAAGTGCCAAAGAATGATCTTCATAAGTCCCTGCTGTTCGCGTCTTTGCGCTGGGTCTCGGCGTTGCTGCCGCGCGACCGGCTGTCCGTGCGGGGGATTCCCCGTTGCATCGCCCAGGCGTACGCGGTATCAATGCCGGTATGAGCACGCTGTTTGACCCCGCGAGCATACCCGTGCCGGAGCCGGAAGGGCCAGAGACGGTCGGAGAACTCACCCTTCGCATCCAGGGCGTGCTGGAGGACGAGTTCCCGAACGTGTGGGTGGTGGGCGAGATATCGAACTTCAACCGCCACACGTCCGGCCACGTTTTCTTTACGCTGAAGGACGAGCGAGCGGCCATCCGGTGCGTTCTGTGGAAGTCCGCCGCCGCGCGCCTGCCGCGAGACGTTGCTGACGGCGTCGAGGTGGAAGTGCGCGGCCACCTCAGCCTGTTCGCCAGGCAGGGGAACTACCAGATTTACGTATCGAGCATCCGGCTGCGCGGCGCCGGCGCGCTGGAGGTCGCATTCCGCAAACTCAAGGAGCGGCTGGAGCGCGAGGGCCTGTTCGACCCGGCCCGCAAGCGTCCGCTGCCGCGGTTCCCCCGCTGCGTGGGGGTGGTGACGAGCCCCGCGGGCGCGGCCGTGCGCGACGTCATCCGCATTCTGCGCGAGCGCTGGCCGGCGATCCAGGTGGTGCTCGCCCCCGCCCGCGTGCAGGGGGAGGGCGCGGCGGCGGACATAGCGCGCGGCATAGAGGCCCTCAGCCGCCTGGGCGGCATAGACGTGATGATCGTCGGCCGCGGCGGCGGCAGCCTGGAGGACCTCTGGCCGTTTAACGAAGAGGTCGTGGCGCGGGCCATATACGCCTCGGCCGTGCCGGTCGTAAGCGCGGTGGGCCACGAGACGGACTTCTCGATCAGCGACTTCGTGGCCGATGCGCGGGCGGCCACGCCCTCGGCCGCCGCTGCGATGGTCGTCCCTGAGCGGCGCGAGGTCGAGGCGGCGCTGGGCAACTTGCAGGCGCGGCTTGCTCGCGGCATGAAGCACGTCGCGGACCTTCTGCGGGATGAACTCGCGCTCGTTGAGGCGAACCGGTTCTTCCGCTACCCGCAACAGGTCGTCCTGGACCGCGTGCAGGCGCTGGAGGACCTCCAGCGGCGGCTGGCCGGGGCGGTGCGGGACGGGTGGTCGGCGCGGCGGCTGCGGCTGGAGCGGGGGGCGGGAGCGCTGGCGAAGTTCGCCCCGCACGCCCGCTGGCAGAAGTGCGCAGGGGCGCTAAGGATGGCGGCGTTCCGCCTCCACGCGGCCGGCCGGGCGCTCCTTGTGCACCGCTATGCCGCGCGGCTGGACGGCCTCGGCGGGCGCCTGGAGGCGCTGAGTCCTGACCGCGTGCTGGCGCGCGGCTACAGCCGCACGGTGCTGGAGCGGACGGGCCGCACGCTGGTTCGCGCCGCCGATGCCGCGGCGGGGGACCTTCTTCGCACGCACCTGGCGCAGGGTACGCTTCGCAGCCGCGTGACGGAGGGCGAGGGCGACCCCCTTGAACGCCGAACTTGAGTTCGAGATGACCGGCGCCCTGTGGCAGGCGGCGGCCAGGCGGCTGTGGCGCCACTTCGTCTGGCAGTACGGGCGGTGGGTCTTGCTGGCGGTCGTGCTGGCGCTGCTGGTGTTTCCGCGTGTCGCCGGCATGAGGGGCCTCTTGCTGGCGATTTTGATGGCAATCGCCTGCGCCGGCGCGCTTGCTTACTCCTACCGGCTGTTCGTGCGGAAGGCCGGCGCGCAGGCGGCCGAGATGCGGCCTGCGCACCTGGTGTACCGCATCACCGACGAAGGGCTGCACGTGCCCATCACGGGCGGCGAGGCGCTGTACCCGTGGAAGCAGTTCCGGCTGGTCGTGCGGTTCCCGGACGTGTGGCTTGTGTTTTATACGAAGATGGGCGCCCTGTATGTGCCCGCCGATGCCCTGGCGGGCGAGGCGGGCGAGTTCCTCGTCCGCAAGGTTCGCGAAGGCGGCGGACGCATCGAGTGAGGCGAAAGGAGGTCCGTATGCGGCGGTTACTTGCGATGATTCCGGTGGCGGCGGCGCTGGCGGCGGGCTGCGCGGCCCAGGCCGACCGCGACGTGCTCTATCAACTCTCCACTGTCCCGGCGCTGATGGAGGGGCTTTACGATGGCCAGGTCACGCTCGCCGAACTTCTACGCCACGGCGACCTGGGCCACGGAACGTTCGACGGCCTCGACGGCGAGATGGTCATCGTGGACGGCCGGGTGTACCAGGTGCGGGGCGACGGCAGCGTGCATCGGCCGCCGCTGGACACCAGGACGCCCCTTGCCGCCGTCACGTTCTTCGAGGCGGACCACATTGCCCTCGTGGACGCAGCGATTGACCTCGTGGAACTGGAGTACCTGATGGACCGGGTCGCCCAGGATGGGGCGGCCCTGGTTGCCCAGGATGCGGCAGCCGCGCGCCGCGCCTTGAACGCCCCGCTGACGCGGAACATGCCGCTGGCCGTCCGCATCTCGGGCACGCTGAAGTACGTCAAGACGCGCAGCGTCCCGCGGCAGACGAAGCCGTATCCGCGGCTGGTGGACGTGACCGCGCAGCAGGCGGTGTTTGAGTTCCGCGACGTGCGGGGCACGATCGTGGGGTTCCGCTTCCCGGACTACATCAAGGGCCTGAACCTGCCCGGCTGGCACCTGCACTTCGTTACGGAGGATGGAACGGGCGGCGGGCATCTGCTGGATGTGCAGGTCGGCAAGGTCCGGGTGGAACTGGACGAGACGCCGGTTCTTCAGATCGTCCTGCCGCAGACCAGCGAGTACCGGTCGGTGAACCTGGTGCGAGACACGGACGCCGAAGCCCGCCGCATCGCGCGGTAGGGGGCGCCCCGCATCAGAGCCGCGACCGCAAGGGAGCGGTGCCGTTAAAGGAGCGCGTTGATGGACGGCGTGGGGAGGATGCGGCTTCTGCCGGCATGGCGCGCGCTGCCGGCGATGCTGGTGCTTGCGGCTTCCGCGCCGGCGGCGGGCGGCGCGCCGGCGGCGCCGGCCGCGGATCCGTCCATGCGCGACCTGGAGGTGGTCCGCCGGCGCCTGGTCGAGGGGCTTATTCCGCCCGGCGGTCCGCAGGCCGTCTCCGAGCGGGAGGCGGCGGCGCTCCTGGCCCGCCTCGGGGCCGACGGACGCTGGGCCGACGTGAACTATGCCGACCGGTCGGCCGCGCAGTGGGCGCCGGGCGGCCACGTCCGCCGCACGCTTCAACTGGCGCAGTGCTACCGCGCGCCGGGGCATCCGCTTTCCGGCAAGGCGGACGTGCGCGACAGGATCAACCTGGCGCTGCGCTGGTGGATTACCAACGACCTATTGTGCCCGAACTGGTGGTGGAACCGCATCGGCGTTCCCGAATCGCTCGGCAAAACGCTCCTGCTCCTGGGCGGCGAGTTCCCTGCCGACCTTGCGCCCGGCGCGTCGAAGATCCTCCGCCGCGCCGACGAAGACGACATGACCGGGCAGAACACGCTGTGGGTGTGCGGCGTGCGGGTGATGCGCGGGTGCGTCGAGAAGTCGCCCGACGTTGCGGCGGCGGCCTTTCGGCGGGCCGCCGACGAGGTCAAGGTAACCACGGCCGAGGGCGTTCAGCCGGACTTCAGTTTCCACCAGCACGGGGCCCTGTTGTACTCGGGCGGGTACGGGCGCGGCTACGCTGCGTACGGGCCGGCGACCGCCAGGCTGGCGGCCGGGACGGCGTGGGCGTTTCCGGCAGCAAAGATCGCAATTCTTTCTGGATACCTGCTCGACGGCGAGCAGTGGATGATCCGGGGCGACCGGTTTGACCCCGGCGTCGTGGGGCGCGAGATAACCCGGCGGGGCCACTCAGCCGCGCCCCTGGCGAAGGCGTGCGAAGACATGCTGGCCGTAGGCGCCCCGCGGCGGGCCGAGTTCGAGGCGTTTGCGCGGCGTCTGCGCGGCGAGCCGGGCGCGACGCCGCTTGCCGGCAACCGCCACTTCTGGCGGTCGGACTTCATGGTGCACCAGCGGCCGGAGTGGTACGCCTCGGTCCGGATGTTCTCCCGCCGCATCTACAACACCGAGTTGGTGAACGGCGAGGGCAAGAAGTCGCACCACCTGGCCGACGGCGTAACGCTCATCATGCGCACCGGCCGCGAGTTTGACGGCGTCCCGCCCGTGTGGGACTGGAAGCGCCTGCCGGGCGCCACGTGCGAGCAGGGGCCGCTGCCCGACCCCGTCAAGCAGCGCGGGGCGACGGCGCTGGTCGGCGGGGCAACCGACGGCCTGTACGGCGTTGCGGCGATGGACCTTAAGCGCGGGGCGCTCGCGGCAAAGAAGGCTTGGTTCCTCTTTGACGACTGCCTGATGGCCGTCGGCGCGGGCATCATTTGCACGTCGGAGAACCGCGTCCTGACGAGCATCGACCAGCGGCCGCTGCGAGGGGACGCCGCGATTGTTCGGGGCGGGGCCGCCCGGCCGGCGCTGCGCGGCAGCAGCGTGCTGGAAGCAGGCGGCGCCGTCTTTCACGACGGCTTCGCCTACACGGCGCCCGGGGCGCCGGGCGTCCGCCTGGAGATAAGGGCGCAGCGCGGCAGTTGGCGCGACATCACCGACTCCGGTTCAGATGCAGAAATCGCGATGGACATGTTCAGCCTGTGGATTGACCACGGCGTGCGTCCGTCGGGCGCGGAATACTGCTACGTCGTGGCGGATGGCGCGCGGCGGGCCCCGCCCGCGGCGGTTCCCGCCGCGCGGTGCATCGAGAACACGCCGGACCTTCAGGCGGTCCACCATCCGGGGCCGGGAGCGGTGGGGGCCGTGTTCTGGAAGGCGGGGGCGCTGGCGGCGGCAGGCGTCCCCTCGCTTCGCGCCGACAAAGCGTGTATCCTCA
>VGYT01000245.1 GCA_016872895.1 Planctomycetota bacterium
GCCGATTCCCCACTCCCCCCCCCCGCCGCCCCCGCCCCCGCACCCGCACCCGCGCCCGCGCCCGCCGCGCCCGCCGCGCCCGCGCCGCCCGCGTCGCCCGCCGCGCCCGCGCCCGCGCCGCCCGCGTCGGAAACGCCGGCGTCCCCCGCTCCGGCGCCGCCTGCCGCAGCGCCCGCGGCCCCC
Source organism: Planctomycetota bacterium (assembly GCA_016872895.1). GTDB lineage: Bacteria > Planctomycetota > Phycisphaerae > FEN-1346 > FEN-1346 > VGYT01. Next base: position 184 of record VGYT01000245.1, read on the forward strand.
CCTGCTCCGCCCGCGGCCGAGCCCGCAACGCCGGCGGCCGCAACTCCGGCCGCTGCGACCCCGCCGCCCTCCGCCGCCGAGGCCGCCGCGGCCTTCAACTCGCTCTACGGCGACGAAGTCCGCCGCGTTCAGGCCACACGCGACACCTCCGACGACGTCGTCCTCGCGGCAAAACTCCTGGAGGCCGCCAAGGCGGTCGCCCGGCAGCCCGACCTCGCCGCCCTCCTCTGCGAGAAGGCCGTAGAACTGGGCAGGGCCACCCCATCCGGCCGCGCGACCGCCGTCCAGGCCATGGAACTGCTGGCCTCGAAGGTCCCCGAGCGGCGGGCAGCATGCCAGGAGAAGATCGTCGCCCTCCGGCAGATAGACTACGACGCCGCGCGCCCCGACGGCAAAGCCGCGGCCGGCGAGGCGCTGCTGGAGGCCCTCCTGAGCCACGCCGACGCCCTGGCCGACGCCGGCGACGCCGCTGCCGCCATCGACCCCTGCCGCAAGGCGCTCGGCATCGCCACCGCCCTGAAGTCCGACATGCGGCCGGCAATCCTGGCCCGCATGGACCGGCTGACGGCCCGCGCGAAGACCGACCAGAAGGTGGCCGCCATCCGGGCACGCCTGGCGGCCGCACCGGCCGATGCGGCCGTGCGCACCGAACTCGTCAAGGCCCTCCTGGTGGACCTCGACGATCCGGCCGAGGCGGCCACGGTCGTCGACGCCTCCCTTGAGCCGGCCCTCCAGAAGTACGTCCCGGCCGCCGCAAGGGGCGTCGAGCAGACGCCCGAACTGGCCTGCGTCCAACTGGGCGACTGGTACAGGGGCCTGGCGGACCAGGCGCCGCCGGCCGCCAAGCCGGCCATGATCGCCCGCGCAAGGGCTTACTACCAGCGGTTCCTCTCGCTGCATGCGGCGGAAGACGTAGAACGGGCACAGGCGGTGCTGACCCTGAAGAAACTCGACGAGGCCGCGGGCGGCCCGCCGAGGCCCGGCCCCGCCGGCAAGGCCCCCGCCGCGGGCCCGGACGCCCTCGCGGCCGGCCAGTGGCACGATATTCTTAAACTTGTCGATACAACCAGGGACCCCGCCACCGGCAGCATCCCCCTGAACTGGCAGCGGCAGGGCGCCGCCGTCGTCTGCGCCAACCCGGGGTACGACTACTCCCACATCACGGTTCCCGTGGTTCCGCAGGGCAGTTACGAGGTCCAGGCCACCTTCTCGCTGGGGCGCTCGCACGGCCACGTGGGACTCTACCTGCCGGCGGGGTCGGCATCGGTCCTGCTGCACATCGACGGCTCCGGCCCCAGCGGCCTGGAGTACGTGAACAACCAGCCCGTGTACATGACAGGCGCCGCCACCGTGACCACGCTCGCCGTCAGCCGCGCCTACACGGTGGAGGCCCGCGTAACGCTCAAGGGCGACCAGGCGGAAATCCTGGCGGCGCTCGACGGCAAACCCATCGTCCGCTGGTCCGGCCCGCAGTCCGCACTGTCGGCCTACTACCACACCGACAAGCGATGCCTCGGCCTGCGGGCCTACTACACCACGGCCACCTTCGGGGCGCTGCGCCTGCGCCCGCTGGGCGAAGAGGCGCGCCTCCGCAGCGACCCCAAGGCAAGCCCCTGGCCCACCCCGCCGTCGAAATCCGGCCCGACGCCCGCCCCCGCACCACCCGCCGGCAAACCCGCGCCCCCCGCGCCCGGCAAGTAGGCCGAGCGGCCGCCTGCCGACCTTCGCGCTGCCACCCGCGCCGCCCGCGCCCGGCAAGCAGGCCCCCGGCGCGGGCGGCATGGCCGCAGCGACCAGGCATCACACAACCGGCACAATCACCGCGGCAAACAGGACAAATGCGGCGACAGATGCGCACACCAGCACAGTGACCGCCAGCGCCGGCCGCCCGCGCCAGACAGCCACCGCCGCGGCCGCGCCTCCGGCCACCAGGGGCGCGGCAAACGCGGCGGGCGCCGCCGGCCACGACTCCGCCAGTCGCGCCAGGGCCATCCACGTCTCCAACTCGGCGCCGCGCCCGAACCAGACCTCGCGCAGCCAGGCCAGCGGCGCCGAAGCGGCCGCCCCTCCCAGGAGCATCTCGCGCACAGCCGCGCCCCCGGCCGCCGCAGCAGCAGCCGCGCCCAACATCGCCACCTGGAGCCAGCGGCGCATGGCCGCATCCTGCGCGCACAGGCAATAATCCACAAGATACCCCACCAGCACCGCCGCCGGCGGCAAAACCAGCAGCAGGGTCGCCGGCCCGCGCTCCGCCGCCGCCGAGAGAACAACCAGCCCCGCCGCCAGCCACACGCACGGAAACACCAGCCGCACCAGGTGCTCGCGCGAGGCCGCACGCCACGGCTGAACCAGCGCCAGCGGCAGCAACGCCGACCACGGAAAGAAATCGCGCGGCAGCGACGCCAGGTAGTAGTACCACGGCGCGGCCGCCTCGCCGGGCGGCAGCCTCGGCCCAGCGAGAACCTGCGCGGACCAGTACGCGCGCGTGAACTCGCCGCCCGTCGCCACGTGCGCCGCCACGTACCACGGCGCGGCCACGAGCAGGAAGAGCACCAGGCCGCTCACCGGCCGCGACCGCCGAACGGCCGCGCCGAACCCGTCCCACGGCGCGCGGGCCGCCAGGTACAGCACCGCCGCCGCCACGGCAATCGCGCCGGCGACGCCGTCCACCAGCGCCGCCGCGCCCGCCAGGCTCCAGAAGAGCCAGTATTGCCACGGTCCGCCGCGCCCGGCGTGGGCGCGGAAAAACAGCAGCAGCGCCGTGGCCGCCACCGCCGCCGCCATCGTGTCCGGCCCGCCCAGCCGCCCCCACCACATGAGGGCCGGCGACGTTACCGCCGCCATCGCCGCCGTGAATCCGCACCGCACCGACACGAGCGTCTTGCCGAAGAAGTACGTCACCACCACCAGGATGGCCAGGCACGCGGCCTCGGCAACGCGCGACTCGCACAGCCGCACGCCCGCCAGGCGCGTCAGGCCCGCCGCCGCCCAGTAGTACAGCGGCGAGAAGCGGTAGTTCTCCTCGGCCGCGGCAAACGGCGCCACCTGCGGCACCAGGCGCGGACTCGGCAGGCGGGCTGGCCACCCCTGCGGATGGCGCATGTTCGTCACGATCGCCGACGACGGGTCCGACGCCGGCACAAGATCGCACATCCCGCTGCCGCGGTACAGCACCAGCGCCGCAGCAAGGATGAGCAGGAAAAGCACGATCGCCCCCTCCCGCCCACGAGGGCACGGCGGTGGAACCGACCAGCCCGGCTCTTGCTGAGGCTCATCAGGAGTCATCGCCCTGCCTTCCGTAGCGCCGGCGCCCCCATCCGCCGCACAGGCTCAATCGCCGAACGGCCACCCCGCGGCCAGGAGCGCCTCGCACAGCCGCAGGTCCTCCGGCGTGGTGATCTTCAGGTTGGCCGCGTCGCCCGAGACCATCACCACCTCCAGCCCCAGGGCCTCCACCAGTTGTGCATCATCGGTGACGGTCGCCGGCGTGCGGCCGCGGCCGGCATAGGCCGCCTCGATCACGTCGCGGCGGAAGACCTGCGGCGTCTGCGCAATCCAGAGACGCTCGCGCGGCACAGTATCCACGACGCGCCGGCCGTCGGCCACCTTTTTGAGCGTGTGGTCCACCGGCCGGCCGACGACGGCGGCCCCGTGCGCGGCAGCCGCCAGCATCGCTTCGCGGATGACGGCCGGCCGGATGAGCGGCCGGACGGCATCGTGGATGGCCACGAGGTCCGTCCGCCGGTCGCTGGCCGCGAGGGCACGCGCGACGCTTTCCGTGCGGTCCGCGCCGCCGGCCACGAAACGCAGCGGCCGCGCGGCAGGCCCCGCGGGCGCAAGGGCCGCCAGGTTCCCGCCGAATCGACGCCGGGCTTCCTCGACGCACGACGCCGGCAGCGCCACCACCGCCTCCGCCACCTCCGCAACCTCGGCGAACCGCTCCAGCGCATGCGCGAGCACCGGCCGCCCGGCAAGCGGCAGGAACACCTTCGTCGGCGGCAGGCCGCGCGGCCCATGCGCCGCCGCGGCGGCCCGCGCGGCGAACCGCCGGCCCGCGCCGCCCGCCGCGATGATGACGCTTGCGCTGGACATCGTTTACCGGCCTCGCGGCCTGGCGCCGCCGGCGCCCGCGTCGATGCGCCCGAAGATGATCCGCCCTGCGCTTTTCTGGATGACGTTCGTCACGGTCACCGTGACGGTCTTGCCGACCTGGTCCTTGCCGTCCTCGACCACGACCATCGTGCCGTCTTCCAGGTATCCCACGCCCTGCCCTTCCTCCTGGCCGGGGCGGAGCACGGCCACGTCGAGCGTCGTGCCCGGCAGCACCGACGGCTTCAGGGCGTTTGCCAGGTCGTTGACGTTGAGGACCTCGATGCCGCTGACGGTGGCCACCTTGTTCAGGTTGTAATCCACGGTGAGGATGCGGCCGGAGCACTCTGCGGCCAGGCGCACGAGCGACTGGTCCACGCCCTCGCCGGGGGCGGCCTGGGCGGGGGCGTCTTCGATGCGGATGTCTATGCCGGGCGTGGTCTGAAGGCGGTTCAGGATGTCCAGGCCCCTGCGCCCGCGGTCGCGCTTCAACTTGTCGGCCGAGTCGGCGATGGTCTGAAGTTCCCGCAGCACGAATCGCGGCACGACCAGCGGCGAGTCGATGAATCGCGTGGCCGCAACGTCGGCGATGCGCCCGTCGATGATCGCGCTGGTGTCCAGCAGCAGCGGCCGCCCCCCTTTCTGCTGCTTGGCGAACTCGATGTACGGAATGATGAACCGGAAATCGTCTTTCGTCTGGAGGATGAGCGACACCGCCAGGTATGCCGTCAGCGTGGCCACGGCGATCTTGGCCACGTCGCGCACCCGCGGGGGGATGTTGGCGTACATGTCCAGCACCGGCCCCAGGAGGGCTGCCACCACAAGGCCCACTATCAGGCCGAAGAAGACCGCCGAGATGACGCTGATGTCCTTGCGGCGCAGCGCAACGTCCAGGACGATTACGCCCGCCGCCGCCGCCCCCAGGCAGGTCATGCCCCACAGTTCATTGCCCGTGCCCCAGGCCTGGCCGAAGGCGTATCCCGTGGAGACCATCGCAAGGAAGAACAGGATGCGGATGATAAAGACGAGCATCGGCGCGCCCTCCTATAAGGGATGATTGCCGGGCGATTCATGATGGCGGCATTATAACCGCGCGGCGGCACGAGGAGCAAGCAGCCCCGTCCGGCAACGACGAAAGACCGCTCTTTGCGCGGCGGGCGTCATTCCCGCCGCAGGCCGGAGGGCGTCACGTCCGCCTTCAGGTCGCCCAGGACGAACTGGAACCCGTCCAGCCAGTGCTGGAGGATCATCGGGTTCCAGAACAGGTCGTGCACGTGGCCGAAGGCCGAGTAGAACACGCGGCCCTTGCCGTAGGGCTTCACCCACACCATGCCGAAGTCGCCGTCCTTGCGGTTGATGCCCTTGACGTCCGTCTTGGTCTTCGATGTGTCGATGCTCACCAGCACGCGCAGTTTCTCGCGCGAGTACGGGTCGGTCACCTGGTAGATTTCGTCCTTCAACTCGAAGCGCGGGCTCTTGAAGGCGGCCGCGAGGGGGTGCGACGGCTCGTCCACCTTCAGGCCGCACACGATCTGCCCCAGGGGATGGCCGTCGAACCGCGCCCCGCCTATCTCGGCGAACTCCGGCCACTTGCGGAAACTGGCGATGCCGGCGTGGAGGATGGCCAGGCCCCGCCCACCGCCCAGCCACTCGGCAAAACTCCTCTTCAGGGCCGCGTCGCGCCTGTCGGCGGCCTCCTTCTCGGCGGGCGAGAGTTTCTCGTACCCCTCCGGCAGGAATATCTCGTTGTTCGTGTTGTTAAAGAGGACGGCGTCGAAGCCCCGCAGTTTCTCCGGCTCGAAGTTGGCCGGATCGTCGCTGACGACGGCCTCGAAGGCCTTCGTCTTTTCTGCCATCGCCCGCGCGGCCGCCTTGCCGTACGGAATCGAATCGTGCCAGTAGCCGGGCGACACGGAGTAAACGAGCAGCCGGCGGGGCTTTTCGGGCCTGGCCCGCGCCTGCGCGGGCACGGCCTCGGCGATTTTCCTGAGTTCCTCGGCCGGCGGCTCCTTCGTCTTGTCGGGCGCCGCGGCCGCCAGGGCGGCCGGCGCACAACACGCCACAACAACCACGCTCAACAGGGCTGACAATTTCATATGGCACTCCTTCGACCTCGTGTTCCGAGCCGCGACGCCGCAGCCTGCGGAAGGGCTCCCGGCAGGCCCACGCCGGCCAGGGGCACGCTCCCGGGCAGCGGCATTATAAGCCGCGGGCAGCGCGTTGTCACTTGTCGCGTCACGCGCGGGCACGCACGGCGCAGAAGGGGCCGCCGCACGCGACTCCGGGGTGGGCCGCGCGAATGTCGTCCCGCCCCCAAATGGGGTCTGGACGCGCAGGCCGACGCAGGGTATCATATGGCCGCTGCGTGGGCTCCGTCGGGAAAGGCTGAAGGCGTATGAGTGCGGTGCTGCCCATTGCGATGCCCAGGCCGAGCGCACTGGACGCGAGCGTCCTGGTTCTGAACCGGCTGTTCATGGCCGTGCGGGTGGTGCGCGCGCGGCATGCGTTCGTGCTGTTGTGGAAGCACGTGGCAGAGGTCGTGTCGGTGGAGGACGAGTCGTTCGCGTGCTACGACTTCTCGTCGTGGACCGAGGTCTCGGCCTACCGGCGCCAGTTCGAGCCTGCCTCGCACGACTGGGTGCGGACGGTTCGCTTCGAAATCGCCGTGCCGCGCGTCATCCGCCTGTTGAGTTACGACCGCCTGCCCAAGACTCGCGTGCGGCTGAACCGGCGGAACCTGTTCGCCCGCGACGCCAGCCGGTGCCAGTATTGCGGGCGCAAGTTCAAGACGTCGGAACTGTCGATCGACCACGTCGTGCCGCGAAGCCGCGGCGGGCACACCGTGTGGACGAACGTAGTCTGCGCCTGCATGAGGTGCAACGTGCGCAAGGGCGGCCGCACGCCGGCCGAAGCGGGCCTGACGCTCGTCCGGCCGCCCGC
>VGYT01000246.1 GCA_016872895.1 Planctomycetota bacterium
TTACCAGACGGACAAATGGCCGGTGTTTTGTCCGTATGGGGCGGCAAGTGGGGAGGGCGCAAGTGCGCGACATCATCAGGCAGAAGATCGTGGACGGCCTGAGTTAACGCCCACTGGTTGACGGGTGTCCTATCGTGCCACCCGGCCGGCACGCCTAGAAAAATGCCTCGGATTCGAGGAACCACGGCAAGTTGCATGAGACCTGATTCCCCTGGTCGATGACCTCGGTGGCCCGGGAGATCAGAATGCGCCGGTCGGCCTTGATCATGTCGGCCGCCTTGTTTAGGCGCGCGAGGTCGGCCAAAGAGGGGCTGGCCGTCAACTTGACCTCGATGGCCCAGCGACGCTTTCCGAGGTCCAGCACCAGGTCAATCTCGTACTGGTCGCTGGTTCGGAAGAAGTAGGGTTCGACTTGGTGCCCGGCTTGTCCCAGGACGCCCAGTATCTGCTCGATGGCAAAACCTTCCCAACTGGCACCTACCCACGGCTGGGCCAACAGGTCGTCCTGCTTATCAACATGGAGTAGCGCGTGCAGAAGTCCGGAATCCCGCCAGAAGTACCGAGGACTCTTGGTCAGTCGTTTCCTCACGTTTGCCTGGTAAGGCAGCAGGCGGCGGACTAGGAATGCCCCCGCCAAGTAGTCCATGTAGGCGTTCACCGTCATGTGCGTCAGGCCGAGGGCCTGGCCGATCTGGGTGGCGTTCCACTGTTGGCCGTGTACGGCCGCCACCATTCTGAGGAGTCTTTGCGTCATCTGGGGCTTGGCGGGCAGGCCCCAGTTCGGCAGGTCTCTCTGCGCCAAGAGGGTCAAATAGTCTCGTTGCCACTGGGGGAAGCGCCCCGGTTCCAGGATGCCGCCCTCCGGGTATCCCCCGCGCAGCCAGAGGGCGTCGAGGGGAGCCTTGGGCAGTTCGTTCAGGAGCAGGGGCGTCAGTTCCACCAGCGAGAGGCGGCCGGCCAGCGATTCGGAAACGTGCGTCATGAGGGCCGGCGAAACCGATCCAAGCAGTAGGAAGCGGCCCTTTCGCGACCGGGCCTTGTCGATGGCGCCACGCAGGCGGGGGAAGACTTCGGGCCACGCCTGGGCCTCGTCCAGGATGACCAGGTCCTTGTCCTCAGTCAACGTCGGCCATTGAAGGTCCAGACGGAGGCGGTCCGGCTCCTGCTCGAGGTCAAAATATGCGCCGCCGAGGGATCGGGCGAGCGTGGTCTTGCCCGACTGGCGCGGCCCCACCAGGGCTACGGCGGGATAGTGGTCCAGCCGCTCCTGCAAAAGCCGTGCAATCTTTCTGGGGATCATGGCCTTGCAGGATACAACTCGGTTTGCAATTTGCAAGGAGAATCCTTGGCCGCTCTTGGAGCATGCGGTGTCGGCTCACCGCCACGAGGCCGCGCCGACCATCGCCAGGATGCCGGCTCTGACGGCTTCGGGCAGGTGGTGCCATGCGGCGGCGACCTGGGCCAGGTCGGGCGGCATTTCGGTGCCGTCGTGCCTACGGCCGCGATGTGGATCTCAAATGGGCCGGCTCGTCCAGGATGTCCATAATCCTGCGGGCGCAGTAAACCCGGTCTCGCTTGGCACCGGAGACTTGCGCCAGGACCGACATCTTCTCGAGCCTGTCCACGGCTCGCTGGGCCGTCGTGAAAGCCACCCGCAGTCGCTCGGCCGCCTTCTTCACCGTCCAGAAGGGGTTCTCTGCCAAGAGGTCCACGAGCGCCGACGGGGTTGGCGAACCCGCTGCGGAAACGCCTTTCCGCCATTCGGACAGCAGGGCATTGATGCGCTCGGCCCGTCCCAGCACGTCCTCGGACATGCGGGCCACGCCGTTGAGAAAGTACTCCAGCCACGGTTCCCACTCGGCGCGTTCCACGATGCCGCGCAGCCGGTCGTAGTATTCCTCGCGTGCGGCCTCGAAAAAAGCACTCAAGTAAAGGAGCGGCGCCGGCAGGATGGAACGCTCCAGCCAGAGGAGGATCACCAGCAACCGGCCGATCCGGCCGTTGCCATCCAGAAACGGATGGATGGCCTCGAATTGGGAGTGGACAAGCCCCGCGTGGACCAGGGGCGGCAGCGTGCGGTCATGCAGGAAGTCTTCCCACGCCCCCAGACAGTTCATCAGTTCATCCGGCGGCGGGGGCACGTAGGTGGCATTGGCGAGGGTGCAACCGGCGGGGCCGATCCAGTTCTGCGAGCGGCGGAACTCGCCCGGCGTGGCAACTTCGCCCCGCACGCCCTTCATCAACTTGGCGTGGATTTCCTTGACCAGACGCAGTGAGAGCGGCAACGTCCGCAGCCGCTTGACGCCGTACTCAAGGGCAACAACGTAGTTGGCCACCTCCCGCAAGTCGTCAGGGCTGCGCGCCACTGCCGCCCCCGCCTCGGCGGCCAGCAGTTCACCCAGCGTGGTCCGCGTGCCCTCGATGCGACTTGAGAGCACGGCCTCGCGCCGCACAAACGGCCGCATCAGGAGGTGAGGATTCGGGAGGCTGCGGCCTTCGCGGGCCAGTTGGCCGATCAGGCGGTCTGCATCCGACAAGCAGCGCAGCAGCCGCTCTGTCCACTTGATTTCGGGCGGCAGGGGGGCGGGGACAAACGCCTCGTAGCCGCCGCTGCACTTGACCGTCTTGCCGGGCCGTGCCGCGCGTGGTTTCATGCCTACGACCTTACCTGCGGGGTCGAAAATAAGCAAGCGAGTTATTTTCGGAACGTCCACAAATCGAAAACAACGGGCCAGTCCGTTTTCGTTCGCTATTTCGTGGCCGCGGCTGAAACCATTGCGACGATTCCGGCTCTGACGGCTTCGGGCAGGTGCTGCCAGGCGGCGACAAGTTGGGCCAGGTCGGGCGGCATTTTCGGGGCTTTTCCGGCGTTTTGGCCCGCGCGCTGAAAGGGCGCTGAAAGGTCGCGGGCCGGTTTTGTAACTTGCGAGTTGTCAAAGGCTTGCGGCGGGGAGGCCGGTGACTTAAAATCCCCTGGGACAAAATCCCGTGCGGGTTCAAATCCCGCCTCGCCCACGAGGAGAGGCATCGGCCTCTGCGCGGTTGCGGCGGCCGCCCTCAGCCAGGAATGCCCGACAACCCCAGTCCGCTGGACGTGCTGTGGGACCGCCTCGCGGCCGAGGCGCCCGGCGCCGTCTGCCGGCGCGCGGCCGTCGAGTTCGACCCCGCCGGCCAGGCATGGCTCGTGCCGCTCTGCGGGCAACCGATGCGGGTCCTCGCGCAGGCCCGGCGCGTCGAGGCCCCCGGCGGCCCGGCCGGTCACGAGGCGGCGCTGGTGTGCGTGCAGTACCTGCTGACGGCGCGGGACGAGCCGCCCGGCGGCGACCTGGTCAGCCCGCGCACTCTGCCCGACGGCGACTTCTTCTTTCGCGGCCCGCACGACATGCCCGCCGCCGGACTGGAGAAGGCGTTCGGGGGCTCGCCGGCCGCCTTCCGCCGCGCGGCCGAGGCGGTAGGCGGCCGGCCGCTGGCGGCCGGCGACGCCGCCTACGAGTTCCCCGCCCTGCCGCGAGTCTGCGTGGCCGTCGTCTTGTGGGCGGCCGACGAGGAGTTCCCCGCGCGGGCGCAGATCCTCCTTGACAGCGCCGCCCACCGCCACCTGCCGCTCGACGCCCTGTGGCTTCTCTGCCACGTGCTCGGCAGGCGTCTCATCGCCGCTGCGCAGCCGCGGTAGGGCAGGGGCAGTCGGCCCTGATTTGCGGAATTGCCCGTGGAACCAGAATGGACGTGGTGCGCCCCATGCGTTGAGCCCACCGTCCGCCGCACGCTGTCGCCGTTGCCCGCCCGGCCGCCGAGGCAGGCGGCGCAATAGCGTATTCCCCCGGAACCCGCCGCATCACTTCTTCGGCTTCTTCGGCGATGGTTTTTCGCCGGGCGCCGCGCCAGGGGGACCCATCTTCGGCGGGGTCTTGGCAAGTTGCTCCTCGATGGCCTTCTCGAACGCCGGGTTCATCGGGTGGCCCGCCCACGTAATCGTTCCGGCGGTGTCCACCAGGAAGGCCGTCGGGATGCCCCGCACGCCGTAGGCCTTGCCGGTCGGGCTGTCGCCGCCCACGACGTAGTCCATCTTCATCTCCTTGGCGAACGGTTCGACCTTGGCCTTCGGCTCGTCCGTCAGGCCGATGATGGCCACGCCCTTGGGCCCGTACTTCTTGTTGAGTTCGCTCAGGTGCGGGATGGACTGCCTGCACGGCGGGCACCACGTGGCCCAGAACTCCACGACCACGATCTTGCCCTGGAGGCCCTTCAGGGTGAGCGGCCCGGAGTTCAGCCAGTACCCCGCCTCGATCTCCGGTGCGGCCTTGCCGACGAGGGTAGGAGCCTCCTGCTGCGCGGCCCACGCCGCCCCCACGGCCGCCAGCCCCAACGCCGCCACAACCGCCGTCGTTCTGCTCATGGTCTTTCTCCTGAACCGATGTTTCCCGGCCGGTCCACATCTCCCGACCCGCCGCCGAGTTAGAAACTGCTTCGTGACCGTCAACCGGGCGCCGCGCGGCGGGTCTCCGCACCCGCCGCGCCCCAGCCGAGGAAAGCGGAAACTCCTTCCGCCGCCGAGTTCCCGGGGCGCTACTTCTTGGTGCGCTGGGCCGCCCACTCCTTGGCCTCGCCTCCGGCGGGGGTGACCGTGCCGGCGATGCCCTCCCCCTCGACGATGCCCTCGAACGTCTGCCGCGTGCCGCCCTCGTGGATGAAGTATATGCCGTTGCCCCAGGCGTAGAAGTGGGCGAGGCGGACCTGCGCCTTCTCGGCCGTCGAGAGCGCGCCGTACAGGCGGCCGTCGCGGCGTTCGATGCGCAGCGTGGCCGGCTGTTCGCCCATCTTCCAGCCCCACGTGCCGACCAGGTTGACCCTGTCGCGAGTGGCCGTCCACTCGTGCTTTCCGGCGGCGGGGCCGCCCTCCGTCTCGACCGTGCCGACAAGGGTGTTGCCGATGATCCGCCCGCTGAACAGCATCTTCGCCTTGTCCTTCCCGGCTTCGCGGACGATGGCGAAGGTCAACCTGTCGCCCGCGAGTTTGGCATCGGCAATCGGCTGCTCCTGGCCGTCGATCTTCACCGTGCCGCTGACCGCCTGGAATCGCTGGCGCAGGCGCAACTGGCACTGCTCGCCCTTCGCCCCGGGAAGCGTCCACTTCCACGCGCCTGCCGCCCCGCCGGGGAGCACCCAGTAGTACACCGTCCGCTCCTGCTGGTCCTCGCCGGGCACCTGGATGGTCTTGTCGGCCTCCCATTCCTCCATGTCGAACGCATGCGAGACGATGCGGTCGCCGGGCCGCAGTTGGCGGAACAGCATGGGGCGAAGGCGTACGTTCAACTTCGGCAGCAGGTACAGGGTGACGACCGTGGCCTCGCTGAACTCCGTCTCGTACAGGTCCTGCTCAAGGAAGGTCGCGCGGTCGGTCAGGTTCGCCTTCCTGGCGTTTGCGCTGCTGTCGCGGATTCGCTCCGGGTCGATGTCGATGCCCACGCCCTTCTTCGCGCCGAACTTCTCGATGGCCGTGATGACCAGCCGCCCGTCGCCGCACCCCAGGTCGTACACGATGTCGTCTCTTCCGACGCCGGCCGTCTGGAGCATCGCGTCCACGACCTCCTGCGGCGTGGGCACGTAATGAACGTCGGGCTTGCGCTCCCCCCCGTTGGCGGCAAGCCACGCGCCCAGGATGACCATCGCCCACAATCCCGCCTGCCGCACCCTGCGCCGACTGAACATTTGTCCTCTCCTTTCGGTTGGTGGTCCCCTGGACGCCGCCAGTTCACGGGCGCCTATGCTACCGCCGCGCCCGCCCGCATCAAGAAGAATCAGCGCGCACTGACCGGCCGCCGGGGACGCCTCCCTGTTTCCTCATGTTTTCTCTTCTCCGCCGCAGCAGCGGCGTTGTACAGTCTCTGTGCGCTTGTGGTTTCGCCCGGCGGCTCCTGGGCGCGGGCGGCGCTGCGGGGCCGATGATTCGGCGCCCGAAGCGGCGCGTGCCGCACGCACGGTGCGCGCGTGAAGCGGCTGACGTGCGCTTTTGTGCAAGGAGATAGCATGAGATATGTTTATGCGCGGATGCCCGGCGTCGCGGCGATTGCGGCGGCGCTCCTGGCGTTTCAGGGGGCGGCCCGCGCGCCGGCCGAAGTCCGCACGGGCGGTCCTGCCGCCGGCCCCCTGCGCGTCTGTGCGGCCAATCCGCGCTACTTCGCCGACCCCGGCGGCAGGGTGGTGTACCTGGCCGGCGCGCACGACGGCTGGGAACTCCAGGACTACGCCTGGGGCGACGCTCAGCCCGACAAGCCCTTCGACTGGAAGGGGTTCCTCGATTTCCTCGTCCGGTACGGCCACAACGTGTTTCGCCTCTGGGCGGTGGAGCATACCAAGATCGCCGACGCCGACGCCGACCTGACGACCCCCATGCCGTACGAGCGCGCCGCGGGCCGCGGCAGGGCCAGGGACGGCGCCGAGCGGTTCGACCTGGACCGTTTCAGCCCGGCCTACTTCGAGCGCATGCGCGCCCGGACCGTTGAGGCGGGCCAGCGCGGCATATACGTCATCGTCATGCTCTTCCAGGGCTGGAGCATCGAAAACAAGGGCGGCAAGGTGAACCCGTGGCCGTACCATCCGTTCCACCCGGACAACAACGTCAACGGCGTGGACGGCGACCTCGACGGCGACGGCCAGGGCAGGGAACTCCAGGCCTGGCAGGGGGAACGCCATTTCCTCACCGTGCGCCAGCGGGCCTACGTCCGCAAGGTCGTCGATACGGTGGGCGACCTGGACAACGTCCTCTACGAAATCTCGAACGAGAGCCACGGCGCCTCCCTGGAGTGGCAGAACCACATGGTACAATATATCCATGAATACGAACAATCAAGGCCCAAGCGGCACCCGGCGGGGATCAGCGTCCCCTTTCCGCTCCCCCGCAAGGGGGAAGCCAACGCGGCCCTCCTGAAGACGGCGGCCGACTGGATCGCCCCGAACGCCGAGCCGGCGGGCGGCTTCGACTACAGGAGGAACCCCGCCCCGGCCGACGGCGCCAAGGTCGTACTCAGCGACACGGACCACCTCTGGGGCGACAGGTGCAAGGATTCCACCTGGGTCTGGAAGACGTTCTGCCGCGGCCTCAATCCGCTCTATATGGATAAGTGGACACACGAGCGAAGCGACCCCGACCGCGAGAAGGTCCGCAGGGCACTCGGCCGCACGCGGGCCTGCGCGGCCAGG
>VGYT01000247.1 GCA_016872895.1 Planctomycetota bacterium
CACCGGCGCGGGGGCGGCGGCCGCCGGCGCGGGGGCGGGGGCCGCCGGCGCGGGGGCGGGAACCGCCGGCGCGGGGGCGGCCGCCCCGGCGGGACGTTCCGCAGGCTTGGCCTCCGCCGGCGCCGCGAAGGCCGCGGGGGCGGCGCACAAGCGGCCGTCTCCGTACGCGGCGACGGCCAGGCACGCGAGGGCAACGGCCGGCAACTTCGTCAGTCGCATATCTTTGCACCTCCAGCGGCCGCGCGCCCCGCAAGCGGGGCGGCTAACGGACACAACGGCGGACAAACGTTACGCGCAGTGCGTCCCCGAGCGCCGCGGCAGCGCGGGCTACGCGTCGGCTTCGTCGGCCGCGTCGTCGGGCGGCAGGTCCTCGCCCGTTTCCGAATCGGCGCTCGGGGCGCCTGCCGCGACGCCCTTCGTGGCCAGGATCTTCTCGCGGATTTCGCGGGCCACGTCGGGGCTCTGTTCGAGGAAGGCCCGTGCGGCATCGCGGCCCTGGCCCAGGCGAAGGTTGCCGAACGAGAACCACGCGCCGCTCTTGTCGATGACGCCCAGGTCTGCGCCCAGGTCCAGCAGGTCGCCCTCGGTCGAGATGCCGCGGTCGAAGAGGATGTCGAACTCGGCGTTCTGGAACGGCGGGGCGACCTTGTTCTTGACGACCTTTGCCCTTGTGCGGCTGCCGATGGCGGTCTCGCCGGCCTTCAGGGTGTTGATGCGCCTGAGGTCGATGCGCACGCTGGCGTAAAACTTAAGCGCCCGGCCGCCCGGCGTGGTCTCGGGGTTCCCGTACATGACGCCGATCTTCTCGCGCATCTGGTTGAGGAACACGACGGCCGTCTTGGACTTGGAGATGGAGCCGGTGAGTTTGCGGAGGGCCTGGCTCATGAGGCGCGCCTGGAGGCCGACGTGCGTGTCGCCCATCTGGCCCTCGATTTCGGCCTTGGGCACGAGGGCCGCCACGCTGTCGATTACCACGATATCGACCGCGCCGCTGCGGACGAGCAAGTCGCATATTTCCATGGCCTGTTCGCCCGTGTCGGGCTGGCTCACCAGAAGGCTTTCGAGGTTCAGGCCGATGCGCTTGGCCCAGGCGGCGTCGAAGGCGTGCTCGGCGTCGATGAAGGCGGCCACGCCGCCCTCGCGCTGCGCGTTGGCGATGACCGTGAGGGCCAGGGTGGTCTTGCCGGACGCCTCCGGGCCGAAGAACTCGGCCACGCGCCCCCTCGGCAGCCCCCGGCCGCCGAGGGCCAGGTCCAGGCTCACGCTGCCCGTGGAGATGCACGGGGCGTCCACGCGCAGGTCGCCGGAGAGTTGCATGATGGCGCCCTTGCCGTATTGCTTCTCAATCTGCAAGAGCACGCGGTCGAGCGAGGCCCGGCGCTCTTTTCCGCCCGTGACCTGCGCCACGGGTTCTTTCTCAGGTCCCTTCTTCTTCGCCATGATCGAGGCTCCTTCGCTGGGGGCTTGCGCCCGGCATTAGCAAGGCATATATACAGTTTTGAAGGCAAAGGCTGCTTCAACAACTTTTGCATGTCAAAGATATCCATGGCAACGTTTGCCAAGCGGCAACCGGCCCCGCTAGACGAGTGTGTACCTGGAGCCGACGTTCTTCACACCTCTCTGCGCCAACCTCCTTAAGCCTGGTGCCGTGGGGGTCAAGTGAGTGTTGCCGCTCGACACCCAGACGTATCGCCGTTTCATCGCCCACAGTGCCGGCGCATGGGCTCCCGCCCAATTCGCCAGCCAGTCCAGTTTCGCTTCAATGACTTTCACCTCGCCGTCAGTGGCAGGATGGACCTCGACCCAGTGAACGGCCTCCGCACCATTCCTGCGCGGGCGATGGCCGATTCCATAGTCCCAGCGGGGAGCATTCGGCAGCGTCCCGGCTAAGGCCGAATCAACATCCACGCTGCCGGTCAGTTGCCGTCCATTAACCTGGATACGTTCCTTGTCCGCCTGACGGAGCGCCTGTAAACCAACTTGGTAGTGCTGGCTCAGTGCCGCGCACGCCTTAACGCTTGCCTCGAACTGCCCCGGCATCTCAGTTCCCCCTGCCCGCGACGGCCTCGGCGACCGCAGCGTTGGCGGCGGCGCTGAACTCCGCCAAACCGCCCCAGGCTGCTTCCGCTGCGTTCGGATTCGCAGGGTCAAGGCCCGAGATATCCGTGCTCTTTCCGCTCTTCCGGTCAAAATAGTAGACCTTCAACTCCTTCTCCAGCACCGTGGTCCCAATCTTCTGCATGGCGTCCGTGGCGGGCGCGCTGAACACCTTGAGCAGCGCCTTGGCGTCGGCACGGCTGTCCCGCAATCGCTGAATTGCCCAGACAGCCTCCAGCACTTGCGGAGAATGTGTGGATACGCAAACCCTATAGCCGCGAGCCACCAGTTCCAGGACCATGAGCAGCACCACGGTAATGGCCCGCGGATGGAGCCCCATCTCCAGTTCCTCAATCACGACCCATTCGATCTTGCCGCGTCTTGCCGTTTTCGTCGGGGGCATCAGCCAGTAGAGCCCGAGCAGCAGCGGCACAAACTCCCGCTGCCCTGCCGACCAGACCATAAACGGCAGAGAGTCGCCAACGCCGCCCAGCACCAATCGCTTCTGCTGGCGAATCTTATCTACCGCCAGGCTGAACTCTCCGAAGACATGAGCAGCGAGCATCTCCCGCAGTTCGCCCTTCAATCGCCCTTTTTGTGGAAACAGTTTCTCGCTCTGGCCGAACTCCCGCTCCACCAGCGTCCGCAGTTTCTCGCTGAAATCTCGAACCGTGTAGGGATCGCCTGGCGAATAATCAGCAAAGGGTCGGGGCCAGCCGTCGCGCAGCGCCAAGACGCGCTGTGCGGGTATCAGAAACATGTATTCATTTGCCTTAGGATTACGTTTGTGGGCCAACTTCTCGGCGGCGATCACCTCGCCGCCCCAGAGAACCTGGCTCGTGTTGCCCCAGATGGAATGCATCCCTTCGCCCAGGTATGCGTCCAGGAACTGTTTCCATTCGCCTTTCCAGTCCAATCCATATCGCGTCATCTGCTGTTGCACCTGACCGGCATCTATCAGCAGTTTCAGAAACTGGAAAGCAATGCTCTTGCCCGTGGCTTGCGGGCCTACCAGCACCGTCAGATCGCCGAACGCCAGGTCCGCTTCCCTGATGGGGCCGATATTGGCTAGTTTCATATGGTTGGTCATTTGTGCTCTCCGCCTCTTGCCAAGGCGCCTTGCCCTGACCGTCGCGGGCATGGCGCTAGGGCGCCTGCCTACCCATGCTTGTCACCGCGTCGTCCGTGGCCCGCCACAGAGCGTAATATGCCCCCCCGCATAGGGCTGCGGCAAGGGCGAGTAAGGCCACCAGGCCGAGAACCAACCCGGTAATCCAGAGGCCCTTGCGGTGCTTGACCAAGCCCACGATCAGCAAGACGACGCCCGTGCCGAGAAACAGGACCGACACACAAGCGGCCAGCACGTCAATGAAGCCAATAACATCCGTGAACGTGCTTACATAAAACAGGTTTGCCAGCGAGCGCCGACGCCGTTCGGCCACAACTTCCAGCACCAAGGGCATCGCGGCGGCCGAGATCAATTGCCACCTCCGTGGGCCAAGGCGATGCGCGCGAGGGCCGTGTAGGCAGGCCCCTGCGGCGAGAGGTCGCTCTTGAAGATCGTCACCTCGCGGGCCTCGAACGTGGGGCCGGTCTGGCCGCTCATGGCATCGACCGCGCCGGAGAGGTCGCGGCCCCCGCGCGGGCTGCGGACGCGGCCGAGCGTCAGGTGGGCCGCGTATGCGCGGCCCTCGACTTTCTCGGCGAAGGCGGCCGTGGCGGCGGCCAGCGCCTTCTGAAGTTCCGCCAGGCGGCCGGAGAGTTCGTCGATGCCGATCCAGATGACTCGCGGCAGGCCGCGCGGCGGAAAGCGCCCGGCGCCCTGGACGCGCAGCGAGAGCGGCCCGAAGCCGGCCGCCGCCTGGCGCGCAGCCGCTTCCACGTCGGCCAGCATGTCGGCGGGCACGCCGCCCAGGAACGCGAGCGTCAGGTGCACCAGGTCCGGCCGCACCCAGCGCACGTCGCCGCCCGCGCGCTTGAGGCGCTGCTGGCAGTCGGCCAGGAATTGGCGCACGTGGGGCGGAAGTTCGATGGCGATGAACGTTCGGACGGTCTCGGCCATGATTCATCAAGCCCCGAACCGGGAACACCCCGGCGGGGCACAGTATAGCGTCAAGCCTGCGGCTCGGCCAGTTAATCGCATGGGCCGCCGCGGCCGTGCCGAGGCCCCTGTCGGCCCCGGCGGCGAGAGACAAATGACAAATGACAAGTGACAACTGACAAATGACAACTGACAAATGACGAATGACAGCCGTTAAAATGCCAGCATATCGTGATATTCGAACAGGCGGCGGTTGATCTCGTCCAGCGTCAGCCGCTCGAACCGCCGCAGACCGAAGTCCTCGATGGCGAAACTGGCGGTCACCGTGCCGTAGGCCATCGCCCGCACCAGGCTGGCCGCGTCGAACCGCCCGGTCTTGGCCAGGTAGCCCATCATGCCGCCGGCGAAGGAATCGCCCGCCCCGGTGGGGTCGCGCACCTCCGTGGCCGGGTAGGCGGGCAGGGGGCAGACGTCGCGGCCCGGTTCGCCGGCAAGCGCCCGCGCATCGGTCGCCAGGAGCGCCCCGTGCTCGCCCTTCTTGATGACGACGAACTTGGGACCCAGCGTGAGGATTTGCCGCCCGGCGCGGACGAGGTTGTCGTCTCCGGTCAGCATCCGCGCCTCGCCGTCGTTCAGCACGAGGCCGTCCACGCGCGCCAGGAGCGCGAGCAGCGCGTCCCGCTGCGTCTGAATCCACAGGTTCATCGTGTCGGCCACCACGAGGGCGGGCTTCTCCACCTGGTCCAGCACGGAGCCTTGAGTTACGGGGCTTCCGTTTGCCAGAAACACGAGGCGCGACTGGCGGAACGGCGCCGGAATGACCGGCCGGAAGTCGCCGAAGACGTTGAGGCTTACGTCATCGGTGGTGGCCTCGTTCATGGCCCCCTGGTACGAGCCGTGCCAGCGGAACGTCTTCCCGCCGCGCACCACCGTGAGGCCCGTCGTGTCGATTGCCCGGGACCTGAACATGCGGTAGAAATCCTGCGGGAAATCCTCGCCCACCACGCCCACCAGCCGCACGGGCGCGAGGAACGAGGCCGCCACCGAAAAGAACGTGGCCGACCCGCCGAGTTCGTCCTTGACCTCGCCGTGCGGCGTGCGAAGCGTATCCAGCGCGATGGAGCCTACGACGAGCAGTGATTCGGGCATGCGTGTCACCTTTCCGGGTGTGCGGCCGAACAGAGGACGAGCGTCTGGCGTCCGCCGGGGCCGGCGGGCAGGAACCGCTCGACCGCCAGCCCGGCCTCGGCCGCCTCGCGGGCGACGGTGCGGCGGGTCTCCCCGGCGTACCGGCCGCGCAGCCGCTCACGCAGGCCGCGCAACGAACGCGAATTATAGAATGAGAATAATACCCACCGGCGGCTGACGCGGGCAAGTTCCTTGAGCACCGCCGCGCGCTCGGCGGCATCCGCAATGCGATGCAGCAGCCGCATGCACAGGACGAACTCCGTCGCGCCGTCGGGCACGGGCAGGCGGCGGGCGTCGGCCGCGACGAACGAGCAGCCGGCCCCGGCGCCCGCATCGTGCGCTGCGCGGCGGGCCAGGTCAATCATTTCCGGCGCCGCGTCGGCGCCGAGGACGTCGCGGCCGCCCGCCGCCAGGATCGGCAGGAAGCGCCCCGCCCCGCACGGCACATCGAGCACCCGGCCGCGAACGGCCAGGTCCCGCATCAGTTGCTCGACGATGCGGCGTTCGGCGGCATCGACCTTGCGTCCGTGGCGCGAGCGTGCGAAGCGGCGGTCGCGATAGGATGCGGCGTCGGCGGCGCTGCCGTAGCGGTGGGCGAACGTATCCAGGGCGCCATGTGGCACGGCCGGCCTGTCCGGCCGCGCCGCATCCTTGCGTGCCGCGCGGGCGGCGAGGTCCCGCGCGAAGGCCCTGCCGCGGTCCAGGGCCGCCTCTGCCGCCTGCGGCGCAAGGCCCATGCCGACCTCGCATCCGATGCGGACCGCCGACTCCGCCAGCGCGCGGACGAACGCGGCATCGGCGCCCTCGGCCAGCAGGAACCCGCAGGCGGCCGCCAGCATGTGCCCCAGCGCCTGCTCGGGCGGACATGCGCCAGCGACCGCGTGCCGAACGTCGAGCAAGACGATGGACGGCGTCCCGCCCGCAACGTGGGGCCTGACGAGGATGTTCGCGGGCCGCAGGTCTTTGTGCCAGAAGCCGCGCGCGGCCAGGTCCACGATGAGCCGGGCGAGGCGTTCCGCAATCGCCTGCTCCGCCTGGCCGACCGCCACGGGCGGGCCGGCAAGGAGGTCCAACAGCGGTCGCGCGTCCGCGATGAACTCCATCAGAAGGCAACTCTGCGGCGGGCCGGAGGCGGGCCGCTCCACCACCAGCGCCAGCGGACGCGGAACGGGCAGCCCCGCCTGCCGCAACCCCACCGCGATGCGGAACTCGCAGGCGGCATCGCTGCGCCCCAGCAAGAGGCGCAGACGCCGGCCGGGAGAATCCTCGCTGAAAACCTTCGCGAAAACCTGGAAGGGCAGGGGCCGCGGGCACGCCAGCAATCCGTACCGCCGGCGGGCCGCCAGGCGCTCCGGCGCGCCCGGCAGCGGGCGCAGGCGGTCCGGCTGCGCGAAGGCCGCGGCCAGGGCCTCGCGCGCGGCGGCGTCAACCTCGGGCGCGAATTTCCACGTCGCCTCGGCCAATCGGGAACTCTCTCAACCGGCCTACGCGGGCACAACTCGGACCGCGGAGGGCAGGATAGCCCGGTGCGGAAGAGAATCAAGCGATTACGCCGCCCGGCGCCGGCCCTCGACGCGGTGGGCCGTGGGGCGCTGCCGGTCGGGGCGCATCCAGTTGGCGATGAGCGGCTCGCAGACGGCCACGGTGCTTGCGCAGCCGCAGCCGGCGGCGCTATGGCCGGACTCGACGTTGAGTCCGCCGGCGCTTCCTCAGGATGGCCACGAGGCCCCGCAGCGATTCGTTGACCGAATCGTGGTCAGGGAAGTACTCGGCCACGTCGGGATCAATGACCACGACGTTGGTGCCTCGGGCGTATCGTTTCGCGTACTTGCCA
>VGYT01000248.1 GCA_016872895.1 Planctomycetota bacterium
ATCATCGGGGTGCCGCCGTCGGTGATCCAGTCGCGGTCGTTGTCGGCCGCGAAGCAGATGCCGCGTTCGGGTCCGCCGAGATAGATGTAGGGCACGAAGACCCCGTTGAGCCGGGCGGGGACTTTCGACGAATCCCAGACCTTGCCCTTGCCGGCAGGAATGCGCCCGGCGTAATGATGGCGCAGGTGCGTCGTGACCGGGTGCATCAGCCAGGCCTCGGAGGCCTTGAGCGGGATGACGAGCTGCACGCGCTCGGCCTCGGTCTCGGTTGGTGCCAGTTCGAGGGTGATCGTCTTCATCCCGTCATAGTCGTAGGTGAAGCGCGTCGTGCCCGCGAGCGGACCTGCCGTCCAGCCGGCTTCGCCGCGGACGCGCGTCGGGGTGGTCTCGACGATATGACCGGGCTGCCCGCCGGCCGCATGGACCGTGCCGCCCCGCGTGACCTCGAGGCGCACCGGGCCAGCCAGCAGTTCGCGGTCCTGGCTGACGACCTGCCGCCAGAGTCCGGCCGCGCCGTGTGTGTGAGCACGCAACACGCTGCGCACGACCGGGCCGTCGGCCTCAACCGCCAGCGGCGTGAAGGGCGGGATGACCACGTCGTCGCGCCCGAGCCGGTTGCCCTCCCACTCGGGGCGGTCGCGGCGGATGCCGCGCTCCTCGACAATCGGCTTCGCGCCGCCTGTGAGCGTCAGCGTCAGGATATAGTCCCCCTCGGCCAGGTCCGGCACCGGCATCGCCTCGCCGCCCGCGGCGGTCGGCAGCTTGCCGGCTCGTTCGGCCAGCAACGCGCCGCCGGCCTCCGGGCGCAGCGTCAGATGCCAGGCGGTGGCGTCGGCGGGCGGCGTCGGCAGATGGATGCGCACCAGGTTGTGCGAGGGGTAGTAGGCGTAGCGGTAGTCCAGCGAGAGATCCGTGAACCGGCAGAGCAGATTCTTCGGCTCCGGCGGCGCGGTGAAGACCTGCACCTCGGATGCGCCCGGATTGCCGCCGTTGGCCGAGAGGATCTTGAGCGTCAGTTTCGCCGCCCGCCTCCCTTCGGGCAGTTCGACCAACTGCGGGCCGTGTCCCTGCCGGAACGCGCCCTTGGCGGCGGGTGTTGTCGCATCATCCAGGTAGACTTCGTAGTCCTTGAAGCACTCGAATCCCCACGTGGTCCGCCCGTAGTAGGCGACCGTGCGGATCGGCTGCGGCTTGTCCCAGGTGAACGTGAGGGAAGCGGGCAGGTCGGCTCTCTTGACCACCCACGTCTGTCCGCCATCGTCGCGGCTGCCGGCGGCGGGCACCCCGCCGTCCACGACACGAGCTGCGTTCTCGGTCTTTACGCTGGCTGAAACCTTGGCCAGCGGCGCGAGGTTCCGCGCCGGCTCCGCCGCGGCGAGGCCAAAGGCAGACACAAGTCCGAGCAGAATCACAGAAACTGTAGCGGTGCATTTCATCGTCACCGTCCAAGTATTGGGCTTATGACGAGTAAGAATGAGGCGATGCTGCAGCGGATGGAGTAGGACCGGGTTAACACGGGCGGGTTGGATCTGTCTTGCTGTCATGGTTCTCTCCTGCACGGCAGGTCCTGGGCAATATCCGAGAACGGCACAGCGCACGGGTCCACGCCGCGGCGGACGGCCGCGGCCGCCGCGAGTCCCGCCGCCTCGCCAAGGGCGGCGGCATCGCCGGTGACCCGGTAGCTCGCGTGCGCGAAGAAGTCCCCGCTGATGCAGCGGCCGGCCATCATCAGGTTCGGCGCATCGCGGGCGATCAGGGCCCGCAGCGGGATATCGTACGGCTTCACGGTCACGCCTGAAGAGTCGATCCCCATGTTGCGGGCGGGATCGAGGGCATGGATGTCGACACAGAACGACACGCGGCAGACCGCATCCGGGAAGCGCGCCCCGCGGACGAGGTCGTCCCGGTTGACCCTGTAGAGGCCGTGGATGCGGCGGCTCTCGCGCACGCCGATCTGCGCGCTCTGGGCCAGGAGATCGAGATTCTGCCAGCGCCCGCCCAGGCTGCGCAGGGCGCGGACCGTGGCGAGATTCTCGGCGCGGCCGCGGATCGTGGCGTCGGTCAGCACCTGGGCGTCGGGGCCCCGATACCCGTACTCGTGGTTGGCCATCATGATCATGTAGCCGTTCCGTACCAGGAAAAGCGTGGGTCGCGAGTATGATGGCTCATGGCCGCCTCGGCGCAGTTCGGCCAGGATCCAGTCCTTATTCGGCCCCCATTCCCGGATCGAGAACGGCGGTTCGTCGAAGCGCCCTGCGCCCGCCAGAAGCGCCATCACGCTCATGGGCTGACAGAGACCGGTGCCGGGCTGGCCGATGTCAAAGCCGCATCCCCCCTGGGCCGCCAAGTCGCCGTCGCCGGTGCAATCAATGAAGACCCGCGCGCGCCAGGCCTCGCGGCCGCTCTTCGAGTCGGTGACCACGGCCTCGATCCGGCCGCCGGCGTCCCGGTACGCCGCGCTGACCCGTGTATACATGCGGACGGCCACACCCGCCTCGGCCGCCATCTTGTCCAGGACGACCTTGAACGTCTCCACATCATAGTCGCAACGGCACGGCGCATCATCGGTGGGAACGTGACCGGCCTGGCGTGATCCGGCTCCGGCCTCCTCGAGACGCCCGACCAGTTCGGCCAGCAGTCCGCCCTTGTCCAGTTCGATGATGTGCGGCAGGCACCCGGTCGTCCAAATGCCGCCGAGCGCCCCATGCGCCTCAATCAGCCTGACACGCACGCCCCGGCGCGCGGCCGCGATTGCAGCCATGATTCCGGCCGGTCCGCCTCCGGCGATCAGGACGTCCGACGTTTCGGCCTCCGGTATGTCGCGGGCGGGTTCGTGGAAACTTGACATATCTCAGCCCCTTGTTCCTTAACCGACTACTCTTTCAACTCCTCGTCAATCAGCAGGTATTTCGGCCAGTTGTTCAGGGTCAATTTCAGCCCTTTCTCCGGCCACTGCACCGGGGTCTTGACGCCGGATTCCTGGCCGATGACTCCCGTGAACTCGCCCATCTTGCGGCGCTGCTCCTCCGTATAGGCATTCGTATCCGGCGGCGGGACGACTCCTTCGTACGAGACCAGCGTGCCCGCTCCGGCTGGGAGGGGCAGGACGATCTCCCGCTCCTTGTCGGCGGCCGTCCACAAGGCCAACGCCTTCCGCTTGCCGTTCTGCAGTTCGAGCACGAAGTCGTCCTTCGGATCGCCGATATCCAGACGTTTGGAGAATGAGAAGCCGCGCAGGGCCTCGCTCATCACCCGCACCGCCGCAACTCCGGGTTCGTAGCCCCAGGCCTGCTTCTTCGGGTAGAGCCATGTGCCGGGGCACTCGAGACTACCGCGCGGCCGCTCGATCAGGTTGTGGATGTCGCATCCGGGCGTCACCTGGCAGAACACGGTGGAGACGCCCAGGCTCAGGTTGCTGAGCAGCAGGCGCGGCTCGAAATGGCCGCCCTGCTTCAAGTACCCATCGGGGCTGTCCGGAATGTGGTAGCCGACCTCACTGACGAGCAGTTCGATGTGCCGGCCGGCGGGCGCGTGTCCGTCGACCAATCCGCGCAGGGCCGCGATCTGCTCGCGCGCCCGTTCCGGCCGGTCGAGGTTGTAGGGATGCCAGGAGATGGCGTCCACATGCTTAAGAAGCCCTTTCTCCACGCAGCGTGTCATGAACGGCAGGTCGAGCTGGTTGTTCATGTCCTTGGGCGACATCGCGCCGCCGCAGATAAGACCCGTCGGATCCTCGGCGCGGATGGTCGGGGACTCCGCTTCGACCAGCGCTATGTAGGCGTCGGGGTCGGGCTTGGGCCAGAAGATGGTGATGTTCGGCTCGTTCCACAACTCGTAGATGGCCTGCTTCCCCTTGTAGCGGCGCGCCACTTGCCGCGCCCAAGCGGCAAAGCTTGTGAACGGCGGTTGAAAAGCGCGGCAGGTGGACGGGCGAAAAGCGCGGCGCCCGGCCTATAGATACCCCGTCTGCCGACGGGTGTCAAGTTCTCCCACAGTCCGCCCGCCGCGGCTTTAGCCATTGGCGCCGTGACCGCTCCGTGGCCATGGGTAGTATCGCGCACCCCGTCACCTCGTTCAAGTTCAGTCACTCTCCAGGTCGGGAGTGCCTGAACCAGGCACGGAGGATGATGAGAATGGGAGATGAGTTCGCGAGCAAGGTGCTGGACGCGATCCAGAAGGACGGGAGGGTCAGGACTGCCATCCTTGACCTGGTGTGCTCGTGCCCGAATGTGGTGACGGAGCTGTGAGGTGAGCAGGATGAAGCGATGCCCGTCGTTGGCGCCCTCCGCGAGCAACCGGCGCGCGTGCGCCCGTACGGCGCCGGGTCCCTGCAGGTGCACCGATGACGGGAAGTTCACCATCAGCGTCTTCTCGGGCCAGGCGCGGCGGGCGTCGGCCAGCGGCAGATCGCAATCGGGTGGCGGGGTGAAGGACTCGATGTAGTCCAGCGCCGTGCCGGCCACGTCCGCCGCGATGAGGCGGTTGTTGCCGTCGAGGTGCGCGCCGGCATACTTGCCGGCCAGAACCGTCAGAACGCTTTCACGCGGTGAGGGCATGGGGGGCTCCTATGGCCGCGGGAAGCTCACCGACAGCATGGCCTCGACGTCGAGCGGGTCGCAGCCGAACTGCTTGCGCTGCGCCTCGCGGGTGAGCGCATCGGACTCTATGTCGCCTTCGAGCGGCAACTTGACGCGGCGGCCCTCCTGCCGCGCGGACTCGTGGGCGCCGATCTCCATCATCTCGCTCATCAGGGCGTCTTCCGCGGTGAACTCGCTGTCGCGCAGGCCACGCACGGCCAGCACGAAGTCAATGACGTGGTCCATCACCGCTAGGCCGTACCAGTCTCGCTGGTTCACCTTGCCGCACTTGACGTGGGTCATGAGCGGACTGACGTATTCGATGCGGCCGGTCGGGGTGTCGGCGTGCATACCGGTCCAGACGTCGCCGGTCGAGTCGTGGGCGACCGGCGTGACAACGTCGGCGTAGCCGCCGCCCCACAGGTTGTTGGCCGCCTCCTGCGCCGGCGCCAACTTGGCGTCGGAGACGAAACGCAGTTCCGTCTGTTCGTTGCCCCAGTTCACGCCCGGTGCGCGGTGGACCAGCGTGCCGCGTTCGCCTTGGAACTCGGTGTAGCCCGGTCGCGGGTGCCGGCCCAGGTGGCCCTTCACATGGCCGCTGCCGACGTCCATGACCAGGATATCGTTCGGGAAGTGGAAGAACCGGGCATTGAGGGTTTCCTTCTCATGTCGGCGCTGGGGCATCGAGTAGAAGGCCGGGTGCGTCATGGTGTGCTCGACGCACTGCACCCACTCCGGATGGCATTGGGCAAAGGCGATCCAGCGGGAGTCGTTGTGGTAGCCGGTGTGGTCGGCGTAGCTGACGATGCGGCCGATACGGCCGAGATAGCCCGAGTCGCGCACGGTCTGCGCGAAGCGGTCAATCGGAAATCGGAAGAAGTTTTCCGCCACGCGGACGATGACGTTGTTCTTCTTCGCCACGGCGATCATCTCCTTCGCCTGGCAGACCATGCTGGCCCAGCCGGTCTCCGTGTGATTCGGGATGCCGTTGGACGAGAGAAAGGCCGAGATCGAGTGGTGACTGGGCACAGGCGTCACCACCAGCGCGGCCTCCATGGGCCGGTCTTTCACGAGCTTGCGGATGTCGGCGTAGCAGGGCACGCCGAGGGCCGCGGCCATCTTCTGACCGTTCTCCGCGACCGGGTCGCACACCGCCACCGGCACGCACCAGGGCTTCAGCGATTCCCAGAGGGGCTGGTAAATGGTTTGCGAACGCGTCCCCGCGCCGATAAGAGCGAGGCGGAGGCGGGTGGAAGGTGTTGGGAGTGTGGAACTCATGTTTGCTTTTCCTTTCTGCTCTTTCTTCGATGGTTGCCGACTGCAATCGTCTGCAGCCAGTCGCCTTTCCCCTGATTCACTGCCTTCATCCCCAGCGCCTGCAGTCCTTCCCGCAGCCGCTGCACCTCGGCTTGCGGCAGGGGGCGCACGGGCCGGCGGAAGACCGGGCTTGGAAACTGGCCCATCAGCCACTTGGCCACCTTCATCCGCTGGTGCGCAGCGCAGCCTGGCTCGCCGAAGTTGTAGATAAGCCGCGCCAGCGGGGCGACCGTCTGCTGCGCTTTCTTCGCGCGCGGCAGGTCGCCTTCCAGACAGGCGTGGACCAGTTCGATCATCAGCTTCGGCGCGAAACCGGCGAACCCAATCAGCGCGCCGTCGCCGGCCTCCAGCAGCGTCGGAAGCAGGTACTCGTCGTGGCAGGTGATGATCGAGAGATCCGGCCGCGCGGCCCTGAGCTGCTCGTGGTCCCAGAGCCACCGGGCCATGTCGCGCGTGCCCATCTTGATGCACTTCACGCGCGGAATCTTGACCATCTCAATCATTTCCTTGAGCGTGCAGCCGGCCTTGGTCCAGGCGGGATACTGGTGGATGACGATATCAATGTCCGCCCCCTCGGCCACGTCGGCGATGAACCCGACCGCCTCGGCGCTGCTGCGCCCGAACCGCAGCCAGTGGTGCGGCGGCATGAGCAGGATGGCGTCGGCGCCGGCCTTCTTTGCCGCGATCGCCTGATCAATGGCCGAAAGGCTGCCTTCGCCGCATACGCCGCTGATGACTTTCAGCCGCTTGCCGCTACTCTCCACCTCTTCGGCTACGATCCGGGTGACGTCGGCGCGCTCCTTCTCGCGCAGGCTCATGATCTCGCCGGTGTGTCCGTTGGGCACCAGTCCCTTGAGGCCGGGAACGGCGGCCAGTTCGCGGATGTAGGCGCGGAGACCGGCTTCGTCGAGCGATTCGTCTTCGCGAAATGCGCACAGCGTGGCGGCGAAGACCCCCATCCACGGAGGGTGCGTGTAATCTCCTACGGTGCTGAGGTGAGGGGGTGGGCATCCCAGAAGCGGTCCCAGGAGCCGTCGGTGGAAGCGAGGTGAGCAACGACCTGGAGGGTTTGCTCGGCACCTGGGAGGCTCCAGAACTTTTCGGTCCCCTTGACTCGCTTGCCGAGTTGTTTGACGGTGCTCTCGATGATGCTGGAGCCGGTGGGCCAGCCGTGCTGGCGGAAGATGGGGTATTGGAGTCCGGCTCGATTGGTGCGGAAGTAGGCGAGGTCGGTGGCAAGGATGC
>VGYT01000249.1 GCA_016872895.1 Planctomycetota bacterium
GGTTCATCATTTCCTGCTGGCCGGCGCGGTCCAGGAAGCCGTGGATGGTAATGCGGCCTCCCAGGCGCCGGACCTCGCGGACCTCCGGCTTGCCGAGGGTGATGACCACGCGCGGGGCCTCCACGCGATCCACTTGCCGCAGGACAATCTCCTCCAACAGGGTCCGCTGCGGCTCCGGCCCGGAAATGGAGATGAAGAGGTCCACGTCCTGCGGCACGTCCATCCGGCGGGCGCTCGAAAGGACGCCCGCGTAGCACACCCGGCGGCTGTCCTTCATCCACCGCATGTGGTGCGACAGGCGGCCCGACAGGTTCCGCTCCGGGTCCGCCACGTCGGGCACGATTATCCGGTCGAACGGATGGAGATAAACGTAATTGAAGAACTCGGTGATGAACTCGAACGTCGTCAGGCCCTGCGGCGTCATGAACCGCAACTGGTGGGCGATGACGAAACTGGGCGTGTCGTCCGACCGCACGCGGAACCGGTTGTCGCTCACGATGAGGTCGAACTTGCCGCGACGAAGCAGCCGCCGCACGTTCACCGTCTCCCGCTCAATTGCCCACAGCATGATGGGGGCCATCGCCACGAATTTCGGCACGAAAAAGCGCGAGGCGGAGTAGGGCGGCGGGTAATCCGGCAGTTCCACGAAATCGCACTGCGGCACTTCCTGCCGCAGCAGCGCCAGGGCCCGGCCCTCCGCCGCCACCGTCACGTGGTGCCCGCGCGAAAGAAAATCGCGTATGATTGGCAGGTCGCGCGTGGCGTGCCCCAGGCCCCACGAGAGCGGGCTGACAAGGATGCGCTTCATGGCGGCACACAGTAGTCCGGCGCCCCGCGGCTGTCAAGGAAGCGCGCCGCGGCGTTGTGGCACGGCCGGCCAGCCGGGGGTGCCATGCTTTCGCGACGGCCCGAAAGCATGGCACCCGCATTGACATTTTGCCGCTAGTCAGAACTCGGCCCCCCACGCTATACTGATTGCGTCCGGCGAAAGGGGCGCAAGCATGCCCATCAAGAGAACCATCCACGAGATTCTTGACGAAATGAGCCGCACGCTGGCCCCGATTCCCCCCGAGGGCCTCCAGCGCCTGGTCGAGGCCGTGCTGAAGGCCGACCGCATCTACGTGGCGGGCGGCGGGCGGAGCGGACTCATGGCCCGCGCGTTCGCCATGCGCCTGATGCACCTGGGCCTCGTGACCTACGTGGTCGGCGACACCACGACGCCCTCCATCCGCGGCGGCGACCTCCTGGTCTCCTGCTCCGCCAGCGGCGAGACGCAGGTCACGGTGCTCGTCTCGCAGGTGGCGCAGACGGCCGGGGCCAAGGTCGTGGCCATCACGGCGACGCCCGATTCGCCCATGGCCCGCCTGGCCAACGAAACCATCGTCATCGCGGCGCCGACCAAGCGCACGCCGCCGGGGGCTGGCGCCTCCGTACAGTACGGCGGGTCGCTGTTCGAGCAGGCCCTGCTTGTGCTCCTGGACGCGGTGAGTTCCGAGATCGGCCGCCGCCTCGGCACTGCGGCCCAGGAACTCGACGCCCGGCACGCCAACCTGGAGTAAGCCGCGCAAGAACCGCGCCCGGATTGACAAGCGCCGGCGGAACGTCTAGACTCGCAGCCCACATGATTCGCATGCAAGACGGCAGCAGCGGCGTCGCGCCGCCGAACCGGGAGTTCATCCAGCCGCCCGCGCACGCGCCGGGCGTCGCCTGGCGATGGCTCCTGCGGCTCGCCGGACAGGTCCGCCGTCAGTACCTCTGCCGCGTGAGGCCGGACTACGTGGCCCGCATCCGCCAGGACCGCCGCGGCCAGTGCCGGCTCTGCGGCTCCTGCTGCGACCTGACGTTTCATTGCCCGTTCCTGATGCCCGACTGCATGTGCGAACGATACGAGAAGCGGATGCGCACCTGCCGCGCATTCCCCATCGACGCGGTTGACCTGCGGCTGACGCGCGTGCCGTGCGGCCACTACTACGACTCGGCGCCGGAGGACAAGGCCCGTGCGGATTCCTCTGGCTGAATACGCGGTGCGCGAACTGGCGCTGTTCGGCGGAGGTGCCCTGGCGGGCCTCGCCGTCTCGGCCATGTGGGCGTGGTACCTTGCGCCGCTGTTCGCCGCCGCCCTGGTTCTTGTGGTCGCATTCTTCCGGGACCCAGCCCGGCGCGTCCCGGTGGAGCCCGGACTGCTGGTGGCGCCGGCCGACGGGCGCGTGACCGAGGTGGCGGAGGCCGACGAGCCGCGGTTTCTGAAGGCCCGGGCGCACAAGGTCGGCATCTTCATGTCGCTGGCCAGCGTGCACGTGAACCGTGCCCCGTGCGCCGGCCGCGTGGAGGCGGTCGAGCGCCGCCGGGGGCGGTTCCTGGATGCGCGCGACCCGGCCTCGTCGGCGGAGAACGAATCGGTATCCGTGGCCATCGCCAAGGCCGAGGGCCGACCCGGGCGCGTCCTGCTGCGCCAGGTGGCGGGAGTGCTGGCGCGGCGGATCGTGTGCGCGGCCGCCGCCGGCGACGTCCTGGCTCGCGGCCAGCGCATCGGCATGATAAAGTTCGGGTCGCGGGTCGAGGTGTATGTGCCCGTTGCGAGCGGTTTTGAGGTTCTCGTGAGTCCGGGCGCCCGCGTCCGGGCCGGAGAGACGGTCCTGGGGCGGTTCAGATGAGGATCCGGCGAGTCTCCATCCTGGCGTCGCTCTGCACGCTTGCAAACGCCGTCTGCGGGTTCGCGGCCATCACTCTCACGGCCAAGGCGCTGCTGGCATCCGACGTGGCCCACGCCACCTTTCAGACGCAGATACGCTTGGCGGGCTCATTCATCATCCTGGCGATGGTCCTGGATGCGCTGGACGGGCGGCTGGCGCGATTCGCCCGGGTCACCAGCGATTTCGGCGGACAACTTGACAGCCTCTGCGACGCCGTCAGTTTCGGCGTGGCCCCGGCGTTCCTGATGAACCGCGTGGTCGTCGAGGGCCTTCAGGACGTGGACCTGCCGTTCGGCGCCGGCCGGGTGTTGTGGCTGGCGTGGGTCTGCGGCGCGGTTTACCTGGGATGTGCGCTGATACGCCTGGCGCGGTTCAACGTGGAGAACGTGCACGACGAGGAGGCGCATTTGAGTTTCCGGGGCCTGCCGTCGCCGCCGGCGGCGGGCGCCCTGGTGTCGCTCATCATCGTCCTGGCCGGCTGCTGGAGCCAGGTCCAGCCCGACCGCACCGCATGCGCCATGCTGTGGGCGCTGCCGGTCGTGGCCGTCGTTCTGGGGCTGCTGATGGTGTCGCGGGTGCGGTACTCGCACCTGTTGAACCAATTCTTGCGCGGGCGGCGGCCCTTGAGCCACCTGGTGCTTCTCCTTCTGGCTATTGCGCTGGCGTTCCTGTTGCGCGAGGTCATGCTGCCGGTCGGTTTCGGTGCGTACGCCCTGAGCGGGCCCGTGATGCACGCCTATCGGCGGCTGGGCGGGCCACGCGGCCCGAAGGCGGCGGAGCGGCCGGGGCCGGCGGCGCCGCCAGTTGCGGAATCGTCCCCGCAGCACAAGGAGACGT
Organism: Planctomycetota bacterium; assembly: GCA_016872895.1. GTDB lineage: Bacteria > Planctomycetota > Phycisphaerae > FEN-1346 > FEN-1346 > VGYT01. The sequence goes on from VGYT01000249.1 coordinate 3,531, forward strand.
GAGTCGCCATGCGGCAGACAAACTCCTTCATGATAACGGGCGTGTGCCTGGCCGCCCTTATCGTTGCGGCCGGCTGCGGTCCCACGGCCCGCGCGCGGATGTGGGCCGATACGGCCTTGCCCGACGGCGGCTTCTCGCTCCAGCGCGGGCAGTGGGCCTATGACGGCGAGACGGTGACGTTCGAGTTGGAATCGGACCCCGGCCTGACGAACTACGTCGTGTTCGGCGTGGCCGGCGACGAAACGGTCGTAAGCGCGCCGAAGGTCGAAGGCCGCTTCCGCTGGACGCGCGCATTCCGGTGCGGCGAGCGGCCTCAAACGTATGAGGTGTATGCAGTGCCCTACCTCTTGCGGGGGCGGTGCGATTACGTCTTCGACAGGAACGAAGACAAGTGGTACCACTATCCGGGCGCCCAGGAGCATCCCGACCTGCCGAGCGACCGCGAGAAGACCCTGAAGATCACGTGCTATCGCGTGGAGGTCCGCCTGCGCTTTGCCGCGCGCGCTGGTCCGCCGCGAAGCGCCGTGCTCACCCTGACGCGGGCAGACGGGCAGCGCACGAGCGTCCGGCAGCGGCGCGCGGCCGAGGGCGATGCGCAGGGCTTCTCCCTCCAGGGGCCGGATGCGCGGGGCTTCTGCGAGGTCACTTACGTGCCGCGGCACAACGAGGTCAGCCGCGCGGGCGTCACAGGTGCAGAACTCGTCGTCGAACACGCCGACGGCTCCACGGAGCGCCTGCGGCAGGAACTCAAAACGCCGTAAACGCAGGCAGGGGCGCGCAGGCGGCAGGGCCCCGCCGGTCCTGGGAGAGAACGAGTTGAAAGTCCAGCCGGTCAGAGGAACGCGCGACTTCTATCCCGAGGACATGGCCTTCCGCGAGTGGCTCCTTGAGCGCTGGCGCCAGGCCAGCCGCCGCGCGGGCTTCGTCGAGGTCGACGGGCCGGAACTCGAGCCGCTGGAACTCTACACCGACAAGAGCGGCCCGGAAATCGCCGAGCAACTCTACTGGCTGGATGACAAGAGCGGGCGCCGCCTCGCGCTGCGCCCGGAGTTCACGCCGACCCTGGCTCGCATGATTGCCGCGAGGCAAGCGTCGCTGCCGGAGCCTGTCCGCTGGTTCAACATCTCGCGGTGCTTCCGCTACGAGCGGGCACAGCGGGGCCGCCTGCGCGAGTTCTTCCAGTGGAACGTGGACCTGGCGGGCGTGGAGGGCGAGATCGCCGACGCCGAGTGCATCGCCGTGGCGGTCGATGGGCTGCGCGGCGTCGGCCTCACCGCCAGGGACGTCGAGGTCCGTATCAACGACCGGCGGCTGCTTGCGGCGCTCGTCCGGCACCTGGGCGTGGCCGAGGACCGCGTGCCGCAGGTCTTCGGCATTCTGGATAAGCGCGACAAGGTCCCCGCGGAAACGCTCGGGGTGATGATGGCCGAGGCGGGCCTGGCGGCCGCGCAGCGCCAGGGCCTCGCGCGCATTCTGGCCTGGAAGGACCTGGCCGACATCGATGCGCGGGAACTCGCCACGCCCGAGGTCGCCGCGGCCGCCGAGTCGCTCCGGCGCCTGTTCGGGTTTCTGGCCGCTTACGGCATCGCCGAGTGGTGCCGCTTCGACATCGGCGTTGTACGGGGCCTGGCGTATTACACCGGCCCGGTGTGGGAAGTGCACGACCTGGGGGGCGAGTTCCGCGCGATCTTCGGCGGCGGGCGGTACGACCGGCTCCTGGGAGAACTGGGCGCGAAGGCGATGCCCGCCTGCGGCTTCGGCTGCGGCGATGCGGTTCTGGGCCTGTTGCTGGACGACCGGGGGCTGAGGCCGGCGCTGGCCGCCGCGGCCGAGTTCTTCGTCGCATCCGCCGCCGGCGACAACTGGACCGACATCCTGCGCGTCGTCCGGCACCTGCGAGGCCGGGGCCGCGCCACGCAGTTCGACCTGAAGGGCGGCAGCCTCAAGCGCCAGATGAAGAAGGCCGCCGAGGCCGCGGCAAGGTACGTTGTCATCGTGGGCGACGAACTGTCCGCAGCGGGCGCGGTCACGCTCCGCGACATGCAGTCGGGCGAGCAGCGCCTCGTGCCCCTGGATGCCCTCGGCGGGTGAGAATACGTGGGCCGGGGCAACGCCCCGGCTCTTGAGGGCACGTGCGCCGGGATGCCGGGGCACGCCCCGGCTTCGCCCCGCCGTAGGGGGGCTGCGCCGGGGGCGAAGCCCGGCCTGCGATTGCGCCCATGAACCGGAAGGTCACCTACGAGGCCTGCTTCGAGGATTACCTGCGGTCGGCCGGCGTGCCGTACGTGGCGGTCGACGAGGCCAAGAAGGCCCTGTTCGCCGGCGTGCAACTGAAGAGTTTCGATTTCGTCGTGTATAGTTCCAGCGGGCCGAACCTGCTGGTGGACGTCAAGGGCCGGCGGTTCGGGGCGCGCCGCCCGCGCGGCGGGCACCTGGAGAACTGGGCCACCCGCGACGACCTGGGCAGCCTCGCCCGATGGGAAGAGGTTTTCGGTTCTGGATTTGCAGGCCTCCTGGTATTCTGCTATCATTGTGGCGGGCCGGAGGCCGCGGGGCGGTTCGAGGTCGTTCACCTGTTCCGCGGCGAATACTACGGCCTCCTGGGCGTCTGTCGAAATAGGTACGCGGAATCGTGCCGGCCCCGCAGCGCGGCCTGGGACACCGTGAGCGTGCCGGCGGCTGTCTTCCGTGAACTGGCAAGGCCCGTCGCGGCGTTCTTCTGACGGGCCGCAAGGAGGCGTCGGTGAAGTCGCGACCCCTGCGAAGCGTGCTGCTCCGGCAGGCGGCGGCCGCGCTCGGACTGGGCCTGGGCCTGGGCCTGGCGCTGGCCTTGGCGGCGCCGGCCTCTGCGGTGCCCGCGTCGCCGGCCTTCGCGGCGGCTGCGCCGGCGGCGGCCAGGCCGGTCAAGGCGAAGGAGCAGCCGGCGCCCTCTTACACGATCCCCAACATCGCCGCCATCATCATGTGCCTGACGGTGCTGGCGGTTCCATGCAAACGGTATCAGCGGACCTGACGGGCGTCCGGCGCCTGCGCGCGCCACTGGAAAAGGAGAGGGCTATGGACGTGAAAACCGTCGTCATCGCGGTGCTCGTCATGACCGCCGTCCTCCTGGGCGGCCTGGTGGCGAGCGGCCTGAGGGAAGAGCGGGCCTACGCCCGCGACAGCGTGTACTCGACGTACCTGGCCGTCACGGCGAACGTCCAGGAACAGTTCGTCAACTACATCGTCCTCGACACCGAGTCGCGCCGGATGCTCTTCTACCGGGTCGAGCAGGGCAAGTGGACGATGGAGCCGGTGCACGGCCGCGACCTTACGCGCGACTTCAGGCAAGCCGGCCCGTGACCCCGGAACCACCCGGAAGGAGATATCACCATGAAAATGAAAGACCTGATCCTCGTGGCCCTCGTTTGCGCGAACGTGACGCTGGCGGCCGTGGCCCTGGCGCTTTACGCGGGCGGGTCG